>CAZNII010000011.1:23644-35613 GCA_964573075.1 uncultured Novosphingobium sp. | reverse complement strand
GGTGAGCGAAGGTGAAGTGAGCGGCTTGCGTCCCAGCTCCCCACCAAACTCTCGTGATCCCCGCGAAAGCGGGGACCCAGGGTTGGCTGGCTCTGGGTCCCCGCTTTCGCGGGGATGACGAAGGGAGGGGAGCGGGGATGACGAGGGAAAAGGGGCGGCGTGATGTGGGAAGGGAATGATGAGACGATGAGATTTCCATGACCGAACGCCTGACCCACACCGGCCCGCTGTGGCGCTGGACCGGTTCCAGCGGGACCGGCAGCTGGCATTTCCTGACGATCGACGGCGAGGCCGGCGAGGCGCTCGGCGCAACTGCGCTGATGCGGCGGCTGGAGCGGAGCATTGGCGGGTTCGGCTCGCTCAAGGTCACCGCCACGATCGGCGACAGCACTTTCAGGACCTCGCTGTTCCCCAGCAAGAGCCAGGGCTGGCTGCTGCCGGTCAAGGCCAGCGTGCGCAAGGCCGAGGGGATCGGCGAGGGGGATGAGGTGGCGGTGGTGCTGGAGGTCTGAGGCGCAAGGTCCCTCTCCAATTGGCTTCGCAAAATGGAGAGGGGTTGGGACGGCCGCGCTGCCTAGATCCGCTCGGCCTCGGCCACGGCATCGCTGGCGCGCAGCGCGCTGACGATGCGGGTCAGGTGGGCCAGGTCGGTGACTTCGAGATCGACCTCGTAAGTCGAGAACAGCTCGTCGCGGCTGGCGTTTTCCAGTGCGGCGATGTTGGCGCGGTTGCCGGCGAAGATCCCGGCGGCTTCGGCCAGCGTGCCGGGACGGTTGTAGAGCACCATCCGGATCCGCCCGACCGCGCCGGTGGTGCGTTCGCCCCATGACAGGTCGAGCCAGTCGGCATCGACCCCGCTGGCCAGCGTCAGGCAATCGATCGCGTGGACTTCCACCCCCTTGCCGGCCTGGCGGATCCCGACGATCCGGTCGCCCGGCACCGGATGGCAGCAATCGGCAAGGTGAAAGGCCATGCCGGCGGTCAGCCCGCGGATCGAGATCGCGCGTTCCTGCTTGGGCCAGTGTTCGGGCTCGGCAAAATGCTTCGACGATCCGGGAACCAGCGCTTCCATCACCGCGCGGTCTTCGAGCTTGGCAGTTCCGATCGCCACCATCAGCTCTTCCTCGCTCGCCAGGCCCAGCCGTTTGACCGCATCCTTGACCGCCTTCTTGCCGATCTTGCTGGGCAGCCGCTCGACGATCTGTTCGAACAGCTTGCGCCCGATCGCGGCCACCTCGGCGCGCTCCTTGGCACGGACCGCACGGCGGATCGCGGCCCGGGCCTTGCCGGTGACGACGAAGCTGAGCCACGAAAGCTGGGGCGAGGCGTTCCGGCTCTTGATGATTTCGACCACGTCGCCGTTGGCCAGCGCGGTGCGCAGCGGCATGTGCCGGCCGTTGATCTTGGCCCCGACCGCAAACGAGCCGAGGTCGGAGTGGACCGCATAGGCGAAGTCGACCGGGGTCGAGCCCTTGGGCAGCTGGTGCAGCTGGCCCTTGGGGGTGAAGGCGAAGATCCGGTCCTGGTAGATCGCCAGGCGGGTATGCTCGAGCAGTTCTTCGGCATCGTGGCTGGCATCGACGATCTCGATCAGGTCGCGCAGCCAGCCGACCTGCCCGTCGGGGCGCTGGCCGTGCTTGTAGGCCCAGTGCGCGGCCAGCCCGAATTCGTTGGTGCGGTGCATCTCGCGGGTGCGGATCTGCACTTCCATCCGCATCGAGTTTTCGAAGATCAGCGCGGTGTGGAGCGAGCGGTAGCCGTTCGACTTGGGGGTGGAGATGTAGTCCTTGAACCGGCCCGGGATCATCTGCCAGGTGGTGTGGAGCACGCCCAGCGCGCGATAGCAGTCTTCCTGGCTGTCGGTCAGCACCCGGAAAGCCATGATATCGGTGATCTGTTCGAAGCTGACGTGGCGTTCGGCCATCTTCTTCCAGATCGAATAGGGGTGCTTCTCGCGCCCGGAAACCTCGACCTTGAGGCCGGCCTCGGCCAGCGCCTGCTTGATCGAGAGGGCAATCGCATCGACCTGCCCGCCCTCGCTCGAGCGGATCTGCGCCAGCCGGCCGGTGATCGTCGCATAGGCTTCGGGCTCAAGCTGCTCGAAGGCCAGCAGCTGCATCTCGCGCATGTACTCGTACATCCCCACCCGCTCGGCCAGCGGGGCATAGATATCCATGGTTTCGCGCGCGATCCGGCGGCGCTTGTCCTCGCTGCGGATGAAATGCAGCGTGCGCATGTTGTGCAGCCGGTCGGCCAGCTTGACGAGGAGGACGCGGATGTCCTCGCTCATCGCCAGGAAGAATTTCCTGAGGTTTTCGGCGGCGCGCTCGCTTTCGCCCATCGCCTCGATCTTGGACAGCTTGGTCACCCCGTCGACCAGCCGGGCGACATCGGGTCCGAACAGCTTCTCGATTTCCTCGGCAGTGGCGAGGGTATCCTCGAGCGTATCGTGGAGCAGCGCGGTGACGATGGTTTCCTGGTCGAGCTTCAGTTCGGTCATCAGCCCGGCGACTTCGACCGGGTGGCTGAAATAGGGATCGCCCGAGGCGCGCTTCTGGGTGCCGTGTTTCTGCACGGTATAGACATAGGCGCGGTTGAGCATCGCCTCGTCCGCTTCGGGATCGTAGGCGAGCACCCGCTCGACAAGTTCGTACTGACGCAGCATTGCCGCCTATGTGGCTGGAGTTGGGTGCAAAGGGCAAGGCCTTTGCGTCAGACCCCGGTGATCAGGAAGTCGAGCGCGTTGAGGAGAGCATAGCGCTGGTCTTCGAGCGAACCGATTGGCCGTCCAAGTTCATCCAGCGGTATCGTCCCGGCGAACTGGGTCAGCAGTTCGTAATTGCGCCCGGCGATCTCGAAGCGCGGGTTGAGCTGCGCCGCGCTGGGCCGGGGGGCGTCTTCGCTTGGAACCAGCGGAACCACGAATCTGGTCTGGTAGGCTTCCATCAGCTCGGTCTGGCAATCGACCCAGAAGCCGGCACCGCCAGACCTTGCGTAGTAATCGAACTGCGCCATCAGAATTGCCGGTAGCGGGCCAGCGGAAGACCGTGCTTTTCGACCCAGGCGTTCGACGCTTCGGCGGCGGCGCGGTTTTCCTCCTGCCAGCGGCGTTTGCGTTCCGCCTTGAGCGCGGCCTCCAGCCCGGCCTCGCAGGCGCGCGACAGGTTGATGTCCAGCGCCTTGGCCTCGGCAACCAGGTCAGCCGCCAGCGAGATGTTGGTCGAACGGCGTGCGGGTCTGGTCGGTGCGTTCATGCGCATAAATTATGCGCATGCAGGGTGCGCGTCAACTCCACACCACCTCGGGCGGCAGGCTCATCAGGATCGCATCGACATTGCCGCCGGTCTTGAGCCCGAACAGGGTGCCGCGATCGTAGACCAGGTTGAATTCGGCATAGCGCCCGCGCCAGACCAGCTGCTGGTGCTTGTCTTGCGCAGTGAAGTCCATCCCCATCCGGCGGCGAACCAGCCGCGGGAAGACATCGAGGAAAGCCTCGCCGACATCGCGGGTGAAGGCGAAGTTGGCTTCGAAGGCGGCTTCGCCCTCGCACTCGAGGTGATCGTAGAAGATCCCGCCGACCCCGCGGGCGACGCCGCGGTGGGGGATGAAGAAGTATTCGTCGGCCCAGGCCTTGAAACGGTCGTAATAGCCGGCGTCGTGGGCGTCGCAGGCGGCCTTGAAAGCAGCGTGGAATTCGGCGGTGTCCTCGTCATAGGGGATCGGCGGGTTGAGATCGCCGCCGCCGCCGAACCAGGCCTTGCTGGTGGTCAGGAACCGGGTGTTCATGTGCACGGCGGGCACGTGCGGGTTGGCCATGTGCGCGACCAGGCTGATCCCGGTGGCGGTGAAGCCGGGGTTGTCCTCACCCGCGCCGTGAATGGTCCTGGCGAATTCGGGGGCGAACCGGCCGTGGACGGTCGAGACGTTGACCCCGACCTTCTCGAACACCTTGCCCTTCATCACCCCGCGGGTGCCGCCGCCGGGATCGGGGTTGCCTTCCTCCTCGCGGTTCCAGGTGGTGTATTCGAACCGGGCCGGGCTGCCGGCCTCGGCCTCGATCGCTTCGAACTCGGCGCAGATCCGGTCGCGGAGGCTTTCGAACCAGGTCCGGGCGCGGGCGGTCATGGGGGTCCAGTCGGTCATGCATCGCCCTTGCCAAGCGAATCCCGATCCGGCAAGGGGAGAGCCATGGTTCCCTTTTCGTTCGCGGGTGAGGAAATGGCCCTGGCCGGCGGCCTGGCGCTCTACTGGCCGCGCGAGCGGGCCTTGCTGGTGGCCGACCTGCACCTTGAAAAGGCCAGCTTCTATGCCCGTTTCGGGCAGCTGCTGCCGCCCTATGACAGCCGCGAGACGCTGGGCCGGCTGGCCGACGCGATCCGCCAGACCGGGGCGCGGCGGGTTTTCTGCCTGGGTGACAACTTCCACGACGCCGGCGGGGCGGAGCGGCTCGAGCCGCATGCCCTGGGCATGCTCGAGGCGCTGACCCGCAGCACCGACTGGGTCTGGGTTGCGGGCAATCACGACCTTGGCCGGGTGCCGCTCGGCACCGCGGTTGAGGAGCTTGAGCTGTCGGGCCTGGTGCTGCGGCATGAGGCTCTTCCCGGCGAGGCCCGGCCCGAACTGTCGGGCCACTTCCACCCGCGCCTCAAGGTGACCGCGCGCGGCCGCCGGGTGGTCCGCCCCTGTGCCGTTGCCAGCGAGCGCAAGCTGATCCTCCCGGCGTTCGGCGCGCTGACTGGCGGGATGGACGCGGCCGATCCGGCGATCATCGCCGCGATGCAGCCGGCGCGGGCAGTCGATGCGCTGCTCGGTGTGCAGGGCCGGCTGGTGCAGTATCCGCTGTGGCGGGGAGAACCGATGTCCGCCTGACGGCGGTGCGGACAAGGCATCCGCCTTGTCCTGCGAGGCCGGCCCGCTCCCCCGGGCCGGCCTGGCCAGATCGATCGCATCGGCGATCGGCGCTCGAAAACAAGACACCTTCCCCAAACCCGCGTTTGGCTTTAAGGACGCGCGCACGAGTCAATCTACAGGAGAGAATCCAATAGCACCCCCACCCCGGCGCATGATGACGCCCCCCGTGAAGAGCGGGCCGCGCTACAACCACATGATCACCTCGGACAAGGTCCGCGTCATCGACGAGAACGGTGAGAATCTGGGCGTCATGTACACCCGCGAAGCGATCGAGCAGGCCGCCGACGTCGGCCTCGATCTCGTGGAAATCTCTCCCAACGCCGATCCGCCGGTGGCCAAGTTCCTCGATGTCGGCAAGTTCCGGTATGAGGCCCAGAAGAAGGCCAACCTCGCCCGCAAGAACCAGAAGACGCAGGAGATCAAGGAGATCAAGATGCGTCCGAACATCGACGATCACGATTACGACACCAAGATGCGTAACGTGAACCGGTTCATCGAGGACGGCGACAAGGTCAAGATCACCCTGCGCTTCCGCGGGCGCGAGCTTTCGCACCAGCAGCTGGGCATGAACCTGTTGAAGCGGGTCCAGGAAGATGTCGCCGAAGTGGCCAAGATCGAAAGCTATCCCCGGATGGAAGGCCGCCAGATGCTGATGGTGCTGGCGCCCAAGTAAGCCCGCCGGCGCGACAGGGGGAGCGGATGACCGCCAAGCGCATCAGCTTCTGGCTTGGCCCGCTGGGCTTTCTCCTGACGCTGCTCACCGCCGCGCCGCAGGGCATGCCGGAGCTGGCCTGGCCGACCGCCGGGCTGGTCTGGTGGATGGCGACCTGGTGGATGAGCGAGGCGATGCCGCTTTCGGCCACCGCGCTGCTGCCGTTCATCGTCCTCCCGCTGATCGGGGTGAGCGACGCCGGCAAGACCGCCGCGGCCTATTATTCGCCGACCATGTTCCTGTTCCTGGGCGGGGCGTTCCTGGCGCTGGCGATCGAGCGGACCGGGCTGCACCGGCGCCTCGCGCTGGCGATCCTCGCCCGGGCCGGCCATTCCAACTGGCAATTGCTGCTGGCGGTGATGGCCGCCACGGCGACGATCTCGATGTTCATCTCGAACACCTCGACCGCGCTGATCATGATGCCGATGGCGCTGGCCATGCTCGCCTCGGGCGACATTCGCGAAGGCGCGCAGGACGGGGTCGCCGGGGCCCTGCCGATGGGCATCGCCTTTGCTGCGACGCTGGGCGGATACGGCACGATCGTCGGCACCCCGACCAACGCGATCGCGGTCGCGCTGCTCAAGAAAAGCCTCGGGGTCGAGCTGACCTTCCTCGAATGGAGCGCCTACGGGATCCCGGTGGTGCTGCTCGGCGTGCCGCTCGCCGCGCTGATCATCGGCAAGGTCCAGAAGATCCACGACGATCCGTTCGATCCGGCCCGGGCCCGCGCCGCGATCCACCTGCCGGCCGGCTGGTCGACCGCCGAAAAGCGGCTCGCCCCGGTCTTCATCCTGACCGTGATCGCCTGGGTCTCGATGCCGCTGCTCAAGCCGCTGTTCCCGGCCGGCGGGCTCGACGACGGGACCATTGCCGCGATTGCCGGGCTGACCCTGTTCTTCCTGCCCGACGGCACCGGCCGCCCGCTGCTGACCTGGGACGAGGCCAACCGCGCGCCCTGGGCGGTGATCCTGATGTTCGGCGGCGGCCTGTCGCTGGCCATGGGGATGAGCGAAAGCGGCCTTGCCGACTGGCTCGGCCAGATGCTGCTGCCGCTGCGCGCGGTGCCGCTGCCGGTGGTGGCGCTGGTGCTGGTCGCCTTCGTGGTGGTGGTCACCGAATTCGCCAGCAACATCGCCGCGGCCAGCGGGATCATGCCGGTGGTCGGGGCCCTGGTCGCCGCGCTGGGGGCCGATCCGATCCTGCTGGCGCTGCCCGCCGCGCTCGCCGCCAGCTGGGGCTTCATGCTGCCGGCCGGAACCGGGCCCAACGCGCTGGCCTGGTCAACCGGCCACATTGCCCTGCCGCGGGTGCTCAAGGCCGGCTTCCTGCTCGACCTTGCCGGCGTGTTCCTGATGGTCGCCGTGGTCTGGAGCGTCGCGGCGCTGTTCTGATCCGGTTGCCAACCCCCGGTCCTGCGGTTTCCCCCAAAAGCCCCGTCAGTCGCCGCGATTGGGATCGCGATCGAGATGGCTCGATTCGGCGAAATCGCCATTGACCCCGTCGCAGGTCGTTTCCTGGATGTTGCATACGCCTGCAACCCACGAGCGCAGCCGCAGCGGATTGCGCGAGGCCACGGCTTCGGGGCGATAGTTCGGGGCAGGAGAATCGGGATTGGCTTCGATCTCGACCAGCACCCAGCGTCCGTCGCATCCCACGATCCGGGTGTTCGCCTGCCAGTCGAAGCTGGCTGCATTGCCCAGATCGACCAGCAAGGCGGACCTGTGCGAAGGCTCGGCAAAGCCGGTTTTGCTCTGCAGACCCACTGACACGCCGCCGCCCCAGATCCAGCCGCGGCCGGTGAACATCGCCGGCGCCGGTTTGCCGGTCAGCGATTCGTCATAACCTGCCCCCTCGATCTCAAGCCAGCCATTGCGGCTGCGCAGGATTTCGAAGCTGGCGGGAAACGGCCCTTCGCCAATCGGGGGCAATAGCCGGCCAAGCGCGCGCGCTCTCCGGGAAGGGCCGGCGCGAACCACCCTCCCGGCCGGATCGGGATCGTTCAGGTAGCCGGTGATCTGCTTGCACTGGCCTTCGCCCGCCTGGATCGCTGGTTGCGCGGCCACAGCCGGATCGATCCGGGGACGCTCGGGGCGTTCTGCCATTGCGGCATCCCCGGCAGTCGAACTTTCAGAGACAGGGCCTTCAGGCGGCGCACCAGCGCCACCGGAACAGGCGGCAAGGAGGGCAAGCGCCGAAAGGGCAAGGCCACGCACCGGACAAGTCTAGGCGCTGCCCCGCAAACCGCAAGACCGGCCCCGCACAACCAGTTTCATTGGCAACCATATTGCCACGACGGGCCCCCTCGCCTATCACCAGATCCGCCAGTGGGAGATGCGTTCCTGCGGAGGTTAGGAACCCCGGCCCGAGGCGATATTCCGGCTCCCGCCTTCCTGGGAGCGTTCGAAAAGGAAGGATGCCAGCCATGGCAGATACCCCCGCGCGCAAGCCCAAGGCTTCGATCACTCACATCGGCAACCGCCAGCTTTCCCCCGCCACGCTGATGATGGGTCACGGTTATGATCCGATGCTGTCCGAAGGCAGCCTCAAGGCGCCGATCTTCCTGACCAGCACCTTTGCCTTTCCCAGTGCGGCCGATGGCAAGCGGTTCTTCGAAGGGATCACCGGCAAGGTTCCGGGCGGCACCGATGGGCTGGTCTATTCGCGCTTCAACGGCCCCAACCAGCAGATCCTCGAAGGCCGCCTGGCGGTGTGGGACGGGGCGGAAGAGGCGCTGTGCTTTTCGAGCGGGATGACCGCGATCTGCGTGCTGTTCCTGGCCTATTGCTCGGCCGGCGACGTGATCGTCCATTCCGGCCCGCTCTATGCCGCCAGCGAAGGCTTCGTCGCCAAGACGCTCAGCCGGTTCGGCGTCACCTATGTCGATTTTCCGGCCGGGGCGACCCGTGCCGAGATCGATGCGGTGATGGCTCGCGCCAAGGACCAGGCCGCCGCGCAGGGCGGCAAGGTGGCGATGGTCTATCTCGAAAGCCCCGCCAACCCGACCAACGCGCTGGTCGATGTCGAGGCGGTCCAGGGTGCCCGCGACGCTGCGCTGGGGCCTGACTGTCCGATTGCGATCGACAACACCTTCCTCGGCCCGCTGTGGTCGCGCCCGCTCGATCACGGCGCGGATATCGTGGTCTATTCGCTGACCAAATACGTCGGCGGCCATAGCGACCTCGTCGCCGGTTCGGTCTCTGGCGCCAGCAAGTGGATGACCCCGGTGCGGATGCTGCGCAACACGATGGGCGGGATTGCCGATCCCAACACCGCCTGGATGCTGATGCGCAGCCTCGAAACGGTCGAACTCAGGATGAGCCGCGCGGGTGAGAATGCCGCCAGGGTCTGCGCCTGGCTGGCGCAGCATCCCAAGGTCGAAAAGCTCGGCTACCTCGGGATGATCGACGATCCGCGCCAGCAGGACATCTTTGATCGGCACTGCACCGGCGCGGGCAGCACGTTCTCGCTCTACATCAGGGGCGGCGAGGCCGAGGCGTTCCGGTTCCTCGACAATCTCAAGATCGCCAAGCTGGCGGTCAGCCTGGGCGGCACTGAAACGCTCGCCAGCCTGCCCGCAGCGATGACTCACCTGTCGGTGCCCGACGAGCGCAAGGCCCAGCTGGGGATTACCGACAATCTGGTGCGGGTGAGCATCGGGATCGAGGACGCCGACGACCTGATCGCCGACTTCGAGCAGGCGCTGAGCGCGGTTTAGGCCGCCTGGGTTCAAAAGGTTCACGCAAAGGCGCAAAGGCGCGAAGATGTTGCGATTGCGGCAAAGCCGCTTGCAAATCGATCGCCGTTCAAACCCGTTGGCTATTGAAATGGAGGGCCTGCGGCCCGGCGCGGCCCATTCGCGCCTTTGCGCCTTTGCGTGAACTACTATTGCCCCAGCCGCGCCATTCTGCTTTGCCGCCGCCATGAGCCACGAACCGCACGACAAGCTTCAGCCCGACGACGCCCAGCCCGGCCATGCCAAGATGGTCCCGGTCACCGCAGGACCCTGGGCCGGCTGGCGGCACTGGGAACCGGTTGACGATTTCGAGGAGCATGCGGGCCCGTTCTATTGCAAGCCCGACGGGGACGGCATCCTGTGCGGGTTCCGCCCCGATGCCAAGAACTGCAACGGCGGCGGCAACATCCACGGCGGGGCCTTGATGACCTTTGCCGACTATGTGCTGTTCATGACCGCGCTGGGTGCCGATAGCGATCTGCACGGGGTGACCCTGACGATGAACAGCGAATTCATCGGTGCGGCCGAACCGGGACGGTTGCTGACCGGGCGCGGCGAGATTGTTCGCGCGGGCTTTTCGATCATTTTCGTGCGCGGGCTGATCGACGATGACGGGCGAGCGGTGTTGAGCTTTTCGGCGACGATCAAGAAGCTCAAGCGGAAGGGCTGAGTCCGAAGAGATCGGCCAGCCACCATTGCGGCAGGTAGGGCCGCCCCAGCGCCTTGTCGATCGCATAGGGCCACCAGCCGGGGCCGTGCGGCAGGTAGATCCGCACCGGAACGCCCAGTTCGCGGGCGATTGCCGCAGTCCGGCGGCGCGGCAGGCCGTGCAGCTGTTCCAGTTCGCACGGGGTGCCCGCTTCGCTGAGGACCGTCAGGGCCTGCCGGACCAGCGCCGGATCGTGGCTTGCCACTGCCACCGGGGCGCTGCGCCCGGCCAGTTCGCGGACCAGGTCGAGATAGGCCTGGCCCGGATCGGCGGCGTCGGCCTCGGGATCGGCCCATTCGCCCTTGACCAGCCGGACCCGCACCGCCGCATCGCGCAGCCGCACCGCATCGCCCAGGCTGCGCCGCCAGCGCGCCGGGATCACGCAGCCCGCCGCGAACCGCTCGGCCAGCGCCAGCGTCCGGTCGGCCTGGGCCGGGGCGTGGGCATCGAACACCAGTTCCAGCCCAAGATCGGCGATCTGGCGGATCGCCTGCGGGTCGAAGCCGAGTTGCGGGGCCTTGAGCGAGAGATAGGCGGGTGTAGCGCTGGCGTTCAGCGCTTCGGCCAGGCGGGCGTGGGCGGCAACGATGGTGTGGGCCGGGCTGTCATCGCCGGCGAAATAGCCGAATGTCACGTTCAGCCCGCGCCGGGCCATCGCCCGGGCCAGCCGTGCCGGATCGGGCTGGGGCATCATCGCCCCGATCTTCCCCGGCAGGGCATAGCGCGCATCGCGCAGCAGGGCCCAGGCGCGCGAGCTCATGCCCGGCCCGGAACGATCCGGTGACCCAGCCAGGCCAGGCCATCCCCGCCCAGCGCGGCGAACCCGGCCAGCGACAACGGATAGGTCCGCAGCGAAACGCAGGGCATGGCCTGGTCGGTCCACAGCTCGGCGATCCACGGTTCGGCGTTGCCCAGCAGTTCGAATGCCTCGAGCCCGGCCCGCGCCGCCTCGCCCAGGCAGTGCAGCATCAGCAGCGTTCCCGGCGAGCATTTGCGATAGGCCTCGTCGAAACCGATCTTGTAGAGCCACAGCCGGCCGTTGAATGCCACCGCCAGCTGCATCGCCACGGGCTTGCCGTCGATCCGCATGAAGGCGATCCGCAGCGCGCCTTTTTCGCACTCGCTGCGCAGGTAGGCGCGGAAGAAGGCCAGCTTGGCCGGATCGCTGGCGATCGCGGTGCCGGCGGCGCGTTTCCACCCGCTGATCTCCACCGCCACCGCCTCGTCGAAGCGGGCGTCGAAGTCGGCCGGGGCGGGGCAGCCATAGTCGAAGCTCACTTCGCCCAGTTCGTCGGCCTTGCGCCGGGCCCGGCGAAAATCCGATCGGCGGCCGGCATTGAACCTGCTTTCCGGGTCGGACCAGGCGGGATCGAGCGCGATGGTCGGGCAGGGCGCGGCCGGGCGGACCAGGCACAGCCCGCGCCCGCGCATCGCCGCGCGCAGTGCCGGGACCAGCGGCGAGGCGGCCGGGATCCGGTCAAGCGCGATCGGGCGGCTTTCCCGGGCGAGCTGGCGGGCGAGCCGGTCGGCCGCGCCAGCCGAAGCGAGCAGCGCATCGCCGGGCTCGAACACCTCGCGCGCGCCGGCCAGCCGCCAGCGGGCCAGCAGGCCGGGCGCGTGGCACAGCGGCAGCAGCGCCTCGGCCTCGGCCCCCGCGCCGCCCGCCAGGAACAGCGCGATCGGGGTTCCGGCCAGGAAGGTGGCGGCCAGCGCGGCGTGAAAGGTGTGGCTCTGGGTCGGCAACAGCGCTTCCGCCTCGAGCCGGCGCCATGCCTGCTCGAGTGCCGGGTTCCCGGCAACCGCCGGATCGCAGCTGACAATTGCCCTGTCGCTTGCCCTCACATTGCCCCCTTTGGGGGCATCGTAGCGGGTGAAAGCTAAGGAATTCCTGCCGAGGGCGCGAA
>CAZNII010000011.1:11174-23544 GCA_964573075.1 uncultured Novosphingobium sp. | reverse complement strand
AACCCTTCCACTCGCGCCGTTCTTCGGCCGCGCGGAGCACTTCGTAGGCCAGTTGCAGCGCCTGGAAGGCCTTGGCCGCTTCCTCGTCGCCGGGGCGGACGTCGGGGTGGACTTCCTTGGCCTTGCTGCGCCAGGCCTTTTTCACGTCTTCGAAATCGGCGTCGGGGGTCAGCCCCAGCAGGTCCAGCGCGCGCAGTTCGTCGCGGCTGCGGCTGCCATCGCCCGAACCGGCCCAGCCATAGTGCGCGCTTTCGCGGTAGCCTTCGTGGCTCTGGCGCTCCTCGGCCTCGCGCGCGGCGGCTTCTTCGGCGTCGAGCCCGGCGAAGTAATCCCATCCGGCGTTGTATTCGGCGGCGTGGCGCTGGCAGAACATCCAGCGTTCCGGGCTGTTCGGGCTTTTCGGCGCGGGGCAGGTGCCCGGTTCGGAGCAGCCATGGCGGTCGCACAGCCGGACCTGCGCGGCCTCGCGGCTGCCGCCATAGCCACGCCAGCGCGGGAAACCCCAGTTATCGGATCGCGTCGCTCGGCCCATCGTTCCCGGATAGGCCGAAGCGCGGGGCCGGTGCAAGCGCACAATGGGGATTGGCCTGGCCCCGGATCGCGCCTATTGAACCGGGACGCGGCGCTAACCATATTGTTTCGCCGAGGGAAGCCGATCATGAGCAAGCAACTCGCCCTGTCGATTGCCGTTTCGGTGCTGGCGATGGTCGGCTTCGTGCTGCTCGGCCAGCAGGCCGGGGTGCAGCTTGCCCGCGAGGCCGGAGCCAGGGTGCCGCTGGAAGCGGGCTATTCGCCGCTGCCCAGCCTGCCGTGGATCTTCCCGATTTCGAACTGAAGCGGCGGCGGCCGGGGCCGGAGCCCCGACCCCCAGCCCCGACCCCCAGCCTAGTCGATCGTGACCGTCACCGCGCGGCGGTTGCGGGCCCAGCTTTCCTCATCGCTGCCCAGCGCCACCGGGCGTTCCTTGCCATAGGAAACGGTGGTGATCCGGCCGGCATCGACCCCCAGGCTGACCAGATAGTTCTTGGCCGCATTGGCGCGGCGTTCGCCCAGCGCCAGGTTGTATTCGCGGGTCCCGCGCTCGTCAGCATGACCCTCGATCGTCACCCGCTTGGCCGGATACTTCATCAGCCACTGCGCCTGCGCGGCCAGCGCCTGCTGGTCGGTCGCGTCGATGTTGTAGCGATCGGTATCGAAATAGATCGTGTCCTGGCCCATCATCTGCGCGAAGAAATCGGCCTGGCTGCCGGGGATCGGCGCACCGCTTTCCGTGGTGGTCTGCGACGGGGCCGCGCCGCCCGGATCGGGGGGCAGGACTTCGGGCGCCTTCTTCGCGCAGGCCGACAGGCCCAGGCCGGCGGCCAGCAGCAGGGTCAGGGTAAGGCGCTTGTTCATGGGCATCTCCTTTGCGTTCAGCATTATGTTTTGCCCCCGAGAGTCAATCCGGTTCAGGGACGAAGCGGTCCCCAGGCGGGATCGCTGCCATCGACCGGGGTGTCCAGCTTGCGTTCGTTGCGCCCGGTCAGGTCAACCTGCCAGATCCCGGTCTTGCCGCTGCCGCGGGCGGTGCGGAAGAACTGGATGACGCGGCCGTTGGGCGCCCAGGTCGGCGCTTCGTCCTGCCAGCTGTCGGTCAGGTAACGCAGGTTGCCGCCGGCGGGGTCCATCACCGCGATCCGGAAATTGCCGGCGATGTGGGTGAAGGCGATCTGATCGCCGCGCGGGCTCCATTCGGGGGTCGCCGCGCGCCCGCCGAAAAAGCTGATCCGCTTCTGCCCGCTGCCATCGGCATTCATCACATAGACCTGCTGGCTGCCGCTGCGGTCGCTTTCGAACACGATCCGGCTGCCATCGGGGCTGAACGATCCGCCGATGTCGATCCCCGGCGCGTCGGTCAGCTTGACCGGGGTGCCCCCGGCCGAGGGCATCTTGTAGATGTCGGTATTGCCGCCGATCGCCATCGAATAGAGGATCCACTTGCCATCGGGTGACCAGCGCGGCGCGAACAGCGGATTGCTGGCCTGGAGCAGCAGCCGCTGCTTGTCGGTGCCAAGATCGTAGATGTAGATCCGGGGCTGGCCGTTGTAATAGCTCAGGTACAGGATCGAGCGGTAATCGGGGGCATAGCGCGGGGTCAGCGCGGTCGATTGCCCGGTGGTCAGATAGCGGTGGTTGGCCCCGTCCGAATCCATGATCGCCAGCCGTTTCATCCGGCGGTTCTTCGGCCCGGTCTCGGCAATATAGGCGATCCGGCTGTCGAAGAACGGGTTCTCGCCCGAAAGCTGCGAATAGACCATGTCGGCGCACTTGTGCGCGGCGCGGCGCCATTCGCCCGGCGGCACGGTCCAGCCGGCCTTGGCGGTCTGCTGGCCCAGCCCGACGTCGTAGAGATAGCAGCCGACCGTGATGTTGCCGTTCGCTTCGGCGCGGACATAGCCCTGGACCAGCATGTCGGTCCCGCGGCCGCGCCAGCCGCCATAATCGGGCGCCTGGACCTGGGCCAGCGCCGGGCGCGGCAGCGCCGATGGCCCGGTCGGCTTGAACAGGCCGTTGTTGCGCAGGTTGCCGAAGATCACGTTGGCCACCGCAAAGCCCAGGGTCGAGGTGCTGCCCGCGCTGGTCTGGGTCGGCACATCGGCATTGGTGGCAAAGGCGGGGATGGCGATCTTGGCGTCGTTGGCGTCAAGCGTGCCGACCACGTCCTCCTCGACCTCGGTCGGGGCGGCGGTGGCGGCGGGGGCCGGCGCGGTTTGCTGCGCGAGCAGGGCCGAAGCGGGCAACAGCGCCGCGAGCAATACGGGGATCAGCTTCTTCTTCACGCGGCGCTTCCTATTTCTTGTAGAAGTTGAGCTTGCGGCTCTTCCATTGGTCATAGAATTCGGGCGGCAACCCGGTAAACGGCGCGGCCAGCTGGAGCGACTTGTTGACGCATTTGCGGAACGGCTCGACCTGGTTGCGGTTGGCGTCGGTCACCCCGGTCACGTCGAAGGGTTCGATCGACAGGATCCGGCCGTTGCGGTCCAGCGTGAAGCGCACCGTCGCGCGCAGCTTGCCGACATCGAGCCCGCTGACCGGGCAGGCATTCCACGGCCGCGCCACCTTGTTGCCGATCAGCGATGACCACGATGCCACGGTCTGGGCCGATGCCTGCTCGGCCGGGGGAGACTTGCCCTTGCCGCTGCCACCGGCCAGCCCCTTTTCATAGCCGGGATCGAGCACGCTGGCTCCGGGCCGGGTGGTGGGGGTCTTGGCGGGCGGAGCCTTGGGCGGGGATTTCTGCGCCTGCTGGGGCGGGGCGAAGGGCCATTTCGCGGGCGTCTTCTGCGCCTGCTGCGGCGGCTTGGGGGGGACCTTCGGGGCCGGTGCCGGCGCCGGGGCCGGCTCGGGCGGGGTTACCGCTTCGGGCTCGGGCGCTGGTTCGCCCAGTTCGGGGCCCTTGTCGGGCGCCGGATTGGCGGCGGGATCGGGCGAGGTCGAAACCGGCCCGGCAATGTCGCTCAGCGTCACGGTCATCCGCGGCGGCGGGGGGAGCGGCGCAGCCGGCTTGTACAGCACCAGCCCGGCCACCAGCACGGCATGGCCCAGCGCGGCTAGGGTCAGGCCGACATATTCATCGCTGGTGAGCGCGCGGGCGGTCATGGTCGCTGGCTAGGTCCCGGGTTCTGAACCCGGGGTGACCGGCCCGGCCGGCTTCTGTCCGGTGACGAAGGAAACCGAATTGAACCCGGCGCGGTTCAGTTCGCCCAGCACTTCCATCACAGCGCCGTGGCTCAGCGCCTTGTCGGCCCGGAACAGCACCAGCGGCGGCTTGCCCTGCGCGTCGCGCGGCACATCGGCCAGCCGCGCGGCCAGCGCGCCGGGGGCAACCGCATCCTCATCCAGATAGACGATCCCGTCGGCGGTGATCGACAGGCTCAGTTCCTTCTGCTCGTGGTCGAGCGGGTTGGCGTTGCTGTCGGGCAGTTCCAGCGGCACCCCGGCGGAGAGCAGCGGGGCGGTGACCATGAAGATGATCAGCAGCACCAGCATCACGTCAACCAGCGGAGTGACGTTGATTTCCGCCATCGGCGCGCGGCCGCGGCGCCGCTTGCTGCGGGAGGGGGCGGTGAAGGCCATCAGATCGAATCCTTGTCCGCCTCACGGCGGAAGGCAACACCGGCCCGCTCCCCCGGCCCGGCCACCCATATGGTAACCTGTCGGGTGGCCGGGCCGGGGGAGCGGGCCGGTGTTGCGCAAGCGGCAGCGAAGCTGGCGCGGTCCATGCCCATCACTGCGCCTCCAGCTCGCGGCTGAGGCTGGCGTGGAAGCGGTCGGCAAAGCGTTGCAGCCGCGCCTCGAGCTGGTTCACCCGGTGCGAGAAGCGGTTGTAGGCAATCACCGCCGGGATTGCCGCGAACAGTCCGATCGCGGTGGCGAACAGCGCTTCGGAAATCCCCGGCGCGACCACTGCGAGCGAGCTGTTCTGCTGCTGGCCGATCTGGAAGAAGCTGTTCATGATCCCCCAGACCGTGCCGAACAGCCCGACAAACGGCGCGACCGAGCCGACCGTGGCGAGGAAGTTGAGCCGTTCTGACAGGTTGTCCGCCTCTTGCGCGATCGCGCTGTCCATCACCTGGGCGAGGCGCTGGCGGGTGCCTTCGCGGTCGAGCGCCTTGCCGGCCAGCGAACGGCGCCATTCGGCAATTCCGGCCGCCGCGACCCGGGCCGATGGCACATCGCCCTTGCCGCGTTCGGCCTGGTAGGCGTCGATATCGCCGGCCTTCCAGAAATCGCGCTCATAGCTCTCGCAGGCCTTGCTGACCTTGCCGTAGCGCAGGCTGAAGCCGACCATGATCGTCCAGACCCAGATCGAGGCCAGGATCAGCCCGATCATCACCACCTGCACCACGATATCGGCATCGAGGAACAGTTTGACCGGGTTTAGGTGCCCCGAAAGCGACTGGGGCGCGGCTTCGCTTGCGGCGGCGGCAAGCAGGGATAGCTGGGTCATGGGGTTCCTTCGGGGACAATCGCGGCAAAGGCGGCGCGCCAGCCTTGCGGCATCCGGCGCGGGCGGCCATCGGGGGAAACGAAACCGACGCGAAAGCTCGCCTCGGCCAGCAGCTTGCCGTCCTCGCGGATGGCCTTCTGGTGCATCCGGCAGCTGGCCGCGCCCAGCTCGCTGCAGGTGGTCTCGATCAGCACACCGTCGTCGAGCCGGGCCGGGGCGGCATAGCGGATCGTCAGGTCGGCCACGGCGAAGGCGCCTTCGCCGGCTTCGTTGACCGCGCGCTGGTCAATCCCCAGCAGGCGGACGAAATCCGAACGGGCGCGCTCGAACCAGCGCAGGTAGTTGGCGTGATAGACCACCCCGGAAAGGTCGGTGTCCTCGAAATAGGCGCGCACCGCAAAGCGGTGGAGCGTGCCGTCGATCAGGCCGGAAGGGGGCGCGGGAAATGCCGTCATGCGGTCAGACCCTTAGCAACTGCGCGAGTCGCAGGGCAAGCGCGCGATGCGAATATGCGCCATCTTGGGCCTCGTCCGGGATCGACGGCGCGGACCGGGTCGGGCGGAACCAAACCGGAAGCGGCGGGATCGTCGGCGGGATACCTGGCAAGGTGCTCGGCGCCGCTGCGGATTCGGGCGTGCGCTGCCGCTGAGCGGGCGGACGGTTCCGGCTCTTGCCGCAGCGCTGGCACGGCACGGCGCGGAGCCCGCGCGGGCGCTGCGGCAATCGGGCAGGACGCGCCAATGCCGCCTGCCTCCCGCCGATTCCCGCTGCGCCCTGCCGCTCTTGCCCTGGTCCCCGCGCTGGCCTTGATCCTGCCGGATCCGGCCGCCTCATCCGGCCGCGAAGTGCGCCGCGAGCGCGCTGCGACCCCGGCGGCCAAGCCCGCCCCGAGCGTCCCGGTGGCCCACGGCCGGCTGTTCGCGGTGGTGCTGGGGCCCGGTCCGGCGTGGAAGCGCGGACAGCCGTTCAAGGGTCCGGGGCTCGAGGCGCATCGCCGCTACTGGGCGCGGCTCCATGCCGAAGGGCGGGTTGCCTCGGCCGGGCCGCTTGGCGCCGATACCGGGCTGGCGGTGATCCGCGCCGGCAACCAGCGCGAGGCCGATGCCCTGATTGCCGCCGATCCCGCGGTCCAGGCCCGGATCCTGCGCGGGGTGGCGCGGCCCTATGTCGCCGCGCTGGTCAGCCCGCCGGTGCTGGTCGGGCGCTGAATCGGCCGGCTTGACCGGGCCTGCCGCCTGCCGCACCCTGGCTGCGAAGGAGAGCGGCGATGAGCGGCATGCGCGGGTGGAGCAGAATGCTGTGGGCGGCGGCGGGCTTTAACCTGCTGGTTGCGGTGCCGGCGTTCTTCCTGCCCGGGGCGGGGGTGAACGACCGGATCGTGGCCGTGCTGGTCGGCTGTTTCGCCCTGGTCTATGCGCTGGTTGCGCGCGATCCGGTGCGGCTGGGGCCGGTGCTGTGGGCCGGGGTGATCGGCAAGCTCGGCGTGGTCGCGCTGATGGCGCCCGAAGTGCAGGCCGGGCGCGCGGTTCCCGGGACCGGCTGGATCCTGCTCGGCGATCTGGCCTTTACCGGCCTGTTCCTGGCCTTCCTGCTCGGGCGGCGCGGCAGGGAAATCGCATCGGGTTAACCGGGCGATGACCATTTTCCCTTACCCTGGGCGGTGAAGGGCAATGCCGGGGGGCTTGTCCGAACCGGAGTCGTGCCATGCACAGCCTGCAAACCACCTTTGCCAGCCATGCCGGGGAAGAGGCCTGGACCGCGCACCTGCGTGACCTGTTCGAGCGCCGCGAACTGGGCGAGGCCGAGCGGATCCTGCGCACGGCGCTGATCGAGCTGGGCGGCGAGATGATGCAGCTGTGCCGCGCCGCCAGCCTCGATGCGGTCGAGATTGCCGGCTGGGAGGAACTGGTTGAGGCAATCGAGGCGCACGAGGGCGAGCCGATCACCGGCGCGACTGTCGCCATGGGCAACGAGGCCGACCTGGCCTTTGACAAGGGCATGCTGCACCGCCCCTACATGGTCCTGGGGCTCTACACCGACGAGGCCTGGAGCTGGTCGAGCGCGAGCCAGGACGAGGCGCTGGCGCAGTGCCGCGAGGAATGCCCCGCATGGGCCGGTCAGGACGAGGATATCGAGGCCTTCCTCGACCTCGACGGACTCGATGCGCTCAACACCGCGCTGATCCATCACAAGCAGCGCCACTTCATCCGCGAAGGCGGCGAGGCCCCGGCCCCGCTGCGCTATGTCGAATTCGTGCTCGGCTGCTGGTGGCGCGCGCTGCGCTTTCACCAGGCGGTCGCGGTGCAGCTGGAACGGCACGGGCTGGGCGGAGCGATCCCGGTGGTTTCGGGGCTGATCGACATGCGCCCCGAAGTGGTTTCGATCCACTGGCCGGTGGTGCGCGAAGTGCCGGTGGCAAGGCCCGCCCCGGCGGCCCCGGCTGCGGAAGACGACGAGACGGAAGAGGCTTCGCCCTTCGATGGCGGGCCCAGCCTCGCCCGGCTCAACCTGATCCAGCGCGGCCGGCTGGTGGTCGAACAGGAAGACGCCGCACCGACCGGCAGCGTGCTGCGTCGCCGGCTGGAAACGGCCAACGAAGCCGATGCCGAAGAGGCCGAAGCCCCCGGGCTGATGCGCCGCCTGCTCGGCCGCGGCTAGCTGCCGCCGGCCGCCGTGAACCGGCCCACGCTGGTCCGCCCGCCGCTGACCTGCAGCTTGATATAGGCTTCGTTCCAGCTGCACCGCCCGGCGGAACAGGTGCCGGTCCGCCCGGCGCCGAGGTCCCAGCACCCGGCGTTGACCCGCCAGGTGCGCGAGGTGCCGGACGGGATCCGGTCGCCCGAACCCAGCACCGACAGGCCGTGGCTCATCGCGCTGCAGCGGGATATGGTGACGACATCGATGTCGATCCCGCTGTCGTTGACCAGGGTGATCGCGCCGACCGGCTCGCCTTCGCGAACCAGATCGCCGCCGACGAAGGTGCTGCACCCGGCCAGCGCGAGCAGCGGGAACAGGGGCGCAACAATGCGTTTGAACATGACGAACAGCTCCGCAGCAGTAGCCGCAGGGCTACCGCAGGCGCGCAACCTGAAGGCAGGATTGCGCGCCTGCGCCGGCATGTAAAGGCCCGTCAGGGCAGGCTCGCCAGGACCCGCTCGATCTCGGCCGGCTGGCACAGGTCGGTTCCGGGGGTCAGCACGGCTGCGGTCCCGGCGGCGATCCCGCGGCGGAACGCGTGCGGCGGATCCTCGCCCGAAAGCAGCCCGAACACCATCGCCGCCAGAAAGCTGTCGCCGGCCCCGGTGGTCGAACGGGCCACCGCCTGGACCCCGGGATGGGTCTCCACGCCGCCCTCCCAGGCCAGCACCCCGCCATCTTCGCCCATGGTCACCGCGATCATCCGCGCCTTGCCGGCCTTGACCAGCGCCGCGGCCGCCTCGGCCACCTCAGCGTGGCCCGGCAGCTTGCGGCCGATCAGGCTCTCGAACTCGCCCTGGCTGGGCTTGGCGAGATGGATTCCGCCGGCCGCGAAAGCGGCCTTGAGCGCCGCGCCCGAGGTGTCGAGCACCAGCTTGCGGTCCTGCGCGACCAGCGGCGCGGCCAGCCGGGCGAAGAAATCGTCGGGCACCCCGCGCGGCAGCGAGCCTGAGGCGACCACCCATTCGGCCGGACTGGCGAAACAGGCGCCGAGCAAGGCGCGCCATTCGTCCTCGGCCACTTGCGGCCCTTCGGGAACGAAGCGGTATTCGTGCCCGGTCGAGCGTTCATAGACCGCCAGGCTCATCCGGGTGTGATCGCGGATCGGGATCGCCCGGCGCGGCAGCCCGGCCTTGTCGAGCAGCTCGTCGAGCAGCGCCCCGGTCGGCCCGCCTGACAGGTAGATCGCCTCGACCGGTACGCCGAGCCGGTGCAGCACCCGCGCGACATTCAGCCCGCCGCCGCCCGGATCATAGCGTTCGTCGCTGGTGCGGATCTTGCGGGTGGCCGAAACCGTCTCGGCCTCGCAGGCCGAATCGATCGCCGGGTTGAGCGTCAGGGTGGCAACGCGGTCCATCGCGGGTCCTCTCGGGCCCAGTCATGGCAGCGCCGCGGGGCCTTGGCCAGTGCCGCGCAAACCTATGCGCAGACCCTAGGTCCTGACCCTAGCGCTTGCGGACGAATTCCGCGCGCAGCACCAGCCCCTTGATCCCGGGATACTTGCAGTCGATCTCCTGCGCGTCGCCGGTCAACCGGATCGAGGGGATCACGGTTCCCTGCTTGAGGGTCTGCCCCGCACCCTTGACCGTCAGGTCCTTGATCAGGGTCACCGAATCCCCGTCGGCCAGAAGGTTGCCGACCGCATCGCGCACATCCACCCGGTCTTCCGCCGCGCGTTTTGCGGCCAGTTCGGAGGCCGGCAGCCATTCGCCGCTGTCCTCGTCATAGACATAGTCTTCGTCGTCGCCGCTCATGCCTTATCCCATCTTGTCGTAAAGGATCGCCGCCCAGCACAGCATGGTCAGCATTCCGCCGGCCATGGTCCAGCGGATCGCCAGGCCGAGCAGGCGCGACTGGACGTCGATCGAGTGAATGAAGGTGGCGAACAGCCGGGTCCGCGCGGCCTCGTCGTCGGCTACGCCCTCGCTGTCAAACTCCTCGCCCAGCAGCAGCGCGCGCAGCGCCAGCGTGCACGAAACCACCAGCGGAACCAGCCCGACCAGCGAAAACAGCACCAGGCCGCCCTGGCTCGGCGCGTCGAGGCTGAGCGGCGCACCCGGGCTGGCCGAGATCGGGTGGGTGCCGATGGTGATCAGCAGCGCGTTGAACCCCAGCATCGCCCCGAGCCGGATCGACAGGTCGAGGTCGCGGTTCTCGAGGAATTCGAGATCGGCGACAAAGCCCGGATCGGGCGGATCCCCGCGCATCGCCTGAAAAGCGCGCAGCCGCGAGCGGAACGAACGGAATGCCATTTCCGTGCGTTAGGGCGGTTGCCCTCGGCCTGCAAGGCTGGCAGGCATGGCCGATGAACAGGCAGATCGTCCGGCTTGGCCCTGAACACTGCGACCGCGCGGTGGCGACGCTGGCCGCAGCCTTTCATCAGGACCCGGCAATGGTCCACATGCTGCCCGACGAGGCCTCACGAGCACGGCGGCTGACCCGGCTGATCGGCTGGATGGTCGATCAGCACCTGCGGCTGGGGCTGGTGCTGGGCACGCCCGAGGTGAGCGCGGTGACGCTGTGGCGTCCGCCCGGAACGGTCCATTACCACGAACCGCTGTGGCATCCCGGCGCGCTGCGCTTCATCCGGATCTTCGGCCGCCACCTGCCGCGCGCGCTGCGCACCGATGAGGGGATATCCAGACACCTGCCAAAGGGCGAGGCGTGGATGTACCTCAAGATGGCCGGGGTCGATCCCGTCCACCAGGGCAAGGGGCTGGGCGGGGCGATGATCCGCACCGGGCTGGCCGAAGCGGCCCGGCTGGGCGTCCCCTCGGTGCTCGAAACCGCCACCCCGTCGAATGTCGGGCTCTACCAGCGCCTGGGCTATGCGATTGCCAGCGAATGGGACGTGGCCGGCGGCGGGCCGCATTTCTGGACCATGACCAACCCGGACCCTGTCGCGGCTGCGGGCGAAACCGGCTCTCCCCATCCGGGTAGTGCCGGGGCGGTCGATCGCGGCTAGGCTGATGGCAACTCGACAACCCTGTCCGGAGGAAACCCGATGCGTTTGAAACTGCTTGCCCTTGGTGCCCTGGCCCTGTCCGCCCCGGCGCTTGCCGCCACGGTCGACTGGGCCGGCAAGCCGGCCGATGGTCCGGCCGGACCGAACAGTGCGGCGGTGCTGGGCCAGCCCGATGGCATTGCCACTTCGATCAGCTTCTATGCCGCGAGCCACGTCCGTGATTTCAAGCCCGGCAAGATCAGCCCGGCGCAGCTCGAAAAGGCCCTGAAACTGCCGGCCGGCGAATTGGCCAAATGGGATCTGATCGCCTTTGAAAGCAAAAGCCCCGATCCGGCGGCGCCCGGCTTCGACAGCTCGATGTGGATGGCCAGCGATCTCAAGGGGCTGGTTTCGGCAGTCTATGACGGGCGCAGCGGCAAGCCCGCGCCCGGGACCGGCCAGGGCTGGAGCTTCAGGTCGGGGACAATGACCAACGCCGAGTTCAAGGCTGCCTTCGGCCCGGCCCCGCGCGCCTTCGGCGATTTCGCCTGGATCCTGATCAAGCTCCCGCCGGGGGTCGACAAGACTTCGCCCAATCTCGCCGTCTGGCTGGGTGGCGGGCCGCTGGGCGTGCCCGGCAACGATCCCGCGCCCGACGCGATCGGGGTGATCCGGTGAGGGCGCTGCTGACCGCGCTGGCCATGGCGCTGGCCGCCCCGGCGCTCCACGCCGCGCCGCCGGCCGCTGGCCCGCCGCTGGCCGGCGGCTGGAGCGAGGTTCCGCGCGCGCGGCTTCAGGCCGAAGTCGGCGCCATCGCCCGCTTTGCCGTAACCAAGCTGCCCCGGCCGCACGGCGCGCTCAAGACCATCGTCGGCGCCGAACGGCAGGTCGTGGCCGGCATGAACTACCGGATGATCCTGGTCCTGACCGACGGCAGCCGCTGGCGCGTGCAGGTGTGGAAAAAACTCGACGGGACCATGGAACTGAGCCGCTACAAGCGCGACAACTGACGGCAGGGCCGGCACGGACCGGGGGGAGAACGGCATGGCCGGACCGCAATCGTCAAAAACCGTCAGCTCGCTTTGCATCCTTGGCGCGGTGCTGGTGCTGCTGGGGCTGCTGACCGGGTTCGTCTCGGGCCAGCTGGCCAACCCGCGAATGGGGCTTGCTTCGCACCTCGAAGGCTTGATGAACGGCACGCTGCTGTTCGCCCTGGCCGGGATCTGGGGCCATGTCAGGCTGGGTGCGCGGGCCGAACGCTGGACGCTGTGGCTGCTGGCCTATGGCTCGCTGGCCAACTGGCTGGCCACTTTCCTGGCCGCGCTGTGGGGCGCGGGCGGGCAGACCATGCCGCTCACCGCGGCCGGCCGGCAGGCCGCTGCCTGGCAGGAAGGGCTGGTCACGTTCCTGCTGGTCAGCCTGTCCTTCGCGATGGTCGCAGCCGTTGTGCTGGTCCTGGCCGGACTGCTGCGGGCCCGCCGCGAGCAAGGCTGAATCGCCGATTCAGCATTCGCCGCAAGAGCCGGTCAAGCTGCCGCATTGCAGAGTCGCGCCCTTGCCCAAGCCGGCGGAGGGCCGCAGGCTGGCAGGCGGAGGGACAAAGCCATGTACAGGGTCGCACCCGGGATTGCCCTGCTGGCCGCATTGGCGGCCTGTTCGGGCCCGACGAAGCAACAGGTCAACGGCGGCTATTCGCTGCCCCCGCGCAGCACCGCAGCGCGCCCGGCACCCGCGCCCGC
>CAZNII010000011.1:0-11074 GCA_964573075.1 uncultured Novosphingobium sp. | reverse complement strand
GCGGCTATTCGCTGCCCCCGCGCAGCACCGCAGCGCGCCCGGCACCCGCGCCCGCGCCCGCGCCCGCACCGGCCAGGCAGGTCGCCAGTGTCGAGGCGGGCGAAGCTGTCTGGCACCTGCGCGCCGGACTCAATGTTGCGGCGCTGTCTTGCCGGGGCCAGGGCCGGACTCCGGTTGCCGCACACTATTCGCGGTTACTCTCGCGCCACAAGGCGCTGCTTGCCCAGGCCTATGCCGGCGAGCAACGGCGCTATGGCAAGGGTCTCGACCGGCACCAGACCCAGCTCTACAACCGTTTCTCCAACCAACGTAACCCGACGAAGTTCTGCAGCAGCGCGGCGGGCGTCGCCAAGCGGGCGGCAGCGATGGATTCCCCCGCGCTGGCGGCAAACGCCCGTAGCCTGCTGGGCGAAATCGACTAGATCCCCTGCCAGATCAGCCGCGTGCCCAGCGCGATCATCAGCAGGTAGATCAGGGTATAGAAGCGCGCGCTGTCGAGCCGGCGGACCAGCCAGACCCCGGCCAGCGTCGATCCGATTGCCGCCGGCACCAGCAGCGCCGCGGCCTCCAGCACCGGCCGGTCGAACGAGCCGAGCAGCAAGTAGCTGGGCACCTTCATCCAGTTGATCGCGGCAAAGGTCAGCGAACTGGTGCCGACGAAGGTCTGGTGCGGCAGCCGGCGCGGGGTGACCCACATCTGGAACGGCGGCCCGCCGGCGTGGGCGATCTGGCTGGTGAAGCCGGTCGCCACCCCGAACAGGGTCCCGACCCAGCCCGGCGAATTGCTCGGCGCAACGATCCGCCCGCCGCGCTCCAGCCATAGCCGGTAGAGCCCGAAGGCCAGGGTGATCGCTCCCAGCACCACCAGCAGCCGCGCTTCGGGCACGGCGGAGGCGAGCCAGGCGGCCAGCGCCACTCCGGCCAGCGCACCCGGCAGCATCCAGGCAATGATCCAGCCGTCCCAGCTCTTGCGATAGGACCAGACGCTGACCACGTCCTGGACCAGCAGCACCGGCAGCAGCACCGCCGCGGCCGTAACCGGGGGCAGGGCCAGGGCGAGCAGCGGCGTCGCCAGCGCGCCGAGCCCGGCAAAGCCGCCCTTGGCCAGGCCAAGGATGACCACCGCAAGCAGCGCCAGCGCCAGCGTCCAGGGATCGGAAAGCAGCTCCATCGCGGCCGTGGCAGCACGGAACGCGGCTGTGCGCAAGCCGGGCGGCGGCGCTTGTCCCCGCCGGACGAGGCAATAGATTGCCGCGCGGTTCAACTCCCTGGAGACACATGCAATGACCGATCCGCGCGCAATGGTGCAGACCATGATCTCGCTCGCTTCCGCCTCGCTGGGGCTGGTCGCGGCGCTGGCCTGGAACGAGGCGATCAAGACCACGCTGGCCCAGCTTGGCCTGGGTGAGGACCTGGCGGGGCTCTATACCTATGCGATCCTAGCGACGGTGATCGCGGTGGTGGTGCTGGCCATGCTCGGCCGG
This sequence comes from uncultured Novosphingobium sp., assembly GCA_964573075.1. Taxonomy (GTDB): domain Bacteria; phylum Pseudomonadota; class Alphaproteobacteria; order Sphingomonadales; family Sphingomonadaceae; genus Novosphingobium. The sequence continues at coordinate 9,590 of CAZNII010000011.1, read as the reverse complement.
CTGGCGGCAAAGATCGGCGGCGACGCGGCGTTCGAGCGCGAAGCCGAGGGCTGATCCCCGCCGGATTCGGTCCAAGTCGCGGAAAGTGCTAGGCTTCGCTGCGGAGGCGAGTCGATGCACGCATCCTCAAGCAGGCGGGAATTCCTCTACGGCGGAACTGCCATGGCGGCGGCCATGGCCGGCCCCGACCTGCGCGGCGTGCTCGGCGGGGCGCTGCCCGAACCGCTGCGCGCGATCGTGCCGCAGGAAGTGCTGGGCCTGGGCACCCTGGTCGGCGAACTGGTCGGGCTGGAACAGCAAGCGCGGCTGCTGCGCCTGCCGCCGAGCCCGCTGGCCTTCCACGAAGGCCAGGTCCAGATCTCGCCCGATCAGCTCTACCAGATCGCGATGCCGCGGCTGGTCGCGCTGATCGACCGGGCAGAGCAGAAGGCGCCCGCCCTGGCCGAGAAGGCCGGCGGGCTGCTCGCCCGGCTGCACCTCACCCAGTACGATCCGCCCGATGCCTGGTTCAGCGAGCAGCCCCAGGGCACCGTCCCGCCCGCGCCGGTGGCGAACCGCGCGGTGTTCGAACTGCCCGCGCCCTATCGCCCGAGCCGGCTGGCGACCCCGCTGCTGCCCGACGAGGATGCCGGCGGCGCGGTGCTGGCCCCGGCGATCGAGCTGCCCGTCGCGACGCCGCCGACGGTAAGCGAAGTGCTGCCGCCGGTCTCCACCTCGCTCAGGTTCGAGGCGCTGGCGGACGAATATGCCGCCTGGTTTGCCGCCGCCCAGCTGCGCCCCGAATTCCGCGAAAGCACCGATTGGCACCTCGCCCAGATGCGCGCCGCCCGGCCGCGCTATGAACGGGTCGGGCAGCGCTTCGGGATTCCGTGGTACTTCATCGCCGCGGTCCACGGGCTGGAAGCCAGCTTCAATTTCCGCGCCCACCTGCACAACGGCGACTTTCCGCTCAGCCGGCGCACCCACCAGGTCCCGTCGGGCCGGCCCAGCGCCTGGCTGCCGCCGAGCGACTGGGAATCGAGCGCCGCCGATGCTCTGCGGCTGATGGGCTTTACCGGGCAGAACGACTGGAGCCTGCCGCGCTGCCTTTACCGGCTGGAGGCCTACAACGGCTTCGGCTATCGCCGCGCCGGGCGGGCCAGCCCCTATCTGTGGTCGTTCTCGACGCTCTACACCCGCGGCAAGTTCGTCGCCGACGGCAAGTTCGATCCCAATGCCCGGTCGAAGCAATGCGGCGCGGCAGTGATGCTCAAGCTGCTCGACCTGGCCGGAGAGCTTGGCTAGGCTGGTCGGCGAACCAGGCTACAGGACCAGACATGCGCCATCCCCTTCTGCTGACCGGCACGATCGCGGCCACTTTCCTTCTCGCCACTTCGCTGCCGGCCAAGCCGGCCCGCACCCCCGAACAGGTCGCGATGGCCGCGCTGGCCGCCGCGCCGGTGTGGGACGGGCACAACGACGTGCCCGAACAGCTGCGCGACCGGCGCAAGAACGTGCTGGGCGATTTCGACTTCACCGACACCCGCGGCACCGCCGATCCGGCCAACAATGTCGGGGCGATGCAGACCGACCTCAACCGGATGCGCGCGGGCAAGGTCGGGGCGCAGTTCTGGTCGGTCTATGTCTCGGCCAACCTGACCGACCAGCAGGCGGTCCAGGCCACGCTCGAGCAGATCGACCTGACCAAGCGGCTGGTCGCGCGCCATCCGAAGGAGCTGACGCTGTGCATGGATTCGGCCTGCGTCGAAGGCGCGTGGAAGCAGGGCCGGATCGCATCGCTGATGGGGATGGAGGGCGGCCATTCGATCGGCGGGAGCCTGGCGGTGCTGCGCCAGATGTATGCGCTGGGCGCGCGCTACATGACGCTGACCCATTTCAAGAACACCGCCTGGGCCGATGCATCGACCGACGCGCCGGTCCACAACGGACTTTCGCCGCTGGGCAAGGACGTGGTCCGCGAGATGCAGCGGCTCGGCATGCTGGTCGATCTCGCCCATGTCAGCGAGAAGACCATGCTCGATGCCCTGGGCGTGGCCCGCGCCCCGGTGATCGTCAGCCACTCGAACGCCTTCGCGCTCAACCCGCATCCGCGCAACGTGCCCGACAATGTGCTCGATGCGATCAAGGCCAACGGCGGGATCGTGATGGTCAATTTCTACCCGCCCTACGTGCTCGAGGCGGCCCGCCAGTGGGGCGCCAACCGCGATGCCGAGGAGGCCCGCCTCAAGGCGCTGTTCCGTGGCCGGCCGGATCGGGCCAAGGCGGCGCTGGCCGAATGGGACAAGGCCAACCCGATGCCGCGCGGCACGGTCAGCGATGTCGCCGACCATCTCGACTATATCGCCAAGCGGATCGGGGTCGATCATGTCGGGCTGGGCGGCGATCTTGACGGGATCGAAGTGGCGGTGACCGGGCTGGAGGACGTCTCGACCTATCCCGCGCTGTTCATCGAACTGGCTCGCCGCGGGTGGAGCCAGCAGGATCTCGAAAAACTCGCCAGCCGCAACATGATGCGGGTGCTGAAGGCGGCGGAAGCCTATGCCGCCAGCCAGAAGGGCGCGGCCCCGATCGAGAACCCGGTAAGCTTCTGATGGCCGAACAACAGGCGCTCGGCACGCACAGCTATCACGCCGATCCGCGCAACGAGGCGATCCTGATCAACGTCAACGGCGCGCTGGTGCCGCGTCCGCAGGCGGTGGTCTCGGTATTCGATTCGGGCTTCATGCTGGGCGACGGGGTGTGGGAAGGGCTGCGGCTCCACAACGGCCGCTTCGCCTTCCTCGATGCACATCTCGACCGGCTCTACGAAGGCGCCAAGGCGATCATGATGGACATTGGCCTGAACCGGGAAGAGCTGACCCGGCGGCTGGATGAAACCATCGACGCCAATGCGATGCGCGGCGAGGCCGGGGTCCATATCCGGCTGATGGTTACCCGCGGGATCCGCTCCACCCCCTATCAGGACCCGCGCGTGGTGATCTCGCCGGCGACGGTAGTGATCATTCCTGAATACAAGGCCCCGCTGCCGGCCACGATCGAGCGCGGGATCCGGCTTTTCACCGTCCATGTGCGGCGCGGCGATCCGGCAGTGCAGGACCCCAAGCTCAATTCCCATTCCAAGCTCAACTGCATCACCGCCTGCATCCAGGCCGCGCAGGCCGGGGCCGACGAGGCGCTGATGCTCGATCCGCACGGCTTTGTCGCCACCTGCAATTCGACCCACTTCTTCATCGTCCGCAAGGGCGAGGTGTGGACCTCGAGCGGGGACTATTGCCTGGCCGGAATCACCCGCGCGAACGTGATCAGGGTCTGCAAGGAGGCCGGCATCCCGGTGTTCGAGAAGAATTTCTCGCTGACCGAGGTTCACGGCGCGGACGAGGCCTTCGTCACCGGCACTTTCGCCGGGGTGGTTCCGGTGACCGAGATCGACGGGCGCAAGCTGACCGACGGGCGCGGCCCGATGGTCGAACGCCTGCAGGGGCTTTACCGCGCGCTGATGGACCGGGACTGCGCCTGATGACGGTGCGGATTGCGATGTGGTCGGGGCCGCGCAACATCTCGACCACGATGATGCGCAGTTTCTCCTCGCGCGCCGATTGCGCGGTCAGCGACGAGCCGTTCTACGGATGCTTCCTCAAGGCGACCGGGGCCGACCATCCACTGCGCGAGGAAGTGATCGCCGCGATGGACTGCGATTGGCACAGCGTTTCCGCGGCGCTGCGCGGCGGCGCGCCGGGCGGCAAACCGGTCTGGTACCAGAAGCACATGCCCCACCACATGACCGGGCCGGTCTCGATCGCCGACTTTCCCGGCCATCGCCACGCCTTCCTGATCCGCGAGCCCGAACGGGTGATCGCCAGCTATGGCGTGAAGAATGGCGCGGCCCGGATCGAGGACCTCGGCTATGTCCGGCTGCTCGAATATTTCGAATGGGCGCAGGCAGCAGGGCTCGATCCGGCGGTGGTCGATACCTCCAGTTTCCTGTCCGACCCGGCCGGCAAACTGGCCGCGCTGTGCGAGCGGCTGGGGATCGCCCGGGACCCGGCGATGCTGCACTGGCCGGCCGGAATCCACCCCGCCGACGGGATCTGGGCCAGCCACTGGTACGATCAGGTTGCCGCCTCGACCGGGTTCGGCCCGCCGCCCGGCCCCTTGCCCGAACTGACCGGGCAGGCGGCGGAACTGGCTGCGCAATGCCGCCCCTATTATGAGGCGATGCGCGCCTTCGCGATCTGAGTCAGTGCGCCTCGATTCGCCCCAGCATGCGGAAGAAGAAGGCGGTCGACCAGCCGAGCAGGAACACCCCCAGGATGCTCTCGAACGCGCCGACCAGCCGCCAGTGGGGCAGGATGTGGGTATCGTTGTAGCCGACGGTCGAATAGCTGATCGTCGAGAAATAGAGTGCGCCTTCGAACTGCGGGACCGCGCCGGTCAGCCAGTAAACCAGCGCAAAGGCCCAGATCTCGATCCCGTGCAGCGCGAACATCGCCAGCACGATCACCAGGGTGAAAGCCCCGCCACGCAGCGACAGCGGGTTGATCCGCTTGAGCCGTTCGACCGCGATTTCGGTACGCATCACCCGGCTGAGGCTGAACAGGCCCAGCCCGTGCACCACCACGCAGAGCACGACCATGGCGGTTGCAACCGCGAACTGGGTGGCCAGCGGCGACACTGCCGTCAATCGCGCAGCAGATCGTTGATCCCGGTCTTGGCGCGGGTCTGGGCATCGACCGTCTTGACGATCACCGCACAGTACAGCGACGGTCCGGGCGATCCGTCGGGCAGGGGCTTGCCCGGCATCGATCCCGGCACGACCACCGCATAGGGCGGTACCCGGCCGATGTGGACTTCGCCGGTATTGCGATCAACGATCTTGGTCGAGGCGCCCAGGTAGACCCCCATCGACAGCACCGCCCCTTCGCAGACCCGCACGCCTTCCACCACTTCGCTGCGCGCGCCGATGAAGCAGCCGTCCTCGATCACCACCGGGCCGGCCTGGAGCGGTTCGAGCACGCCGCCGATCCCGACCCCGCCCGAGAGGTGCACGTTCTTGCCGATCTGCGCGCAGGAGCCGACCGTCGCCCAGGTATCGACCATGGTGCCATCGCCGACATGTGCCCCGATGTTGACGAAGCTGGGCATCAGGATCACGCCCTTGCCGATGTGCGATCCGCGCCGCACCACCGCCCCCGGCACGACCCGGAAGCCGGCATCGCGAAAGCGGTTCTCGCCCCAGCCTGCGAACTTCGAAGGCACCTTGTCAAACGCCGGGGCGCCAGCCGCGCCGTTTTCGACCAGCACGTTGTCATTGAGCCGGAAGCTGAGCAGCACTGCCTTCTTGAGCCACTGGTTGACCTGCCAGCCGCCCTGGCCATCGGGCTCGGCCACCCGGGCCTGGCCCGAATCGAGCAGTTCCAGCGCGGCTTCAACCACTTCGCGGACATCGGCGCTGGCCGGGGTTACCCCGTCGCGGGCTTCCCAGGCTTGTTCGATCGCGGCGGCAAGATCGGCACTCACGGCATTCTCCCGAAAACGGCGTTTCGCGCCGCCTATCGCGCCCTGACCGCCCCGGCAAGCACGGGCTGTGCCGGGGGCTAAAGAAAGTTCCGGTTAAGCATCTTCGTGCCATGGTGCTAAGGTTCAGTTCGGACCGCCCGATGCGGCGGTGCATGAGGGGTCGATCGCATGTCCAAACCGGTTTTCCTGCAGGCGCGCTGGCACATGGGTGCCGCGCTGCTTTCGCTTGCCCTGGTCGCGGGTTGCGGCGGAGGCGGGGGCGTGAGTTCGACCCCCAATCCGACGCCGACCCCTACGCCAACCCCCACCCCCACCCCCACGCCGACCCCGACCCCCACACCGACGCCCACGCCGACCCCCAGCTCGACCTTTTTCACCAGCGAGTACAATCGCTCGACCGGGCCGGCCCAGCACGGCGCGGTCACCGCCTGGGCGGCGGGCTATTCGGGCACCGGGGTGACGATCGGGATCGTCGATTCGGGGATCGACACCGACAGTCCCGAATTCGCCGGCCGGATCGCTTCGTCCTCGCGCGATGTGGTCGGCAATCGCGGGCTCGACAATATCGATGACGATCACGGCACCCAGGTGGCGATGACCGCTGCGGCGGCGCGCGACGGGACCGGGATCATGGGGATCGCCTTTGGTGCCAATATCGCGATGTTCCGGGCCGATACGGCCGGAACCTGCGCCGATACCTCGGCCGATGGCGGCTGCAAGTTTTCGGATACGGCGATCGCCGCCGGGGTCAATGCCGCGGTGGCCGGCGGGGCCAAGGTGATCAACCTGTCGCTCGGCGGATCGCCGCCCGATCCGGTGCTGCGCAATGCGATCGTCAATGCCGCCAATGCCGGGGTGGTGGTGATCGTTTCGGCCGGGAACGACGGGGATTCGACCGAACCCGGGGTCGATCCCAACAATCCCGATCCCTTCGCCGCCGGGCTGCGCGCGGCCGGCAACGGCAATGTGATCATCGCCGGCTCGGTCGGGGCGACCAATCTCTTCTCGGCCTTTTCCAACCGCGCCGGAAGCGAGGCGACCTGGTTCCTGTCCGCGCGCGGCGAGCGGGTCTGCTGCGTTTACGAGAACGGCGTGCTCAAGATCGAGACCCAGCCCGACGGGACCCGGGTGCAATACCTTGTCTCGGGCACCAGCTTTGCCGCGCCGCAGATCGCCGGGGCAGCGGCGCTGCTGCGCCAGGCCTTTCCCAACCTGACCGCCACCCAGGTGGTCGACCTGCTGCTGCGCACCGCGATGGACGCCGGCGATCCCGGCACCGACACCACCTATGGCCGCGGGATCATGGACATTGCCAAGGCCTTTGCCCCGCAAGGCACCACCACCCTCGCCGGCAGCAAGGTGGCGATGCCGCTGGGCGACAGCACCGGGGTTACCTCCGCGCCGATGGGCGATGCCGGAACCCGCGGCCTGCCGGTCACCGCGATCATGCTGGATGGCTATGCCCGGGCCTATCAGGTCAGCCTGTCCGCCGGGATGCGCTCGGCCCAGGTCCAGCCGCGGCTTGGCCCCGCGCTCGACCGCGAAACCCGTCATGTCACGATCGGCACCGATCAGCTCTCGCTGGCCTTCTCGGTCGATGCCAAGGGCCGCGTCGCGCGGTTGCCGTGGACCGGCCAGCTGCGGCTGTCGCCCCGCGATGCCGAGGCCGCGCGGGTGCTGGCCGCGCGGGTGGTGGCGCGGATCGCGCCCGATGCGCAGATCGCCTTTGCCTTTGCCCAGGGCTCCGATGGACTGGTCGCCCAGCTGCAGGGCCGCCGTCAGCCGGCCTTCCTGATCGCCCGTTCGCCGAGCGACGATGTCGGCTTCGGCCGCGACGAGAGCATCAGCCTGGCGCTGCGCCGCCAGCTCGGCCCCTGGGGGGTCAGCTTCGGCGCCGAACACGGCTCGGCGATCAGCGCCGCACCGGTGCTCAGCGCGGCCAGCAACATGGCCCGGACCCGGCTGGCCCCGGCCGACCGCTTCTCGGTATCGCTCGACCGCCAGTTTGGTGACGTCGGAGTGGCGCTTGGGGCCTCATGGCTGCGCGAGGAACGCACCCTTCTGGGCGCGCGGTTCCACGAAGGCTTCGGTCCGGGCGGGGCCGACAGCCTGTTCCTCGATGCGGCGGGCGAATGGCGCCCGGCCGATGGCTGGCGGATCGGCGCAATGTGGCGCCGTGGCTTTACCCGCGCGAAAACCGGCGGAACCATCGCCGCCGGATCGCGGCTCGACAGTTCGGCCTGGGCGGTCGACCTTGCGCGCGAAGGGCTGTTCGCCCCGAACGACAGCCTCGGGCTGCGGCTGGCCCAGCCGCTCAGGGTCGATGGCGGCGGGCTCAGGCTGTCGCTGCCGGTCGACTATTCCTATGCCACGCTCGAGCCGACCTTCGCCACGGTTCCGCTGTCGCTGGTCCCGCGCGGGCGCGAGCTTGACGCCGAACTGGTCTGGCGCGGCCCCTTCGCCAGCGGGGCGGGCATGGTCAGCCTGTTCTGGCGCCGCAATCCCGGCCACTACCTGACCCTGCCCGACGACAAGGGGCTGGCCGTCAGCTGGAGCAAGTCGTTCTAGACAGGGCCGATCCGCCCCGGCATGGGAGCGCGATGAGCGACAAACCCCGTGCCCTCGAAGGGATCAAGGTGCTGGACCTTTCGCGGGTCTTGGCCGGTCCGTGGTCGACCCAGATCCTCGCCGATTTCGGCGCCGACGTGTTCAAGGTCGAGCAGCCCGGCCGCGGCGACGATACCCGCGGCTGGGGCCCGCCGTTCCTAAAGCTGCCGGATGGTTCGGACGATCCCCGCGAAAGCGCCTATTACCTCTGCGCCAACCGCAACAAGCGCGGCGCGGCGATCGATCTGGCAACGCCGCAAGGGGCCGATCTGATCCGGCGGCTGGCCGCGCGGGCCGATGTGCTGGTGGAGAATTTCAAGGTCGGCGGGCTGGCCAAATACGGACTGGACTATGCCGCGATCCGGGCGATCAACCCGCGGATCGTCTATTGCTCGGTCACCGGTTTCGGGCAGGACGGCCCCTATGCCAATCGTGGCGGCTACGATTTCCTCGCCCAGGGGATGGGCGGGCTGATGAGCGTGACTGGCGAGGCTGATGGTCCGCCGCTGAAGGTCGGGGTGGCGATGGCCGACCTGGCGACCGGCATGTACGCCACCGTCTCGATCCTTGCCGCGCTGCGCCATGCCGAACGCACCGGCGAGGGCCAGCAGATCGACATTTCGCTGCTCGATACGCAAATCGCGATGATGGCCAACCAGGCCTCGAGCTATCTGGTCGGCGGGGTCGTGCCGGGGCGGATGGGCAACCGCCACCCGACCGTGGTGCCCTATACCACGTTCGCCGTGGCCGATGGGACGGTGATCATCGCGATCGGCAACGACGGCCAGTTCCGCGCCTTCTGCGCCGAGCTGGGCGTGCCCGAACTGGGCGCCGACCCGCGCTTCGCCACCGCATCGGCCCGGGTGGTCAACCGCGATGCGATCGAGGAGATCATGCGCGGGCTGGTCAGGGATCAGACCCGCGCGGGCCTGATCGCCCGGCTCGAAGCCGCCGGGGTCCCGGTCGGTCCGGTCAACACGGTCGAGGATGTCTTCGCCGATCCCTTCGTCGAAGCGCGCGGCACGGTCCATCGCTTCGTCCGCGAGGACGGGGTGGAGATCCCCACAGTGGCCTATCCGGGCAAGCTTTCCGCGACCCCGGCCGACTATCGCCGCCAGCCGCCACGGATCGGCGAACACAGCCGCGAGCTGCTGGGCGAATGGCTCGGGCTGGGTGCCGCAGAACTCGACAGGCTCGAGGCCGAAGGCGTGGTGGTGCAAGGTTAGCCTTCAGATCCTCTCCATTTTTGGCGAATGCCACAAATGGGGAGGTGGCATTTGCGCCAGCAAATGACGGAGGGGCCTCTGCCCTCGCGACTTTACCCCTCCGTCAGCCCTGCGGGCTGCCACCTCCCCAAATGTGCTGCGCAAATTTGGAGAGGGACTTTGCGGTCTTACATCCCCGCCTTCTTCGCAAACTCGGTCGCGCGGTCGACCAGCGGCTGCACCCGGTCCGACTGGGCCTTG
>CAZNII010000010.1:38012-39946 GCA_964573075.1 uncultured Novosphingobium sp. | reverse complement strand
CCGCAATCCTGGTTGGTTGCGATGTGGGTGCTGCCCTTGCCGGTGGCCTTGGTGCCATTGTGGCATGAAGCGCAATTGCCGGTGATCCCGGTATGGTCGAACCGCGTTGCATTCCAGCTGGTCGTGCGGTGGCAGGCGCTGCATTCCTGCGAGGTCGGCATATGGGTGGCCGGTTTGCCGACCGCCTGGACCCCGTTGTGACACGAAGCGCAGGTGCCGTTGTACTTGCTGTGATCGAACTTGCTGACCGGCCATTGCTTGGTCGTGTGGCAGCTGTCGCAATTGTCCTGGGTGCGCAGGTGATTGGCCGGCATGCCGCTGGCCCGCACCGAATTGTGGCACGATTGGCAGTCCTTCGGCGTTCCGGCGAAGACCCCGTTCTTGTGGCAGCTTTCACAGCGGACCGCGGTGTGGGCCCCGGTCAGCGGGAAGCCGGTGCGGAAGTGATCGAACTTGACCACGGTATCCTTGGCCGGCGCGGCCGAGGGCAGCGCCGCCAGCAGCAGCGCAGCGAAGATCGCCAGAATTGCCGAGAGGTACCGTCGCGGCAAGACTTCCCCATCCGTTGTCATTGCGACCCGACCGACCCGATGCCGATGGATGCAAAATGTGTTTTGGTGGAGAGAGCCTAAACACCGCCCGAATGGAAAAGGTATATGCGGCCCCTCGCACTGTCGCGGTGAGGAATCGGTTCGCCGAGATTCGCCGGGGATTGCAAGGTTAATGTCAGGTTGCCGTCAAGAACCAGGCCGGCCCCGTCCCATCAGGATTTCCTTGAAACTGCCGGTCGTATGGCACCGCGCGCAGTCGTCGCCGAACCCGCCGCGGTGCACATCGTGGCGGCGATGGCAATCGACGCACTGGTTGCCCAGCCTGGCCGGATCGCCCGGCCGGGCATGGCAGGCCGAGCAGACCAGATCCTGGTGCTTGCCGGTCAGCGCGAACCGGGTCTGGGTGCCATGATCGAACCGCCAGGCCTTCCAGTCGGTGCTGTTGTGGCATTTCTGGCATTGCGCCGGGGTGCCCAGCGTGCCGGCATGGTGATCGTCCGCGTGGCAGGCCGCGCAGGTGGTCCCCTTGGCCTTGAACGACTTGTCGGCATGGCAGGCCGAACAGGGCTGCATCCCGTGCTTGCCGAGCAGCGGGAAGCGGGTCAGGTCGTGATCGAAGCGCACTCCGCTGGTCCAGCCGGCATCGTTGTGACAGCGCCCGCATTCCGCGCCCAGCTTGCCCAGGTGCGGATCATCCTTGGCGTGGCATGAACCGCACTGGACCGACAGCTTCAGTTCGCTGGGCGGCCGGGTGTGGCAGGCCTCGCATTTGGCCAACGCGTGTTTCCCGCCCAGCGGGAATTTGGTCATGGTGTTGTGATCGAAGTTGACCTGCTTCCACCCCGCCTCGGTGTGGCAGCGCGCGCAATCCTGCCCGTTGCCACCCTTGTGGGCATCATCCTGGGCGTGGCAGCCAAAGCAGGTCGAAGGCGGCTTGGCCACCTTGGGCGGCTGCTTGTGGCAACTTTCGCATTCAGTCGTGCGGTGCGCGCCCTTGAGCGGAAACTGGGTCATCCGGTTGTGATCGAAATTGGTTTGGGTCCAGCTGCGCGGGTTGTGGCAGCTGCCGCATTCGGTGCCATTGGCGCCCTTGTGGCTATCGTCCTTGGCATGACAGCCATAGCAGGCCCGCGCCGGGTGCTTGTTGGCGTTGCCCGGCCCATGGCAACCGGCGCACGCTGCCGCGGCATGGCCGCCGATCAGCGGGAAGCCGGTGCTCGAATGGTCGAAGGTCGCCGCGCCCCAGCTGGCGGTGTTGTGGCAGCTGGCACAGTTGGTCCCGCGGCTGCCGCGATGGGCATCGTCCTTGGCATGGCACGAAACGCAGGTTGCCGGCAGGTTCTTCCAGCGCTGCCCGGCATGGCATGACATGCAGCCCTTGGT
>CAZNII010000010.1:5027-37912 GCA_964573075.1 uncultured Novosphingobium sp. | reverse complement strand
TTGATCACGATCAGCCGGTTGCCGCGTCCCTTGTGATCGCTGTGGCAGCTCTTGCAGGTGCCGGTCCGGGCCGGATTGAATTTCCCGTGAAACCTGGTGCCGGTCCTGACGTCGGTCGCGACCCCCTTGTGGCAGGCCAGGCAGCGTCCGTTCTGCGCCTCCTTCTTGAATGAGGAGTGGCATGCGTCGCACTTTGATTCGAGCTTGGCATGGGCCCCGGACAGCGGGCCCGGCGTGACCAGCTGTTCCATGATCGATTGGGCAAGCACCGGCGTCGCCAGGCACAGGCACAGCAACCAGACCAGGGCCAGGGCACGGCGCATCAGTACATGTGCACCGCGACGATGTGCAGGATCGCCGCGGCGACCAGCAGGATGAACAGGGGCAGGTGCAGCAGGTGCCACAGCCGCAGCAGGCGATCATAGAAAGCGAATTCGGCGGCGCGGCGCACGGCCTGGAAATAGTCCTCGACCAGTTCGCGCAGCACCTGGGTGGTGCGTTCGGATCCGCCGGAAATCGCGCGCAGCAGCCGGCGGCGGGCCAGGCGAGTTTCGATCCCCAGGCCGACCACCGCCCCGGCGCTCGACCAGAAGGCGCTCCCGGCCTTGACTGCGCGATCTTCGAACGGCTGGATTTCCTCAAGCACCGCCTGGTGCGGAATCCCGCGCGCCTCCATCTTCGAGAGCAGGCTGTCCATTTCCTGCTTGAGCGCGCGCAGTTCGAGCTTGCGCCCGGAATAGCCGCGGTGGACCCGCGAATAGAAGAATCGGCCGACCAGCCCGCTCGAAGCGACCACGATCATCGCCCCCAGCGCCATGGCGCTGTTCAGCGCGCCCCAGGTAAACCGTGAATGGTAAAGGATCGCCAGCGGCCCAAGCAGCCCCAGCAGCATGTGCAGGCGGAACCAGAACCCGACCGAACCCGGCGCGCGGGTGGCAGGCCGGGCGCGTTTGCGCAAGGGATAGCCGAGCAACACCAGCATCATCGTTCCGCCGACAATGCCCAGAGCATAGCCCAGACCCTGCTCGGGATCGACCGGGCTGTCGGCGCGATGCCACCAGCCCCAGGCCACCGCAGCCGCGACCAGCACGATCACGCCCAGCGACACCAGGCGCTCGACCGTGCCCGGCGTTAACCTTGGCTGTTGACCCGAAACTTGGAAATCTCCTGCTTTTGTCGCCATCGAACCTTGCAACCCGCCTTGTTTGATCGGCGCCCTTTCTGACAGGATGTGCTTAGCGTTTGGTTTCCATCGACAACAAAGCCGACCTTTCGGTTCGTCTTGAGCAACGGGCACTGTGTCGAGCCGGAAGGTGAATTGTAAGGTTAATGTCAGCGAGAGGATGGGCGAGCCCCGCAAACCCGTCGCAATAGCCCGGCACTGGTTGCGCTGGGCGGGTTAGGAACAGGAAAAACGATGCTGCAATATCTGTTGACCGGGCTGGCCGGTGTGGTTCTGGGCATTGTCGCGATGCGAGTGTGGCAATCACGCGAGGCCGAACCGGGCGCCAGCGACGCCGCGCCGACGCAAGCGAAGGACACCGGCAGCGGCGCGGCGGCCCTTGGCAACAGCCGCAACCTGCTGATCGGAGCCGGCGTTCTCGGCACGCTGGCGGTCGCGGTTTTCGCGCTGCGCGGCGAAGGCGGAACCGATCCGGCCATGCCGGTTGCCCCGCCGGCGGGAGCCAGCGGGCAGCAGCTTGCCGATGTCGATACGATGATCGCCGGGCTGGCCGCCCGGCTCGAGAAGAACCCGGACGATGGCGCTGGTTTCCGGATGCTCGGCTGGTCCTATCTGATGACCGGGCGCCCGCAGCAGGCGATCGAACCCTACAAGCGCGCGCTGCAACTGCTGCCCAACGAGCCGCTGGTCCATTCCGGCTATGCCGAAGCGCTGACCGGGGTGGCCGGTGGCAAGGTCACGCCCGAGGCCAAGGCCGAATTCGACAAGGCCCTGCAACTCGATCCCAAGGATCCGCGGGCGCGCTATTTCACCGGCATGTGGCTGGCCCAGAACGGCAAGGGCAAGGAAGCGCTCGACCTGTGGATCGAGCTGGCCAATTCCGGCGCGGCCGATGCCCCGTGGCAGGCCGATGTCCAGCGCAGCATCAAGGAGGAAGCCGGCCGCCAGGGGATCGACATATCGGCACGGCTCAAGGTCAAGCCGGCCGCCGCCGCCGATGGCACGGTCCCCCCGCCCAGCGCCGACAAGGCAGCCGCGGTATCGCAATTGCCGCCCGGCCAGCAGCAGGCCTCGATCGAATCGATGGTCGATGGCCTTGCCGCCAAGCTCAAGGACAACCCCAAGAACCCCGGCGGCTGGGCCATGCTGATCCGTTCGCGGATGGTGCTCAAGCAGCAGGACCAGGCCAAGGCCGATCTGGCCACCGCGCGCAAGGCCCTGGCCGGCGACGCAGCCGGGCTGGCCGAGGTCGAGGCAGTCGCCAAGCAGGCCGGGGTGCCGGGCGCCTGACATGGCCTTCGATCCGCTGCTGCTGGTCTATGCCCTGCCGCTGGTCGCGCTGTGGATCGGGCGCGAGTGGCTGGCGCGGCGGCGTTCGCACCAGGCCAGGGCGATCCTGGAAGACAACCGCCAGGCCGGCCTGATCGAACCGGCCTCGCTCCACCCGGTGATCGATCCGGCCAAGTGCCTGGGCTGTGCTTCCTGCGTCAGGGCCTGTCCGGAAAAGAAGATCCTCGGGATCATCGACGGCAAGGCCGCGTTGATCGAACCGACCATGTGCGTCGGCCACGGCGCCTGCGCCAGCGCCTGCCCGACCCATGCGATCTCGCTGGTGTTCGGCACGGCCACCCGCGGGGTCGATATTCCGTTGCTCTCGCCCGAATTCGAAACCACGGTGCCGGGGATCTACATCGCCGGCGAGCTGGGCGGGATGGGGCTGATCAAGAACGCGATCGAACAGGGCCGCCAGGCGATTGCCGCGGTTGCGCAGCGGGTGAAGCAGGTCCCCGGCGGTCCCGATCTGCTCGACGTGGTGATCGTCGGCTGCGGCCCCGCCGGGATCGCCGCCAGCCTCGGCGCGAGCGAGCGCCACCTGTCGTTCGTTACGCTCGACCAGTCGACGCTGGGCGGCACGGTCGCCCACTTCCCGCGCGGCAAGCTGGTGATGACCGCGCCCGCCACCCTGCCGCTGATCGGCCAGGTCCGCTTTGCCGAAATCAGCAAGGAAGCGCTGCTCGAATTCTGGCAGGATGTGATCGAACGCACCGGGCTGACCCCGCGGTTCGAGGAACAGGTCACCGCGATCACCCGCACCGGCGATCACTTCGAAGTGGTTACCGGCAAGGCACGCTACAAGGCCAAGGCCGTTCTGCTGGCGATCGGCCGGCGCGGCACCCCCCGCCCGCTGGGCGTGCCGGGGGAAGAGCTGGGCAAGGTGGTCTACCGGCTGATCGATCCCGAGCAATATGCCGGACAGCGGGTGCTGGTGGTCGGCGGCGGTGACAGCGCGCTCGAGGCGGCAGCCCGGATCGCCGAACAGCCAGGCACCGAGGTCACGCTGTCCTATCGCGGGACAGCCTATGGCCGGGCCCGGGCAAAGAACCGCGACAGGGTCCGCGAGCTTGCCGACGAGGGTCGCCTGGTCGAACTGCTGGAAAGCCAAGTTACTGAAATACGCAAAGAAAGTATCCTACTGGACCGGCGCGGCGAGCGCCGGGAACTGGCCAATGACAGCGTCATAATTTGTGCCGGCGGATTGCTTCCGACGCAATTTTTGCACGAAACAGGGATTCAGGTCGAAACAAAGTTCGGCACGGTTTGACCATCCGGGTATTTCCGGACTATGTATCAAATTGTCTCGTGCGCCGAGACGGGGGAGTATTGAGGCGCAACCGATGAATCTACTGATTATCGATCCTGACAGAGAGCAGTCCGGCCTGTTTGCCGACCGGCTCAAGTCGAACGGCTTCAAGCCGAAGTTCGGGCATTCGCCGCAACAGGTCATTGCCGATGGCATGGCCACGGGCATCGAAGCCGTGCTGCTCGACAACGGGATGCGCGCCACTTCCGCCACTTCGCACGTCAAGCTGCTCCGCGATGCCGGGGTGATCCAGCCGCTGATCGTGCTTTCGGTGCTGAGCGACTGGCGCGACAAGGTCGATTGCCTCGATGCCGGGGCAGACGATTTCCTGGTCAAGCCGGTCCGCTCGGAAGAGATTGCCGCACGGGTGCGGGCGCTGGTCCGGCGCGGCGCCGGGCAATCGACCGACCGCGTCACCGCCGGCCCGCTCGATCTCGATATCAAGGCGCGCTGCGCCTGGCTCGATGGCAAGTACCTCGACCTGACCCGCAACGAATACCACATGCTGCGGCATTTCATGCTCAATCCCGGCCAGGTGATCGACCACGGCGAGCTGCTCGACCATCTTTCGGGCGGCGGCGAACAGGCCAGCCGCAATGCGGCCGAGGTCCAGATTGCCCGGCTGCGCAAGAAACTGGGGCCGGGCTATATCCAGACCGTGCGGGGGCTGGGCTATCGCTTCGTCAACGATGGTAGTGTCGCGCCTTCGGACGGCGCAGAAGCTTCATCCTGCTGCCGGGCCGAACGCTGAGCCACGCCACGTAGCCGCAACAAAGAAGAAGAGGGCCGGAGCAGCGATGCTCCGGCCCTTTCAAGGTGGCGTTCGCAGGAGGAACGCGGGGAGGCGGATCCGGGGGGAGGAGAGGAGGAGGACCCCGGACCCGCCAAGCTCGTCAATTCTGGTCTGGTCGCATCGCGAAAGGTGAAAACCGGTTCCCACTTTTCACGCGATACTCCCTCAATAGTTGTAGGCGCGTTCGCCGTGTTCGGTGAGGTCGAGCCCTTCGCGCTCGGCCTCTTCGCTGGGACGCAGGCCGAAGACCTTGTCGATCGCGAAGAACAGCACCGCCGAAACACCGCCCGACCAGACCAGGGTCAGCAGGACCGCCTTGAGCTGGGTCAGCAACTGGGCGCCCATGTCATAGGTGCCGGCAACCGCGGGGAACTGGGTGTAATCGAAGAAACCCTGGCCGCCGAGCGCCGGATCGGCAACGATCCCGGTGGCAATCGCGCCGACGATCCCGCCCACGCAGTGCACCCCGAATACGTCCAGCGTATCGTCGTACTTCAGCTTGTTCTTCACATAGGAGACGAAGAAGTAGCAGATCGGCGAAACCAGCAGGCCGAGGTAGATCGAGGTCATCGGCGTGGCGAAGCCGCTGGCCGGGGTGATCGCAACCAGGCCGGCAACGGCCCCGGTGGCGGCACCCAGCATCGAGGGCTTCTTGTGGTGGATCTGTTCGACCAGGGCCCACGACACGGCGGCCGCGGCAGTGGCGACGAAGGTGTTGATGAAGGCCACCGCGGTAACCCCGTTGGCTTCCAGGTTGGAGCCGGCGTTGAAGCCGAACCAGCCCACCCACAGCAGCGAGGCGCCGATCATGGTCATGGTCAGCGAGTGCGGCGGGGTCGCTTCGCGGCCATAGCCGACGCGCTTGCCGATCATCAGGCAGCCGACCAGCCCGGCGATGCCGGCGTTGATGTGCACCACGGTGCCGCCGGCAAAGTCCAGCGCGCCCATGCCCCACAGCAGGCCCGCATCGGTCGGGGCATCGGCCAGGAAGTCCGGACCGGCCCAGTACCACACCATGTGCGCGATCGGGAAATAGACGATCGTCAGCCACAGCACCATGAACAGCATCAGCGGCCAGAACTTAACCCGCTCGGCAAAGGCCCCGACGATCAGCGCCGGGGTGATGCAGGCGAAGGTCATCTGGAACACCACGAAGACGAATTCGGGCAGATAGACGTTGTTGCTGAAGGTGGCGGCATAGGTCGATGCCGAAACCCCGCTGAGGAACGCCTTGTCGAACCCGCCGACCAGGGTCGGGGCAAAGCTGTTGGTCGAGGTAAAGGCCATGGTATAGCCCCAGCCGACCCAGACCAGCGCGGCGATCGAAACGATCATGAACACCTGCATCAGCACGCTGAGCATGTTCTTGGTGCGCACCAGCCCGCCATAGAACAGCGCCAGCGCCGGAATGCTCATCATCAGCACCAGCACCGAGGAAACCAGCATCCAGGCGGTATCGCCCTTGTCGACCATTCCGGCCATCTGTTCGGCCGTGGGGGCCTTGATCGGGCCGTCCTGTGCGAATGCGGCCGTGGCGGAGAGCAATCCTGCCCCCATCGCGCCCAGGCCGCCGATAAACTTGCGGATCATTGAGTGGTCCCTCCTGTTGCCCGCGCTCAAAGCGCGGTGTCCCCGGTTTCGCCGGTGCGGATGCGGGTGGCCGAAGCCAGATCGAGCACGAAGATCTTGCCGTCGCCGATCGCGTCGGTGCTGGCCGATTGCTGGATCGTTTCGACCACTTGCGGCGCCAGCGCATCGCTGACCGCCAGTTCGATCTTCACCTTGGGCAGCATGTTGGTGGAATATTCGGCCCCACGGTAGATTTCCGTCTGGCCCTTCTGCCGCCCGAAGCCCTTGACTTCGGACACGGTCATGCCCGCCACGCCCAGCGTGGAGAGCGCATCGCGCACCTCGTCGAGCTTGAAGGGCTTGATGATGGCGATGATGAATTTCACTGGCCACGTCCCCTGATTGTCGAAACGCCGGCCCCGCGCCGGCTTCGCAGACGCAGCAAGCACCGTGCCAGTTCGGCAATTTTGTTGTGAATCAGGGACTCGCACGAAACGCCATTGCGCGCCGACCAGCGCGGGCGCTCATTCGTTGCGCACCTGCCTAAATTTTGGGCAGTTCCAGCCGGGCGAAGACCGGCAGGTGATCAGAGGCCCGGGCGGCCAGTGCGGAGTGGTGGACTCCGTTCGCTTCGAGGGTCCAGCCGGGCGAGATCACGATCCGGTCGAGCTGGGCGACCGGGCGCCGGGTCGGAAACGAACGGCCCGGGGCGAGCACCCGCCAGGGGGCGTGGAATTCGCGGAACGCGCCGCCGTGCAGCGCCCATTCGTTGAAATCGCCCATCATCACGGTCGGGCATTCCGCCCCGCAGCGTTCGACATGGGCGAGGATCGCGCGCAGCTGATGGCGGCGGCGCAGGCCCGACAGGTCGAGGTGCATCCCCACCACCCGCACCCGCCGACCTTCGACCAGCAGGTCGGCCCGCACCGCCCCGCGCGGCTCGAGCGTCGGCAGCGGGACCACGGCAGCCTCGGCCACCGCGATGGTGCGTTTCACCAGCAGGGCATTGCCGTGCCAGCCGAGCGAATCCGGGCGGTGGTTCAGCGCGACCGGGCGATAGTGCGAAAGATCGTCGAGCAGGTCGCGCGGCAGCGCGCTTTCGCGCTTGCCGAAGCGGCGGTCTGCTTCCTGCAGGGCAACCACGTCGGCGTCGATCTCGTGCAGCACGGCCAGGATCCGTTCGGGATCGCGCCGCCGGTCGAGCCCCACGGCCTTGTGGATGTTGTAGCTGGCGAAAGTGAGTTTCACTCCGCTCAGCGCTCCTTGGTCGCGGAGAATGCCAGCTCCGGGTTCCGCTCCTGCTGATAGCCCACGTCCCAGGTGCTCCGCGCGAGGAACACCGGATCGCCATCGCGGTCCTTGGCGAGGTTCGACTTGTTGAAATCGGCAAACTGCTTCAGCGCCGCATCGGGTCCCTTGAGCCAGCGCGCGGTATCGAACGGCGCGGCCTCGAGCACGGCCTCGACCTTGTATTCCGCCTCGAGCCGGCTGATCAGCACGTCGAGCTGGAGCTGGCCGACCACGCCGACGATCCACTGCCCGCCGATCTCGGGATAGAACACCTGGATCACGCCCTCTTCGGAAAGGTCGTCGAGCGCTTTCCTGAGCTGCTTGGTCTTGGTCGGGTCCTTGAGCGCCACCCGGCGGAGAATTTCCGGAGCGAAGTTGGGCAGGCCGGTGAAGCGGACCTTGTTCGTCTCGCTCAAGGTGTCGCCGACGCGCAGGGTGCCGTGGTTGGGAATGCCGATGATGTCGCCCGGTTCGGCGGTATCGGCGATCTCGCGGTCCTGGGCGAAGAACAGGATCGGCGAATGTATCGCGACCGGCTTGCCAAGTGCCGATGGTGTGAGCTTCATCCCCCGCTTGAAGGTACCTGAAACCAGCCGCATGAACGCAATGCGGTCACGGTGCTGGGGGTCCATGTTGGCCTGGACCTTGAAGATGAACCCGGTCACTTCCTTGCCCGTCGGCTCGATCGTGCCCTGCTCGCTCGGTTGCGGCCGCGGCGGCGGGGCATACCTGGCAATCGCATCGATCAGCTCGGCCACCCCGAAGTTCTTGAGCGCAGAGCCGAAATAGACCGGGGTCATGTCGCCATGGCGATAGGCTTCGGGATCGAATTCGCCATAGCCGGCCTGGGCCAGTTCGATCTCCTCGGCAATGTCGGCCGGAATGTCCACCGCCGGCTCGCGCAAACCCAGAAATTCGCGGCTGTCGCCTTCGGGCCGGGCGATCGTATTGGTGGCGAAATCGAGTACACCCTTGAACTCGCCGCCCATCCCGATCGGCCACGACATCGGCACCACATCGAGCGCAAGGGCATCGGCCACTTCGTCAAGCGTTTCGAACACCGAACGGCCTTCGCGATCGACCTTGTTGACGAAAGTGATGATCGGCACCGAGCGCAGCCGGCAAACTTCGAACAGCTTGCGGGTCTGCGGCTCGATGCCCTTCGCCGCGTCGATGACCATGATCGCGGAATCGACCGCGGTCAGGGTGCGATAGGTATCTTCGGAAAAGTCCTCGTGACCCGGAGTGTCGAGCAGGTTGAAAGTCACCCCATCCCGCTCGAAGGTCATCACCGATGAGGTGACCGAGATCCCGCGCTGCTGCTCGATCTTCATCCAGTCCGACCGCGCCCGCCGCGCCGCGCCGCGCGCCTTGACCTCGCCCGCCAGGTGGATCGCGCCGCCTTGCAGCAGCAGCTTTTCGGTCAGCGTGGTCTTCCCCGCGTCGGGGTGCGAAATGATGGCGAAGGTACGGCGATTGGACATGGGGCGGGCGCATAGCGGGGGTTGCGGTCATTGTCACCGCAAACCCGCCGCAATGCCCGCCTGCTACATCCCGTCGAGGCCCTTGCTGACCAGCACGTTGACCGAAACCCGCCGGTTCTGGGCACGGCCTTCGGGGGTTTCGTTGTCGGCCAGCGGATCGGCTTCGGCCATGCCGGTGGGGGTCAGCATCCGGTAGGGCTTCCACTTGCAGACCTGCTGCAGGTAGTTGATCACCGCCCCGGCGCGCTTTTCGCTGAGCACCTGGTTGTATTCGTCGCTCCCGACCGAATCGGTATAGCCCACCACCAGGATCATGGCGTTGTCCATCCGTTCAGCCTCGGCCGCCGCCGTGCACAGTTCGGCCTTGGCCTGCGGCGAGATCACCCATTTGCCGGTGTCGAAATAGACGTTGGTGGTGCTCTTGATGTTGTACTTGTCGATATCGGCCATGCGGCTGCGCAGCGCTTCGGTTGCGGCGCTCTGTTCGGCAAAGCCCTGGGCGGTGCCCTGGCGGATCATCGTCGCGGTCTTGTGGTCGCCGGCCTTGAAGGTCACCTGGCTGGCATAGAGCCCATCGGGACCCTGCACGGTCTTGACCGTTACCGGCAGGCCGTTGAGCAGCGATTCGATCGTGAACTTGCCCTTGCTGCTGCCGAACAGCCCGCCACCGGCCTTGACCTTGGTCGTTTCGGTCAGAGTGATGACCGTGCTGGTCCCATCGGCCGCGGCAACCTTGATCTTGTCACCGCTGCGCGCAGCGATGATGCCTTTCACTTCCGGCCCGGCCGGCAGAGTGGAAATATCCACCGGAGCGACCACGGTAATATTGGCATTACCTGGATCGGGCTGCTGGGCGGCAAGACCGCCCGGCGTCGCCAGCGCCAACAGCGCGGCCAGGGCACCAGCGCCCGAGAAGGTCGAAATCATGCGCACAAGGCAACTCCTTTGAACAACGCCCCCGGATGACGCGGCAGGGTCAACCGCGCCGGCGCTTGCACTGTCAAGGCACGAGCCCCGATTGTGCGGGTGGTGCGAGTGCGTGGTGCGGCGAATCGAACCGGGCGGTTCCGGTCGGACCGGATCAGCCCATGCCGTCCTTGAGCAGCGCATTGGCCGATCGCGCCACTTCGGTGAGGTCGCTGGCGCCGTCCATCACCCCGAACCGCAGCCCCAGAAACACGTTCATGCCCATTATCGCCCAGGCGTGGACTTCGCTCGGCTCAACCCCAAGTTCGCCCTTGGCGCGAGCGGCCTGAAGCCGCTCGAGAATGCGGTTGGCAGTGGTCAGGTAATGCGCGCGCCAGTCATCCGGAGCAACGAATTCGGCTTCGTCGATGATCCGGTAGATCTCCTTGTGGCTGCGGGCAAAGCGCAGGAAGGCCTCCAGGGCGACGCCTTCGGCCTCGATCGCGCCGCCATCATGCCCGGCCAGCACCGGGGCAACGTGATCGCGCACCCGCCCGCTCATGTCGGCCACCAGCGCCTTGAACAGCGCCTCCTTGCTTTCGAAATAGGTGTAGAAGCTGCCCAGTGCGACGCCGGCGCGGATCGTGATCGAGACGATCGAGCTTTCGTGAAAGCCCTTCTCGCCGAATTCGGCCGCCGCGGCATCGAGAATGGCGCGCTGGGTCCGCCGCCCGCGCTCGGTGCGCGGCTCGCGGATCTGGCTCACGCTGGCTGGCGCGATCACCTTCTTCTCCCTCTTGCCGGCCGCCACTGTTGCAGCCGGGCCACGTTTGCCCACCTTTCGTCCCTCCACGCTGTCGTGGCAAGCATAACAAAGTTGAAAGTTGGTTCAACTTTTATATAAGACCGGAATCGAGCCTGCCGCAACAGCGCGCAGGTGGAGGATTTTTTGGGAGGAACACCCCGATGCGTACCACTGCCCTTCTTTGCCGCGCCTCGCTGCTCGCCAGCGCTTTCGCGGGCCTTTGCGCCACCCCTGCCTACGCCCAGGACGCCGGAACCTCGGCCGAAGCCGATTCGGGCGAAATCATCGTCACCGCGCGCCGCCGCGAGGAAACGCTGGTCGACGTGCCGATCGCGATCACCGCGCTGTCGGGCGATCAGCTGGCCAGCTCGGGCGCGATCGATATCACCGCTTTGGCCGAACAGGTTCCCAACGTGACGCTGGAAGCCAGCCGCGGGACCAATTCCACTCTTTCCGCCTTCATTCGCGGCGTCGGCCAGCAGGATCCGGTTTCGGGCTTCGAACAGGGCGTCGGGATCTATCTCGACGACGTCTACCTGAACCGTCCGCAGGGCGCCGTGCTCGATATCTATGACGTCGAGCGGATCGAAGTGCTGCGCGGCCCGCAGGGCACGCTTTATGGCCGCAACACCGTCGGCGGCGCGGTCAAGTACGTGACCAAGCGCCTGCCGAACGATCCCCGCCTGCAGCTGCGCGGCACCTATGGCAGCTATAACCAGCTGGACGGGGTGATCACCGCATCGGCCCCGCTCGACAGTGCCGGCGTGCTCCGGATCGGCGGCTCGTTCGCGCGCCTGACCCGCGACGGGTTCGGCACCAATCTGACCACCGGCGCCGAAAACTATGACAAGAACGTCTATGCCGCCCGCGGCACGGTCGAAATCCACGGCACCGATTTCTTCGCTCGCGTGTCCGGCGACTGGATCCATGACAAGAGCTCGGCGCGCGGCGGCCACCGGCTGATCACCAGCCTGCTGAGCGGTGCTCCTGTCCTGAGCAACGTGTTCGACACCCGCGGCGGGCTGGTCAATCCGCGCCAGGACGTCGAAGGCTGGGGCGTTTCGCTGTTCATGGAGGCCAAGCCGACCGAAGCGCTGACCTTCCGTTCGATCACCGCCTATCGCGCGGATGAAAGCTTCAGCCCGATCGATTTCGACGCGCTTCCCGCAGTCGATGTGGACGTGCCGGCGTTCTACAAGAACAGCCAGTTCAGCCAGGAACTGCAGGTGCTGGTCGATGCCGGACCGGTCCAGGCCATGGCCGGGCTCTATTACCTGAGCGCCAATGCCCTGACCCAGTTCGATGTGCGGTTGTGGAACAACGCCCTGTTCCCGGGCCTGACCGCCTTCACCCAGGCCGACATCGGCACCGAGACGGTGGCCGGCTTCGCCGACGTGACGATCAACTTCAGCGACCAGTTCAGCCTGTCGCTGGGCGGACGCTACACTTGGGACGAGCGGAGCGGCCAGATCCTGCGCCAGAACTACCTCGGCGGCTCGCCGGCCTTTGGCGGCAGCGCAATCCTGTTCGGCTCGCCTTCGACCAACTTCCGCGGCAAGGCCTCGTTCAACAAGTTTACCCCGAAGGTGACGATCTCGTTCAAGCCGAATGACGACAGCACGCTCTATGCCTCGTATTCGCAGGGCTTCAAGGGTGGCGGCTTCGACCCGCGCGGGGTTGGCACCAGCGCGCCGACCGCCAATCCCAGCGGCATCCCTTCCGATGCCGAAGTGGCGGCATTTCTGACCTTCCGTCCCGAGAAGGTCGACAGCTACGAAGTGGGCTACAAGGCCAATCTGTTCGACCGCCGCCTCTATGTCGCCGCAGCCGGGTTCTACATGGACTACACCGATGTCCAGATCCCCGGTTCGGTGGCCTGCACCAGCAAGGTGGTGGTCGGCGGGGTCGTGACCCAGGTCCCGACCTTCTGCGGGGTGGTTTCCAACGCCGGCAAGGCGCGGATGAAGGGCTTCGAATTCGAAGGCCGCGCCAAGCTGATCGACAATGACAGCGGCACTCTGACGCTGAGCGGTTCGGTCGGCTACATCGATGCCAAGTTCACCAGGTACGTGACCAACATCGGCGGCGTGCCGACGGACGTTGCCGCCAACCGCAAGGTCCAGAACACCCCGGCCTGGTCGGGCAATGTCTCGCTGGATTACTCGATGGCGCTGGGCGAAGGCCGCCTCAGCATCGGCGGCGGGATGTCGTTCAAGAGCAAGACCTACCAGTTCGAGGTGCCGAACCCCTATCTCGACCAGCCGGCCTACCAGCTGTTCGACGCGGCGATCGTCTATCAGGCCCCCAACAAGGCCTGGACCCTTGGCGTCTATGGCAAGAACCTGACCGACGAGCGCTACAAGACCTCGGGCTATACCTTCATGGCCGCCAATGCGACCACCGGCGCGCTGGTCCAGCCCTTCACCTCCGCACTGGGCCGCGAAGGCACGCTGACCGCGTTCTATGGCAATCCGCGCCAGGTCTATGTGACCGCCACGGTCAACTTCTGATTTCCTCCCTGTCCGGTCCCGTCCTTCATGGGCGGGGCCGGAGAGAAACACCTGGCGCGCTGGCCTTCTCCGGAAGGTCAGCGCGTTTTTTTCAGGATCACATAGACCGCGCCCTGGCCGCCATGACGGGGATGGGCGCCGCGCACCGCGGCGATGCGGTTGGCATGGGCGCCATGCGCCAGCCAGTCGAGCAGCTTGGCCCGGATCGCCCCGCGCCGCCCGCCGCGATCGGCCGCCTCGACCGGGCGCGGCTTGCCGGTGATCACCAGCACCACCCGCGCGCCCATTGCCACCGCCTGGGCCAGGCCGTGGTCGAGCCGCGAATGCGCGGCATCAAGGCTGTGACCATGCAGGTCTAGCGTGAAATCGGGCTGGACTCCGGCCCGCGCCAGTTTCCTTTCCCAGGTCCCGTCGAGCCCGTGCCGGTCAAGCGGGCGCGGCTTGGTCGGCTGCGCCTCGCGCTGCGGCGGCGATATGGCGGACAAGGCAGCAGGGGGCAGGCGCTGTGGCTGTTGTGTCGCCCCAACATTCGGCACGGGCGTCGGTGCCAGCTCTGGCTTCGGGATGGCCTGGCCCCGCCCTGTGATCGGCCTGACCGTCTGGGCAACGCGGCTCCACAGCTCCGCCTCTTCGCGGGACAGACGGCGCGGACGGCGCATCACTGGCCCTGCTGAAGCCTGGCAAGCGTGCCCTTGGGCAGCAGGATCAGCGCTTCGCCGCGCCCGGTCATTCCGCCGGCAACCTGCCGCGCCTGGGCCCCGGCACCCCAGAAGGTGTCAAAGCGGTTGGCACCCTTGATCGCCCCACCGGTGTCCTGGGCAATCCAGAGCCCGCTAGCCTCGGCCCGGTCGAGCGACAGCCAGACCGGCGCGCCCAGCGGGACAAAGGCAGGATCGGCGGCCACGCTGTCGCGCGCGCGGACCGGTACGCCCAGCGAACCGTACGGCCCGTCGGGCCCGATCTCGCGGAAGAACACGTAGCTCTTGTTTTCGCGCATGATCGCCCGGCCCTGATCGGGATTGGCGTGGATGTATTCCATCAGCCCCTGCATCGAAGTGGCATAGGGGGTACCCGGACCGACAAGCCCGCGACTGCGCATCACGCTGCCGATGCCGGTATAGGGATGGCCGTTCTGCCCGGCATAGCCAATCCGCATCACCGTGCCGTCCGGTGCAATCAGCCGGCCCGAGCCTTGGACCTGGAGAAAGAACAGTTCGACCGGATCGGCCACCCAGGCGATCTCCAGCCCGCGACCGGCCAGGGCTCCCTCCTCGATCGCCGTGCGGTCGTGATAGGGCACGAACTGCCCGTTTTCGTCATAACGGCCGAGCGGCTGCTGGCCCTTCTCGTTGGGAGGTGCATCGCCGGGATTGGCCCGCACAAGATCAGAGGGCAGCGCATAGACCGGCGTATCGAACCCGGGCTGGCGGAACCGCACGCCGGAAATCTCCGGCTCATAGTAGCCGGTGGCGAAGGCCTTGCCATCGGCCACGCGGACCGTTTCGAACCAGGTCTGGAAGAACCGGGGCGCTTCGCTCTCCGGCCATTTTGCCGCAGCCTCGCAGGCCGGTTTCCAGTCCTCGCCACGGGTCAGGCCGGAAGGATCGGCACGGCCAACAAGCCTGGGGCAGCTGGCCCGGAACGAGACCAACGCCCCGCGGGCATCGTCCCTGCCCATGGCCAGGGTCCCAACCTCCGGGCCGGCAGCCAGGCCGGCGGCCAGCGCATTGGCAAATTGCGGCGCGGGTGGGGTCGGGCCGGGTGGCGGCACCTGGCCCTGAGGAATGATCCGACCGCAGCCAAGCAACGCGAGCGCCAGCCCTGCAACCGCCAGCCAGCGCGCCGGTCCAGCCCCCATAGCCGGGGTCAGCCTTCGTCGGTTTCGTCGATCAACCAGTCCGGCGAAGTCGAATTGACAGCGCGCGAAAAGGTCCACAGGTCGCAGGTTTCGACCGCATCATTCAAGGAGCCGGCGATCACCTGGCCTTCGGCATTGCGGGTGACCGCGGCGATATCGGCGGCAAAGCGCACGGTGATCCGGGCCATCGGCGCGCGATATTCAGCCGCGACGATGTTCGCGTCCTCGATCCGCACCAGCTTGTAGTCAAGGCTGTGGCCAGCCGCTTCGCGTGCGTCGATCGCCGCGTTGAAGGCGGCCAGGACATCGCTGTCGCACAGCGGCTCCAGCGCGCGGCGATCCCCCTTCCAGAATGCCTCAAGCGCCATCCGATAGGCGCCCTTGGCGCCTTCGAGAAAGGCCAGCATATCGAAGTGGCGATCGGCAGCGGCAATTTCGCGGATGCCGCGTTCGATCGCCGGGGTCACCCCGGGCACCAGCACCCGCGGCGCGGAACCGGCGCCAGCCAGATCCTGCTGCGCGGGGTTGCGCGGGGTATCGGCTTTGGGTTCCTTCGGTTCGAACCGGGGCGGCAGGGGCTGTTCCTCGTGCTCGGCACGGCGGCCCAGCACGGAGAAAAGCCGCAGGCCCAGAAAGGCCGCAACCATGGCAATGATGACGATTTCTACGGTCTTGTCCAAGGTACCAGTCCCGGCCGCCATTTGCGGCGCTGCGCATGTTCCTAGCTCCAAATAGGTAGCAATGACAAATGAACAACGCGTGGATGGCGCATTGCGTGCAATTTTTGCGGGCAATGGGTGCAACCGGGCCACATCCGGCTAAACCCGTTGCCGCAAGGGCGCGCGCCTGCTAGGCGCGCCGCCAACCGTTTCCGTCAAATTCAGCGAAAGCAACCAGTACCATGTCCGACGAAGGCAACATCATCACCAATCTCGATCTCGACGGTCCCCAGCCCAATGGCGCCGACACCATGCCCGCCGCCGGAATCATCTCGCAGTACATCAAGGACCTTTCGGTCGAGAACCCGAATGCGCCCGATGCCTTCAACTGGCAGGACCAGCCGCAGATCGACGTGCAGTTCAACATCGGCGCGCGCGAACTGAATTCGGAAGTGAGCGAGGTCGAACTGAAGATTGCGATCAATTCGAAGTGCGAAGCCGGCACCGCCTTCATCGTCGAGCTGTCCTATGGCGGCCTGATCGGCATGCGCAACATGGAAGAGCAGCACAAGCACGCCTTCACCTATGCCGAAGCTCCGCGCCTGCTGTTTCCGTTCGCCCGTCGGGTGATTTCGGATGCGGTGCGCGATGCCGGCTTCCCGCCGCTGCTGCTCGAACCGATCGATTTCAACGGGATCTACATGCAGCAGCTGGCCGCCGCCCAGACCCAGGGCGAAGCCGGCGGCGAAGACGCGCCGGCCGGCGAAGCCTGATCCGCGCCTGACGGAACCCGCCGATGAGCCTGGTCAAGAGTGTCGGGACAATCGGCGGGCTGACGGCGATCAGCCGAGTCTTCGGCTTCGCCCGCGACATGATGATGGCTCGCGTCGTCGGCGCGGGGCTTGTCGCTGACGCCTTCCAGCTGGCCTTTACCCTGCCCAACACCTTTCGCCGGCTGTTTGCCGAGGGCGCCTTCAGCGTCGCCTTCGTACCGATGTACAGCAAGGCGCTGCATGGCGAGGGCGGCGAGGAAGAGGCCAACCGCTTCGCCAATGATGTGCTTTCGGTGTTCGTCTGGGTGCTGTTGGCCTTCAGCGCGCTGGCGATGGTGTTCATGCCGGCAATCGTCTGGGTGCTGGCCAGCGAGTATGCCAAGATCCCCGGCAAGTTCGACCTGGCAGTGTTCCTCAGCCGGGTGACCTTTCCCTATCTAGGCTTCATCAGCCTGATGGCGATGCTGGCCGGCGTGCTCAATGCCCGCTCGCGGTTCGGCCCGGCGGCCTTCGCCCCGGTGCTGCTCAACCTGTTCCTGATCACCGCGATCCTGACCGGCAACAAGCTGCGCGGGGAAAGCGGCAATGATACGGTGGTCGGCCTTGCGCTGGCGATTGCGGTTGCGCTTTCGGGCTTTGCCCAGTTTGCGTATCTATGGTGGGAAACCCGCAAAGCCGGGGTGCGGCTGAAGATCTCGGCGCCCAGGCTGACACCCGAAGTGAAGAAGCTCGGCATGCTGATCCTGCCCGCCACATTCGGCGCGGGAATCTACCAGATCAGCCAGTTCGTCGACACCTTCTTCGCCACCAGCCTCGAGCAGGGCTCGCTGACGCTGCTCAAATATGCCGACCGGCTGAACCAGATGCCGTTGGGGATCGTCGGGATTGCCTTGGGCACCGCAATCCTGCCGATGCTGAGCCGCCACATCCACACCGGCGACGGGGCCGAGGCGCAGCGCCTGCAGGCCAATGCGTTCGAGATCGGCACCCTGCTGACCCTGCCCGCCGCAGCCGCGCTGGCGATCTGCGCTCATGCGTTCTGCACCGCCTTTTTCGTCGGCGGCAAGTTCACGCCCGAAGACGGTGCGGTGATGGCCCGGATCGTGATCGCGCTGGTGGCTGGGCTCCCGGCCTATGTCATCGTCAAGATCCTCAACCCCGGGTTCTTCGCGCGCGAGGATACCCGCACCCCGGTCTGGACCGCGCTGACTTCGCTAACCTTCAACATCTTCCTCAATGTCGCCGTGGTGCGCCAGTGGGGGATCGTCGGGTTGGCCAGCGCGACCGCCGCGTCGGCCACGCTCAACTGCCTGCTGCTTTACGCAATCCTGCACCGGCGCGGCTGGTTTCATTTCACCTGGCAACTGACTGGCAAGGTTGCCCGCCAACTGCTGGCCACTGCGGCGATGAGCGCGCTACTGTGGTGGCTGGTCCCACAATTCACCGCGCACTATGCCGGCCCGTGGTACGACCGGGTCTGGTCACTTGGCGTGGTCGTCTTCGCGGGAATGGCCACGTTCTTCGCCGCTGCTTTCGCGGTCGGCGCCGTGGACAAGTCGGTGCTGGTCCAGCTAAGGCGCCGCCGTCCGGCCCGGACCAAGGCCGACGATGAAATCCTCGAAGTAGAGTAATCCCCATGCGTATCGTTTCCGGCATCCAGCCCACCGGCAATCTCCATCTCGGCAATTACCTGGGGGCGATCCGCAACTGGGTGAAGATGCAGGACGATGTCGCTGCTGGCGGCGGGCAGAGCCTCTACTTCCTGGCCGATCTCCACGCCATCTCGATGCCGCACGATCCGGCCGAGCTGAGCCGCAACACCCTGGAAATGACCGCGGCGCTGGTTGCCTGCGGGATCGATCCAGACAAGTCGGTGCTGTTCAACCAGGCCCAGGTCCCGGCCCATGCCGAACTGCAATGGCTGTTGTCGGGCACGGCCCGGATGGGCTGGCTGAACCGGATGACCCAGTGGAAGGACAAGGCCGGCAAGAACCGAGAGGGCCAGTCGGTTGCGCTGTTCACCTACCCGGTCCTGCAGGCCGCCGACGTGCTGCTCTATCAGGCTACCCACGTTCCGGTGGGCGAGGACCAGAAGCAGCATCTCGAACTGGCGCGCGACATTGCCCAGAAATTCAACAACGACTTCTGCGCGGAGGATGCGCCGGTCTTCACCCTGCCCGAACCGATCATCCCGCCCGAAGCCGCCCGGATCATGAGCCTGCGCGACGGCAGCGCCAAGATGAGCAAGTCCGATCCGTCCGACATGAGCCGGATCAACCTGACCGACGATGCCGATGCGATCATGCAGAAGGTGAAGAAGGCCAAGACCGACCCTGAACCGCTTCCTTCGGACAAGGCCGGGCTCGACGGCCGGCCCGAAGCGGCGAACCTGGTCGGAATCTATGCGGCGATGGCGGGGGAAAGCCAGGATGCAGTGCTGGCCCGGTTCGGCGGCGAAGGCTTCGGCCGGTTCAAGCCGGCGCTTGGCGAACTGCTGGTCGAAAGCCTGGCCCCGATCAATGCCCGCTTCACCGAGCTGCGCCAGGACCGCGAGGCGCTCGATGCGATCCTCGCCAAGGGCGCGCTGCGCGCCCGCGAGCTGGCCGCGCCGACGCTCTCGGCGGCTTACCGGGCGCTCGGGCTGGTGCGGGGCTAGGATCAGAACCCTTTCCCGTACCGGGACGGCACAGTCGGGCCATTCAAGCGCGATTAAGCCGGGTTGGCTCAATCTGCAGTCAATTCTACGCTTTTCGCCGACCTGCGCGCGAGTCGCGCCGGAATGCACAACAACGGGGAAACGAATCGATGGGTCACGATAGCCGTTCGCCGCTTGCCTGGATCAAGCTCGCCATGGTGCCGCTGATGCTGGCCGCCCTGGCCGCCTGCGCCACGCCGTTCAGGGCCGATGTCCAGCGCTTTTCCGCCCAGCTGCCCGCCCCGCAGGGCCAGACCTTCGCGGTGGTGGCCGACGATCCGGCGCTCGCCGGTGGGCTGGAATTCTCGCAATATGCCACGCTGGTCGACGCCAAGATGACGCAGCTGGGCTATGTCCGCGCCGCCGATCCGGCGACTGCCGATCTGGTCGTGCGGTTCGATTACGGCGTCGATCGCGGCCGTACCCAGGTCCGCTCGTCCGGCTTCGCCGATCCCTACTGGTCAAGCTGGTACGGCTATCCGCGCTTTGGCTACTGGGGCCGCCGCGGCTACTACAGCCCTTACTATCCGCGTGGGGCATGGGGCTTCGGATGGCATGATCCGTGGTTCAACCAGGGCTATGAAAGCTACACCGTCTATATCAGCGCGGTCAGCCTGAAGATCGATCGCCGCGGCGATGGCCAGCGCCTGTTCGAAGGAAAGGCCGAAGCCGCCAGCACCTCGAACCGGCTGGGCTATCTGGTGCCGAACCTGGTCGAGGCGATGTTCACCGATTTCCCGGGCCACAACGGCGAAACCGTTCGCATCTCGGTGGCTCCGGAAAAGAAGAAGAACTGATCCGGCCAAGGCCGGTCGCAAGGGGCGGGTCCGGAAACGGATCCGCCCTTTTGCGTTGGGCCGCTAGCTGCCCAGCGCCACGACCCCGCCGGTGCTGCCGAAGCCGCCTGCGCCGCGTGCGGTCTCGTCAAGCTCCTCGACCGGCAGCCAGACCGCCCGGGTGACCGGAGCCAGCACCAGCTGCGCCACCCGATCACCGCGGCGGATCTCGAACGGATCGGCGCCGTGGTTGATCAGGATCACCTTCAATTCGCCGCGATAGTCGCTGTCGATCGTGCCGGGCGAATTGGGCACGCTGATCCCGTGCTTGAGCGCCAGGCCCGAGCGCGGGCGAACCTGGATTTCGAATCCGTGGGGGATCGCCATGGCCAGGCCGGTGGCAACGGCGTGGCGGCCGCCCGGCGCGATCGTTACGTCTTCGGCCGAGACCACGTCCATCCCGGCGGCGCCAGCGGTGGCATAAACCGGCAGGTCGAGCCCTTCGCCGTGGGGCAGGCGCTTTACGCGGACAGGAACCTCATTTGGCGAGTGCATCGGCGATCCTCTGGACAATGGCTTTGGCGACTTCGTCCTTTGCCATTTCCGGGAGATCTTCGACACCCTTGGGGGTGATGATATGCACCGCGTTGGCATCGCCGCCCATCACGCTGCCTGAAACGTCGTTGGCGATGATCCAGTCCGCGCCCTTGCGCTTGCGCTTGTCCTTGGCGTGTTCCAGCACCTTTTCGGTTTCGGCGGCAAAGCCGACCACCAGTTTGGGGCGCTTGTCGCTGACCGCGACCATGGCGAGAATATCGGGGTTTTCGGTCAGCCGCAGCGCCGGCGGAGCAGCGCCGCGCTTCTTCATCTTCTCGGGCGAGAATTCGACCGTACGCCAGTCGGCCACGGCGGCGACCATCACCGCGGCATCGGCCGGCAGCGCCTGCTTGACCGCTTCGGCCATGTCGCGCGCGGTTTCAACGAACACCCGATCGACACCGCGCGGGCACTCAAGCGCCACCGGACCGGACACCAGCGTCACTCGCGCGCCCAGCCGTGCCGCCGCGGCGGCGATGGCATAGCCCTGCTTGCCCGAACTGCGGTTGGCGATGTAGCGGACCGGGTCGATCGGCTCGTGGGTCGGCCCGGCGGTGATCAGCAGATGCCTGCCCTTGAGCGGACCTTCCGGGTCGATCGCGTCTTCGGGCGCGATCTCGTCGGGCGCGAAATCGGGCTGGCCGGCCAGCGGATCGGCGGCCAGCTCCCCTTCCTCGAACGGCTGCGGCGCATGGGCATCGCCGTGGCGCGAAACGGTGTGGTTGATCGCTTCGGGATCGGTCGGCGGGGCGGCCTTGGCCTTGCCCTTCTTGGAAAGGATCGGACTGTCGAGGTTGACCTCGACCACCGGCAGCTCCTCGACCGGCAGTTCCTCGAACTCGCCGTCGATCGGCAGATCGTCGAACAGGATCGGCTTGCCCTTGCCGCTGCGCTGGATCAGCCCGGCGGTCAGCCCGCCGAGCGAGGTTTCCATCCCGCCCTGATCAGCATGCCAGTCTTCGAGATCGAAGGCCGGCAAGGCCTGGGGCACGGCCTCGGGCGCGGGCAGCAGCATCGGCTCCTGCCCCAGCAGCGCGCAGATCGCGTTGTAGACCGCGATCGGTTCAGGCAGGCGTCCGGGGCCGAACTCGCCGCAGGCCATCGGCCCCTCGTCGGGCTCGAGCACGTGGATCCCGCGCTCGGTCAGGCTCTGGACATTGGCCTGGGTGGCGGCGTGCTGCCACATTTTCACATTCATCGCCGGCACTGCCAGCACCGGCTTGTCGGTGGCGAGCAGCAGTGTGGTGGCCATATCGTCGGCGATGCCATTGGCCATCTTGGCAAGGAGATCGGCAGTGGCGGGGCAGACCACCACCAGGTCGGCACTGCGCGAGAGCTGGATATGCCCCATCTCGACCTCGCTGGTGAGATCCCACAGGGTGGTGTGGACGGGGTTCTCGCTCAGCGCGGCAAGCGTCATCGCGGTGATGAATTTCGAGCCGCCCTCGGTCAGCACGCAAGTGACATCGCCGCCGCCCTTGCGGATCAGGCGAACCAGCTCGCAGGCCTTGTAGGCGGCGATACCGCCACCCACGACCAGAAGAATGCGGGGTCCAGACATCGAAACGCGCTTGTGCAACGCCATCCCTTCGTGCGCAACAGGCTTTGCTTATCGCCCTGCTTCGGGCAAAGTGGAAAAAATCGGACTAACGGGGGTGGTTAACACAATGCGCTTCGTACTGACCGCACTGGTCTTTCTGCTGGGCCTGTTCGACCTGTTCATGGGCCTGAATTTCCTTTTCAATCCGGTTGCTACGGCCTCCGGCTTCGGCCTCGCCGGGATGGGCGCCCAGGGCGCTTCGACCCTGCGGGCAGACTTTACCGCGTTTTTCGGCGTGGTTGCCGTGTGCATGATGATCGGCGCCTGGCGCCGCAATGCCGATCTGCTGCTGGTCCCCGCAGCGGTAATGGGCACCGCCGTGGCGGTCCGCGGAATCAGCCTGGCGCTCGATGGAACCTACTCCAACTGGCAGATCCCGATGGCGGTCGAACTGATCCACGTGGTGGTGCTGGTCGCCGCCTGGCGGGTGCTGCCGCACCACAAGATCGCCGAACTGACCAGCTGATCAGGCGGCGCTGGTCGCCTCCGCGATCAGCGCACTGCCGTCAGGCCGGGAACGCCCGCTCCCAAAGGGTCTTTGCCGCCCTTGGCGCAAAGGCCAGGCCGATGAACATTGCCGGCGCGATCACCGCGCCCCAGTAGAAGTTGTCGGGCCGCCCGGCGATCATGAAGGCCAGGCCATAACCGAGGTAGAGCAGCGTCGCGAAGGCGCCGGCCGGACTTTTCCAGCCGGCCCAGCCCAGCACCATCAGCACCACCAGTGGCCCGGCTACGAAGTGCGGCAGGAACCTGAGGTTGCTGGACAGCACCACGGTTGAAAGCCAGCCCGATAGCCCGCGCAGCTCCAGCCAGGCCGGCCCCATCGGATCGCTGGGCAGGACCTGCTGCGAAACCTGCCCCAGATGCCAGGCGAGATAGGCGAAGAAGGCCAGCACCAGCCCGCTCCAGGCCGCGCCTTCCTTCCAGTCGCGCCGCCACAGCGCCATGGCGGCCATCAGCATGACGAACGGCAGGGCATGCTCGCGGATCGCCAGAGCGAGGCCGGCCACAACCAGCGCGGCACCCCATTTGCGCCCCGGGCGGTGCAGCCCCATGGCCAGTGCCAGCAGCATCCCGGCCCACAATTCGTGCAGCACGAAGTAATAGCGGTTGAGCCCCAGCGAAGCGCCGAAAAACAGCAATGCCGTGGCAAAACGGCGGGTCCGTGGATCGAGCCCTTCGTCCCCCAGCCGCCGCCACCAGGCCCACAGCGTCGCCACCAGCAGGGCAAAGGCCGCCGCCAGCTCGCCCGGGACCAGCACCACCGCGCCCTTGCCCGGATCACCCAGCAGGACCGCGAGGTAGGCCAGCGTCGGCAAGCGCACCGCCACCCCCGGGCGCAGCGGATAGTTGGCCTTGCGATGCTCCTCGGCGGCGACGGTGTAGTAATTCTCGCCCTGGCCGATCCGCTCGATCACCCGGTCATAGAGTGCCAGGTCATCGTCGCGCGGGCGTTCGGCGGCCTTGTTGTCCTTGCCGGCGACGTTTTCGACAAAGCCGGCAACCTCGGTTTCCTGCTTGCCGGCACGGATCGGGACCAGCGCCGCGGCGATCAGCAGCAGCCCCAGCGCGAGCAGCGCCAGCCGGGCCGGCAGGCGGCCCCAGCCGGCGAAACGGTCCTGCGCCAAGGCCGGTTTCTGATCCATCACGCTCCCCCCGTCTGCCCCGATGCTTGTGCAAGCGCGCGAAATTGCGTGCAAGCCATTGGGCCGGGATATGCCCGTTAGCTTGCGATTCAGTCACCGTGCCCTACATTGGACGGCGAAAGGACTTTGCGCGCATGAACGAGGAACAGCCGACCGGCAATCCGTGGATGAAGAGCCTGCTGGTGTGGGGCGGGATTTTCCTGGCCCTGCTGCTGGTGGTTTCGGTCTTCAACGGCAAGGGCGAAGCGCCCGGCCAGCAGATCGGCTATTCCGAATTCCGCGCCCAGGTTGCCGAGGGCAAGGTCAAGTCGGTCCAGGTTTCCGAAACCAAGATCGCCGGCAAGTACACCGACGGCAAGACCTTCACTACCGTTCCGCTGCCCAACGATCCCAGCCTGCAACAGCTGCTCGATCAGGGCGGGGTGCAGTACGAGGGCAAGCTGCCTGACGAGCCGAGCCTGCTGGCCTACATGCTGGTCCAGATCCTGCCCTTCGCGCTTCTGCTGGGGCTGGCCGTATTCGTGATGCGCCAGGTACAGAAGGGCGGCGGGGCCGGCGGAGCGATGGGTTTTGGCAAGAGCAAGGCCAAGATGCTGACCGAAAAGCAGGGCCGCGTGACCTTTGCCGACGTCGCGGGGATCGACGAGGCGCGCGAGGAGCTGGAGGAAATCGTCGAGTTCCTGAAGGACCCGCACCGTTTCTCCAAGCTGGGCGGACAGATTCCCAAGGGCGCGCTGCTGGTCGGCTCGCCCGGTACCGGCAAGACCCTGCTGGCCCGCGCCATCGCGGGTGAGGCGGGCGTGCCGTTCTTCACCATTTCCGGTTCGGACTTCGTCGAGATGTTCGTCGGCGTTGGTGCGTCACGCGTGCGCGACATGTTCGACCAGGCCAAGAAGAACGCGCCGTGCATCGTCTTCATCGACGAAATCGACGCGGTCGGTCGCCATCGCGGGCATGGTCTGGGCAATTCGAACGACGAACGCGAGCAGACGCTGAACCAGCTGCTGGTCGAGATGGACGGGTTCGAGGCCAACGAAGGCATCATCATCATCGCCGCGACCAACCGTCCCGACGTGCTTGATCCGGCGCTGCTGCGTCCGGGCCGGTTCGATCGCCAGGTGGTGGTCCCGGTTCCCGATATCGAGGGCCGCGAGAAGATCCTGGCCGTGCACATGAAGAAGGTGCCGGTTGCCCCCGACGTCAATCCGCGGGTGATCGCGCGCGGCACGCCCGGCTTTTCGGGTGCGGACCTGGCCAACCTGGTCAATGAGGCCGCCCTGCTCGCCGCGCGCCGCAACAAGCGGCTGGTGGCGATGAAGGAGTTCGAGGACGCCAAGGACAAGGTGATGATGGGCACCGAGCGGCGTTCGATGGTGATGACCGAGGACGAAAAGCGGATGACCGCCTATCACGAGGCCGGCCACGCGCTGGTTTCGGTCAACGAGCCGGCATCCGATCCGATCCACAAGGCCACGATCATCCCGCGCGGCGGGGCGCTGGGCATGGTGGTGCGCCTGCCCGAACGCGACCGCTATTCCTACCACCGCGACCAGATGCATGCGCAGCTGGCCGTGG
Organism: uncultured Novosphingobium sp.; assembly: GCA_964573075.1. GTDB lineage: Bacteria > Pseudomonadota > Alphaproteobacteria > Sphingomonadales > Sphingomonadaceae > Novosphingobium. The sequence continues at coordinate 12,552 of CAZNII010000010.1, read as the reverse complement.
CGATGGGCGGGCGCGTGGCCGAGGAACTGATCTTCGGGCACGACAAGGTTTCCTCGGGCGCGTCGAGCGACATCCAGCATGCCACTTCGCTGGCCCGCTCGATGGTCACCCGCTGGGGCATGTCGGACAAGCTGGGACCCCTGCAGTACGAGGAAACCCAGGAAGGCTACCTCGGCTATGGCGGCTCGCAGCGGACCATGATGTCGGTCGAAACCAACAAGCTGATCGACGCGGAAATCCGCGCGCTGGTGGATGGCGGGCACAAGCGCGCGACCGATATCCTCAGGAAGCACGACAAGCAGCTGCACCTGCTGGCCCAGGCCCTGCTCGAATACGAAACGCTGACCGGCGACGAGATCAAGGAACTGCTCGAAACCGGCAAGATCGACCGGCCGAGCGATCCGACCGGGCATTCGCCGGTCCCGCCCGCGCAAGGTTCGGCCGTGCCCAAGGCGGGCAAGCGGTTCAGCGGGGCGGCCGCGCAGGGCGCCTGAGGGCCTGGCTCAGGCGCCAGCCTGGGTCAGGACCAGCATGGCGAACAGCCCGATTGCGGTATTGGCGAAGAATACCAGCAAAACCGTCCGCCACAGCGCGCTGCGGCGGCGCAGCTGATAGGTTTCGCGCAGCTGTCGGAACATGTGCCACGGCGGCAACAGCATCGCCAGCAGCCCCATGCCCGGCAGTCCCGCAGCCATGCCCAGGGTCAACACCACCACCAGCAGGGTCATGAAGCACAGCGAATAGGTGACGAAGACCGTGTGGTCATAAATGTGGAACCGGCGGCTGAAGGGAAACAGCAGCCACACGAACGGCACCGAAATCGGGATCAGGGCCCAGCTGTATTTGTAGGCGTTCGACTGGACCTTGTAGATCGCCAGGCCGGGGTTGGCCTTGAACTTGTCGAAGGCGTGCTGGAGCATCGGCAGATCGCTTGACAGATCGGCACTGCGGACCGCCGCCAGGTCCTTTTCGCTGAATTCGCCGCGTACCCGCTTGATCGCCTCGACACCCGATTCGCGCCCGGCGATTTCCCCGTCGATGGCATCGGTCGGCTTGCCGGCCGCGGCCAGTTCGGCGCGCCGCTGCTTGAGCCGGGCGATTTCGGCCTCGTTCTCAGCCAGGCCGGTGATCTTCGTGCCATTGACATCGACGGTCGAGAGATCGCCCAGATTGCCGCCGAACTGCTTCACCACCGCGAACATCAGGAAGACGCAGAACAGGAACAGCGCGATCGGGCTGACATAGCTCGCCCGCCGTCCGTCGATATATTCGCGGGTCAGCTTGCCCGGGCGCCAAGCGAGCAGCGGCAGGGTGCGCCAGATCTTGCCCTCGAAGTGGAATACCCCGTGCAGCAGATCGTGGAAGAAGGCCCCCAGGGTGCGGTGGACATGGGCGGCCTGGCCGCAGGAATGGCAATGGCTGCCGATCAGCTTCGTGCCGCAATTGAGGCAGGCTCGTTCATCGGTATGGCCATCCCCACCCTCGCCGTGCCCGGGCTCGGCCGAGCGGGCGATCAGCGCCCCTTCGGCAATATCGCCAACGATTTCGCCACCACCGCTCATGGTCTTCTCCCGATCGGACCTGTTCATGGTCTTGCAAGCCGGATCGGGTCAAGCCATCACGGCGCAACAGTTCCGGAGACGCTTATGAAACGCATCGCCCTTGCCCTCGTCGCCAGCCTGGCCTTCGCCACCCCGCTGCTCGCGGCCCCCGGCGACATGAGCGTGGCGACCTTCCTGGCCAAGGCCGATGCGCTCAAGGCCAAGGGCGCAACCGCGCTGTTCTCTTCGGATTTCAGCCTGCTGCAAAGCGAGGGCAAGGCCGCCGGCGAGGCCTATCGCGCCAGGCTCAATGCCGAGCGCGCCGCCGGTCGCCCATCGAGCTGCCCGCCCAAGGGGACCAAGGTCGGTTCCGACAAGCTGCTGGCCTTCCTGCGGACCTACCCGGAGCCGGCCCGGCCGCGGGTGACGATGAAGCAGGCCATGGCGGACTATTTCATCCGCCACTATCCCTGCCGCTAAGGGCGGGACCAAAACAAACGGCCCGCCTCCCGGTAGGGAAGCGGGCCGTAATCGTGTCCGGGGCAGGCCGGATCAGCCGTCGTAGTCGCCGCCCAGCGAGGTGTTGCGCACCGGCGCCGCCGCGGTGATCCGCAGCGCTTCGGCCGACTGGCTGAGCGAGCCGATTTCGTCGATCTCGTCATCGTCGTCGGGCAGGACGCGCTGGAGCGAACCGATCACCGATTCCTTGAGGTTTTCGGGGCGCACGGTCTGCTCGGCGATCTCGCGCAGGGCGACGACCGGGTTCTTGTCGCGATCGCGCTCGATGGTGATTTCCGCCCCGCCCGAAATCTCGCGCGCGCGCTGCGCGGCAAGCAGGACGAGGTCGAAACGGTTGGGAACCTTGTCGACACAATCTTCAACGGTAACGCGCGCCATGGGCACTCCAGTTCTGGGAAATCCGGGAAAGCGCCGCTGCTACACGTGGGGCGATTCGCAAGTCAAGAAAAAATCGCATAACTGATTGATTTGCAATAGTTATTCGTAAGAGGCGTAACCCCGCGAATCGGGCGCGAGATTGCCGAACTTGGTGAACTCGCTCTGGAAATGAAGCTGGACGTTGCCAGTCGAACCGTGGCGCTGCTTGGCGATGATCACGGTCGCCTTGTTCACCACCTCGAGGTGGCGCTGCATCCAGGCATCGTACTTGGCGATGGCGTCGCCGCTGCTGGTTTCGGTCGGCTCGTCGGGCTTGCTGGCGTTGTGGTAGTATTCCTCGCGGAAGATGAACCAGACCATGTCGGCGTCCTGCTCGATCGAGCCGGATTCGCGCAGGTCGGCCAGCTGCGGTCGCTTGTCCTCGCGGCTTTCGACCGCGCGGCTCAGCTGCGAGAGCGCGATCACCGGCACCGCCAGTTCCTTGGCCAGGGTCTTGAGGCCGCGGCTGATCTCGGAGATTTCGTTGACGCGGTTGTCGTTGGCCCGGCCCGAACCCTGCAGCAGCTGCAAGTAGTCGATCACGATCAGCCCGATATTGTGCCGCCGCTTGAGCCGCCGCGCGCGGGTGCGCAGCGCGGCGATCGACAGCGCCGGGGTATCGTCGATGTAGAGCGGCAGCTCGGCCAGGCGCTGGCTGGCGAAGGAGATCCGCTGGAAATCCTCGCGGCTGATCTTGCCCATGCGCAGCCGCTCGCTGCTGATCTCGGCCTGTTCGGCGAGGATACGGGTGGCGAGCTGGTCGGCGCTCATTTCCAGGCTGAAGAAGGCAGTCGGCGCGCCGACCGACTTGGCCGGATCGATCCCGTCGGCCATGTCGCGCAGATAGCGCTCGGCGCAGTTGAAGGCGATATTGGTGGCGAGCGAGGTCTTGCCCATCGCCGGCCGCCCGGCGAGGATGATCAGGTCGCTGTCATGCAGGCCGCCGATCTTGGCGTTGAGATCGTCAAGCCCGGTGGTCAGGCCCGAGATGTGCCCGCCCGAGGCCAGCGCCTTCTCGATCTGGGTGATCGCGGTCAGGCTGGAAGTGCGGAACGACTGCGCCTCGCTGCCCACCGAGGCGCCTTCGGACACGCGGTAGAGCGCCGCCTCGGCCTCGGAGATCTGCTCCATCGGCTCGACCCGTTCCGAGGTGTCGAGCGCGGAGTTGACCAGGTTGCGCCCGACCGAAACCAGTTCGCGCAGCAGCGCCAGGTCATAGATCTGCTCGGCCAGTTCGCGCGGGGCGAGCAGCCCCTGGCCATCGGCGGTCAGCCGGGCCAGATAGGCCGCCCCGCCCAGCTCCTTGAGCGCCTCGTCAGCTTCGAAATAGGGCTTGAGCGTTACCGGGGTGACCACCGCCTTGCGATCGAGCAGCTGCATGATCCGGTCGTAGATCCGGGCATGGACCGGCTCGAAGAAATGTTCGGGCTTGAGCGGCGTGACCAGTTCCTCGATCACCCGGTTGTCGATCAGCACCGCGCCCAGAAACGCGGCCTCGGCCTCGACGTTCGAAGGCAAGGCGCGGGCGGCGGTCTCGTCAGCGCGGGGGAATGGGATCGGTTCGGCCATAAGCGCTGCTAGATGCGCGCTTGCCGCGCCCCGCGCAAGCCGCCAGTCGCATTCGGCGGCTGTGGATAGCGGGGACGGAAACAGGCACTTGCCCCGGAATTTCGCATCTGCGAAAAGCGCCGCCCATGGCGGACCCGCGCATCATCCATATCGAGCTCGACGAGGCGACCATCTTGTGGCGCAACGCGGATATCGAGCAGGAGCGGCGGATCGCGATCTTCGATCTGATCGAGGAGAACCAGTTCAAGCCGCTGCGCGCCTGGGAAGCCGGGCATCAGGGGCCCTACCGGCTGCGGCTGGCGGTCGATGACGGACGGCTCTCGCTCGAGGTGGCGGACGAAGCCGGGGGCCCGCTTGAAACCCTGATCCTGGGCCTCGGCCGGTTCCGCCGCCCGATCCGCGAATATTTCGCGATCTGCGACAGCTATTACCAGGCGATCCGCAAGGCCAGCGCGGCCGAGATCGAGACGATCGACATGGCCCGGCGGGGGGTCCACAACGAAGCGGCGGAAATGCTGCTGGAACGGCTGGAAGGAAAGGTGGAAACCGATTTCGCCACCGCCCGGCGGCTCTTTACCCTGATCTGCGTGCTGCATATCAGGGGGTGAATTTCCCGACGGGGCGTCGCGCGCAATTGCTGTGGATTGCTTTGCTCCGCTCGCAAATGACGAGTAACGCAGGACCCATGGGATCGCACCGCTGATGGCACGCAAGGCAACCAACCGCTGGCGGCTGCGCCTGCTCGGCGCCATGGTGCTGCTGGGCATCGTCGCGGCGCTGTGGGGGTGGTGGGATCTCAGGCACTGGCGGCCGTCCAGACAGGCTTTCCCGATGCAGGGGGTCGAGGTTTCGGGCGAGGATGGCGCGGTTGACTGGAAGGCGCTGAAAGCCACCGGCGCGAGCTTTGCCTATCTCGATGCCTCGGCCAGCGCTTTCGCCCGCGACGAGGCCTTCGTGAAGAATCTGGAAGATGCCCGCGCGGCCAAACTGCAGGTCGGGGCAGTCCACCGCTATGATCCCTGCCAGCCGGCCGAGGCCCAGGCGGCCAACTTCGTCACCGTTGTCCCGCGCGACCGGGCGATGCTGCCGCCGGCGGTCGATCTCGACATGCTGGCCGACGATTGCCCGGTAAAGGTCACCGATGCCGCGGTCGAAAGCGAGCTGATGACCTTCATCAACCAGATCGAGACCCACACCGGCAAGCCGACGATCCTCAAGATCTCGCCCGCCTTCGAGGACCGCTATCACCTGGCCAGCGCGATCGATCGCAATGTCTGGCTGGTCCGCACGCGCTTCCAGCCCGACTATGCCGGCCGGCCCTGGACGCTGTGGACCGCGAGCGCGATGTTCGATAGCGAGGCCGCCGAAGAGCCGCTGAAATGGGTGGTGGTGCAACGATGAGCTGGACCCGCGAAAGCCTGATCGAAGCCGCGCGCGATGCTGCGACGCGCGCCTATGCCCCCTATTCGAACTTCCACGTCGGCGCTGCGCTGGGTTTTGCCGACGGATCGGTAGTGACCGGCGCCAATGTCGAGAACGCCAGCTACGGCCTGACGCTGTGCGCCGAGACGGTCGCGGTCGGCAAGGCGCTGAGCGAGGACTGGCGCGGGCGGCTGGAGGCCGTGGCGGTGATCGGCGGCAAGGCCGGCGCGGTCGGCAGCGGCGATCCGGTGACCCCCTGCGGCCGCTGCCGTCAGGTGCTCAACGAAGTGGCCGCGCTGGGCGGCAGCGACCCGACCGTGTGGTGCGTCGGCGAAGCGCAGGTGACCGAACTGCTGCTGTCCGACCTGCTACCGCGTGCCTTCGGGCCGGACAGCCTTACTTGATCGGACGGCGCGCCGCGCTGGCCTCGCTTGGTGGGCTGGGCGCCGCGCTGATCGCGCCGCCGCTGGGTGCGGCACAGCCCCGCAAGGCCCCGCGCCTGCGCCCCGGCGACACGGTGGGCGTGATTGCCCCGGCCAGTGCCGCCGGCAGCGAGGATACCGCAGCCCGCGCCGAATGGTGGCTGAAAGGCATGGGGCTGGTGCCGAAGATCGCCGAGGGCGCGGACGGGCGGTTCGGCTATCTCTCCGCCCCCGATGCGGACCGGGCCGCCGATCTCAACGCGATGTATGCCGATCCGGAGGTTCGCGCGGTCTTTGCATTGCGCGGCGGGTGGGGCAGCGCGCGGATCCTGCCGCTGCTTGACTGGGCCGCGATCCGGCAGAACCCCAAATTGCTGATCGGCTTCAGCGATATCACCGCGCTGCACCTCGCCTTCGCGGCGCGGGCCGGATATCCGACCATCCACGGCGGCAACGCGGCCAGTACCTGGAAGAGCGAAACCTGGGAAAGCCTGTGGCGACTGGCCTTCGCCGCCGATCGCCCGGTGCTGGGCGGCGCCGCGGGCGAAGCGGCCAGCGGGCGGATCGCGCGCACGATCCGCGGCGGAGTGGCCCGCGGCCGGCTGCTGGGCGGCAACCTGACGATTGTCTCCACCCTGATGGGGACCGGCTGGCTGCCCGCATTCAAGGGCGCGATCCTGTTCATCGAGGACGTCAACGAGGCCGAATACCGGATCGACCGGATGCTGCAGCAATTGCGCCTGGCGGGCGTGCTGGGCGAGCTGGCCGGGATCGTTTTCGGCCAGTGCACCAGCTGCCGGACCGAGGAGCCCGGCTATCGCGGCTTCACGCTGGACGAGGTGATCGACCAGCACCTTGCCCCGCTCGGCATTCCGGCCTTCACCGGGGGCAATTTCGGCCACATCATGAACCAGCTGTGCCTGCCATCGGGCGCGGCTGTGGAACTGGACGCGGATGCCCGGACGCTGCGCGTGCTGGAGCCGGTTGTCGCCTGACGGCCAGCGAACTTGCGGCCCCACCAATCCGTGTTATGTTGTTACATAACGCGAGAGAGGGAGGGGCGGCAGGATGCCGAACACGCGCAGAGCCCTGTCGGTGCTGTTGCTTGGTCTCGCCGGCTGGTGGACCATCGACCATCAGGCCGAACGGGCCACTCCGGACGAACGGGCCGTGCTGGACCTGGTCGTGGGTCAGTTGACCCAGCGGTGCCTGGCGCCTGCCACATCCTATTCGCCTTACGGCGGATCTGGGTTTTGGCCCAACAACTCTGACACGCCCGATCCCGTGCACCGCCAGCATCAAGCCTCAAAGGGGCGCCAAGCGGTGCTTCTAACCCATGGCGACGACGAACAGTCGCTCCTGCGCTTTGCGCCAACACCCTTCCGGCGCGCCGGTTGCCGCAACCCAACCACGTTAAGCACGCCCACGTTTATCGGGAATCATGCCTTTGTCAGCTCCGCCACTGTCTACGACAACGGCTACCCCGACTATGGCCTTTATGGGTTTGAACGCGGCGCGGCCGGTTGGCAATTGATCGCTATAGGACACCACCGAGCCGGCCCGGTCATCTGACCGTCAGCCCGCGTCCTCCAGCCACTCCAGCAGGGCGCCCATGCAATCGCGGCCCAGGATCGC
>CAZNII010000010.1:0-4927 GCA_964573075.1 uncultured Novosphingobium sp. | reverse complement strand
CCGCGTCCTCCAGCCACTCCAGCAGGGCGCCCATGCAATCGCGGCCCAGGATCGCGCTGCGTTCCGGGCTCCAGCCCTGCGCGGCGCAGGGCAGGTCGTCGTTGTCCTTGAACGGCATTTCGAGCGTCATCGAAGTACAGCCGTAACGCTCGGCCAGCTGGTTGGTGCTCATCGTCATATTGGCAGTGCCCGGGCGCGAGACCGGATAGCCCTTGGCGGTCTGGAAATCCGGGGTGCGTCGGGCCAGGATCGCCTTGTAGCGATCATAGGGCGCCTGCAGCGCCTCGCTCCACGAAGGGGTGCCTTCGAACCCGGCGAGGAACACGGCGGGAATCGCCTCGTCGCCGTGGACGTCGATCGCGAAATCGACCCTGGTTTCGTCCATCGCGCCCCGGATCGCCAGCACTTCGGGGCTGCGCTCGGCGCTGGGGCTTTCCCATTCGCGATTGAGGTTCACCCCCGCGGCATTGGTCCGCAGGTGGCCGCGCCGCGATCCATCCGGGTTGGCATTGGGCACCACGTGGAACCGGCACAACTGGCGCAGCCGCCGCCCGACCGGGTCGGCCGGATCGGTCAGGCAATCGAGCGCGCCTTCCATCCACCATTCGGCCATCGATTCGCCGGGATGCTGCCGGGCATAGAGCCAGACCTGCTTCTCGCCCTCGCCGAATTCCAGGCAATCGATCGGCTGGCCATCCAGGCTGTGCCCCAGCACCCGATGCTCGACCCCTTCGGACAGCGCGGTCGATGCCACCAGATCGTGGTGCCGCTCCATCGAATAGGGCGCGAAATAGGCGAACCAGGCAAGGTTGGCGGACGGAGTATAGCGAATCGTCAGAGTCCCTCCGTCTTCCGCCCGGTCATAGCTGCTGTCCGCCCTGCCCCAGAACTCGCGGTCCTCGCTCACCGCGGCGCGATAGCCGGGCCAGCCGCCGGGATAGGCGGATCCTTCCAGCCCGGTGATCTTGAGCACCAGTTCGCGGCCCGCGCAGTTCGCGACGCGAAAGTGGAACCACTGGTAGAAATCCGAGTGGCTATCCTTGCGGATCGCGAGGCGCGCGCTGGCGCCGTCGATCGAAAGGACTTCGATATTGCCGGCGTCGAACGCCGCGTCGATCAGGATCTGGGTCATTTCACTTCGATGGTTTCGCCCGATTGGCCGGGAAAGTTCAGGAACAGGGCCTCGCTCATCTTGGGGGCGGCCAGTGCGGTCCCCGCCAGCGGAGAGGAGGTGGCGACGGTGAAGCTGGCGCGCCCTTCCCACAAGGTGGCGCCGCTGGTGCGGTCCTTGATCGAAACCGCCAGTTCGGTCGCGACCTGCTCCTTGGGTTTGGGTGAAAGATTGATGCCGATTCCCAGCCCGACGCCCGAGCCATAGCTGCCGGTCGATCCGCCGACCCCGACGCTGACCGGGCCCGAGCCGCCATCGGGGCGGAAAGTGCTGCGCGTGACCTTGAGCCAGGCGACCTGACCACCTGTGCCCGGCCCGGCTTCGGTATAGCCGACCCGCTGCAGCTGGCGCATCACCGCCGCCCGATAGGTCTGCCATTCGATCGAATTGCCATCGGTCCCCGGGGCCGGCTCGACCGAAATCGTCCCCTTGCCCAGCGGCGAGACATCCTCGACATGGAAACGGGTGACCTGAACCGGCCCGACCGGGGTGACGCAGCCCGCCAGCAGCAGCGCGCCGGCCAGGGCAGGGAACAGATGCGACAGCTTCATCGGCATTCTCCTTTCCGCCAATCTGGCCCCTCGGCGCCGGAGTGGCAAGGACCGTGCGCCATTAACCACTTGATTGCGCAATGCTGCTAGCCGATGGCACTGCCATGACCATGAAATGTCCCGTACTCGTTACCGGCGGTGCCGGCTATATCGGCAGCCACGCCGTCCTCGCGCTCAAGGATGCCGGCTGGCCGGTGGCAGTGATCGACAATCTGGTCACCGGGTTTCGCTGGGCCGTGCCGGAAGATGTGCCGTTCTATGAAGGCGATATCGAGGATGCCGCCCTGCTGGCGCGGATCGTGGCCGAACAGGGGATCGGCGCGATCATGCATTTCGCCGGATCGGTGGTGGTGCCGGAATCGGTTTCCGATCCGCTCAAGTACTATCACAACAACACCGCCAAGACCCGCAGCCTGATCGCCAGCGCGCTGGCCGGCGGGGTGCGCCACTTCATCTTCAGCTCGACTGCGGCGACCTATGGCATACCCGAAGTTTCGCCGGTGACCGAGGACACCCCGCAGCGGCCGATCAATCCCTATGGCATGTCGAAGCTGATGACCGAATTCATGCTGCGCGATGCCGCCGCGGCCCACCCGCTCAATTTCTGCGCGCTGCGCTATTTCAACGTCGCCGGGGCCGATCCCGGGGGCCGCACCGGGCAATCGACCGCCGGGGCGACCCACCTGATCAAGGTTGCGGTCGAAGCCGCGCTGGGCAAGCGCGACAAGGTCGACGTGTTCGGGACCGATTTCGACACGCCCGACGGCACCGGGGTGCGCGACTATATCCATGTCAGCGATCTGGCCGATGCCCATGTCCTGGCGCTGGAAGCGCTGCTGGAAAAGCCCGAGCAGTCGCTGACCATGAATTGCGGTTATGGCCGGGGCTATTCGGTGCTCGAAGTGCTCGACGCGGTTGACCGGGTGACCAACCAGACGATTCGCCGCGTGCTTGGCCCGCGCCGGGCCGGCGATCCCGATTCGCTGATTTCCGACAACACCCGAATCAAGGCGACCCTGCCATGGGTGCCGAAATTCGCCGATCTGGACACGATAGTGGCCCATGCGCTGCAATGGGAGCGGAAGCTTGGCGAGATAGGGGAGTCGCCTTCCGCCTGACGGCGGTGCGGGAAAGCCATCCGGCTTTCCCTGCCTGGCCGGCCCGCTCCCCCGGCCCAACCACCCACAGGGTACCTTCAACGGGTGGTTGGGCCGGGGGAGCGGGCCGGCCAGGCCAAGCCAATCGCGGAGGCGATTGGCGCACAAAACCTCAGACTCTCGCTTGACTTCGCCCTGACTCGCCCCTAACGGCGCACCTTCAAATTTCAGCGGCGTTTGCCGCCCCCGAGGAAACCATGAAGATTCGCAACAGCCTCAAGTCGCTCAAGGGCCGCCACCGGGACAACCGCGTGATCCGCCGCCGTGGCCGGACCTATGTGATCAACAAGACCAACCGCCGCTTCAAGGCGCGCCAGGGCTAAGGCCCGGGCAGGCGGGGCCAACCGGCCCCGCGCTGGCATTCTGACGGCCCGCTTCCCATCCGGGGTGCGGGCCGAAAGTGTTTTTACTGCGGGAGCTTGTGCGGAAATGGTCGAAGCGGTGGTGTTCGATGTCGGCAAGGTGCTGGTCCAGTGGGAACGCGACCTGCCGTTCCGGACGCTGATCCCGGACGAAGCCGAACGCGCCTGGTTCATGGAGGAAGTCATTCCGCTGGCCTGGCACGGCGAGCACGATGCCGGCCGCGACGCCGAGGAAATGATCGCGGCGCGCAGCGCCGAATTCCCCAGCCACGCCCACCTGATTCGCGCCTGGCTCGACCGGTTCAACGAGACCATCCCCGGCCCGGTGCCGGGTTCGGTCGAACTGGTCGAGGCGCTCGATGCGGCCGGGGTGCCGCTCTACGCGATCACCAATTTCGGGGCCGATACCTGGGCCGGCTTTGCCCCGACCTTTCCGCTGTTCGAGCGGTTTCGCGACATCGTCGTGTCCGGGGTCGAGAAACTGGCCAAGCCCGATCCGGCGATCTTCGCCCATGCCGAGGCGCGCTTTGGCCTGCCTGCGCAGGCGATGCTGTTCGTCGATGACAGCCTGCCCAATGTCGAGGCCGCGCGCGGCCGGGGCTGGCACGGGCACCACTTCCGCGATGCCGAAGGGCTGGGCGCCGCGCTGCGCGGCCACGGCCTGATCGCCTGAAAAAAGGCCCCCGTCCTTGCGGACGGAGGCCTTGAGGGGGGCTGTTTGGGGTGCCTGGCTTGACGCCTCAGGCGGCGGCGTTGCAGCTCTGAATGTCTTCAGCGCTGAATTCGCCCTTCGGGGTGGCGAAAGAGGCGACCGGACCGAAGGCCTTGGCGACCTTGGCACAGGTGTTGAGCGGGCGGGCGCCGTCGATCGCGCCGCTGCAGGTATCGCCCGCGCAGTTCCACAGCACGCCGTTGACGACCTTCCTGGCCGGCGCTTCGAGCGCGGTGGCAAGCTTGGCGGTATAGCGCGCGCTGGCCGCCTGGGCCGGCGAAACGGTCAGCGCGAAGCTGCCGAGAGTGGTAGCAAAAGCCAGGCCGGCGAGCAGCAGGTTGCGGGAAAGGCTGCGGATGGATGCGGTATTCATGGTCACGTACTCCCCATTGGGTTGGCACGCAGGGATCTGAGGGGTCCTGGGAGGGAAGGCTCGATTTGCGTTGCGAATCGCTACCTAATGCGATAGGTATTAAGTTGCAACTGAAAACTGTGCACCGCAGCAAAGATTTTTTTGTCGGACATCAAGCGCAGTTGCGCTAGGCTTGACCCGGGAATGGGGAACGACTGATGGGTAAACTGCGCGAACCGCTCAATGACATGCAGAATTGCGGGCTTCCGGCCGCGCTGGAAGTGATGGGCGAACGCTGGTCCTTCATGATCCTGCGTGCGGCCTTCAATGGCCTGCACCATTTCGAGGAATTCCTCGGCGCGCTGGGCATCGCCCGCAACATCCTGTCGAATCGCCTGGCCCGGCTGGTCGAACACGGGATCATGAAGCGCGAGCCGCTGCCCGACGATCGCCGCAAGATCGAATATCGCCTGACCGAAAAGGGGCTCGACCTGCTCCCCGCCATGCTCGCGCTGCGCCAGTGGGGCGAAAAATACGGGGTGGGCATTCCTTCCAACCCGGTGCTGTGCGACGCGCGCGATGGCCAGCCGATCGCGCTGATCGGGATCCACGCCCACGACGG
>CAZNII010000009.1:38947-42671 GCA_964573075.1 uncultured Novosphingobium sp. | reverse complement strand
CACCGATCCCGCCGACCGTGCCGATCAGCTGGGTCGCCTCGACCGGGAACAGGATCGTCTTGGCATTGGGCGAATTGGCAAACTGGCCGACCGCGTCGGTATATTTCTGGGCGATGAAGTAGTTGAGCGCCTGGGTTCCCGACCCGGCGATCGCATCGGACACCACCTTGGTCGCCTGGGCTTCTGCCTCGGCCGCGCGTTCGCGCGCTTCGGCGTCGCGGAAGGCGGCTTCGCGGCGGCCTTCCGCGGACAGGATCTGGGCCTGCTTCTCACCTTCGGCGCGCAGGATTTCCGATGCCCGCAGCCCTTCGGCCTCGAGGATCTGGGCGCGCTTCTCGCGTTCCGCCTTCATCTGGCGGGCCATGGCGTTGGAAATGTCGGCCGGCGGACGGATGTCCTTGATTTCTACGCGGGTGATCTTGACCCCCCACGGCGCGGTGGCGTGATCGACCACCACCAGCAGCTTGGCGTTGATCTCGTCACGCTTGGACAGCGTTTCGTCGAGATCCATCGAGCCCATCACCGTGCGCAGGTTGGTGGTGGTCAGCTGCATGATCGCGACATAGAGGTTGGCCACTTCGTAGGCCGCCTTGCCGGCGTCGAGCACCTGGAAGAACACCACCGCGTCCACCCCGACCATCGCGTTGTCGCGGGTGATGATTTCCTGGCCGGGAATGTCGAGCACCTGCTCCATCATGTTGACCTTGCGGCCGACCCGGTCGATGAACGGGATGATCACGTGCAGTCCCGGTTCCGCCGCCAGCGTGTATTTGCCCAGACGTTCAATCGTGTAGACATAGCCCTGGCGTACAACCCGCACGCCCATCAGCAGGAAAATGAAGACCAGGCCCACCAGGGCCAAAAGAACCCCACCCATTTCGAGTGCTCCTTAACATTGATATTCTGCATGTTAGCGTCGCCATGGGAGGGGGCAAGCAAAACCGGTGACCTTGCTTAACCGGAAATCAACCACGCGCTGCTACCCCACAAGCGCAGAGTTCTGCGGATTGGCTGGCAAGAATCGATGATACAGGAAAATCCCGCTACCTGGGGCCCCGGCTTTCACGGGTCGGAACATCCCGACACGGCGAAGCTGCGCGTCCGCAAGGAATATGTCGATGCGATGATCGCGCTCAAGCGCGAGAACATGGACCGGGTCTATGCCTATCTCAACGGTCTGATTGAAAAGGCCAAGGAAGAGATGCAGCACGCCCGCGGATCGAATGCCGATCATCGCCGCGCCGCACTGCGCCAGCACATCGACGAAATCGTTGCCTACCTCAAGGGCCAAGCGCTCGAGGTTCCGGCTCCGGCGATGTACGACGAAAAGGCCGGCGCCGGCTTTTCCGGAACCTATGTTCTCGAAGCGATCCCGCCGTTCTTCGGCCAGGTCAAATGCGTGCTCGACCAGTGGTATGACAGCCACCTGATCGAGGTCTATGACGAGATGGTCAGCCTGGTGAACCTGAAACGTCCGGCGGCCCAGCCCGCGGTTCGGGCCGAGCCGATCGACCCCGCCTAAAGCCTCTTGTAAAGCGCCAGCAGCCGGGTCCAGGCCCGGTCGGCCTCGGCCTTGTCGTAAACCGGCGCGTCGAGCGTGCACCAGCCATGATCGGCGGCGTAGACCTCGATCTCGGCCGACCGCCCTGCCTTCTTCGCAGCCTCGCGCAGCGCGTCCTTGTCGGTCGGGGCCTTGGCATCGTCGTTGCGCGCGATCGCGATCAGGAAACGCGCACGGGTCTGGTCCAGCAGGCGGTGCGGGCTGTCCGGCTTGTCGGTAACCAGCCCGCCACCATGGAACGAGGCGGCCGCGCGAACCCGTTCGGGGACCGTCGCCGCGGTGCGGATCGCCCAGGCCCCGGTCATGCAATAGCCCTGGGTGCCGATCCCCCGGCGCTTGTCGACCGCCTGCTGCCGGTCGAGCCAGGCGACCAGTGCTGCCGCATCGCGCTTGATCCCGTCGACGCTGATCGCCTCGAGCGCCGGCTTGAGCCGCGCCTGGCCTTCGGGGGTGCGCCACTGGCTGATCGTTTCGAGCAACGGCGCCTGGGCGGTACGGTAATAGGGATTGACCGCCAGGACCGCAAAGCCATCGCCTGCCAGGCGCCGGGCCATCGCCTTAGAGGCATCGCGCAGCCCGGCGATATCGGGCCACATGATTACCGCCGGGGCCTTGCCGCGGGCGGGATGAACGAAGAAGGCATCGGCGGTTCCGTCCGGAGTGGTGACCTTGACCATGCTTTCGCTGGTGGCACGGGCCTTGGCGGCCTGGCCCTCGCTGGCAGTGCAGGCGGCCAGCACCCCGGCCGCGCCGATCGCGGCGAATTCCCGGCGGCTCAGCCCCCGTGCGGCAAGCGCTGCTTCTTCCTCGATCGCGGTATGTTCGTCGCACATCGCAGTTCTCCCTGCCGGTCATGGCAATTGGCCCTGGCGGGAAGACTAACCGGCCCCGGCCATGGTTCCAACAGTCCGATGCGAATTTTGGGACTCGATTCCCTGTCGGAAGGTGGGCAACATGGGCTGCAATGCACTTAGGGTATTGACCCTAATGCCCGGTTGTGTCGTGCTGGCCGCCGGATTGAATCGGCGAATCCGGGGCAAACCGGATCGCCAAAACCGGAGAGGGAAAGCGAAATGCGATTGAAGGCCTTGGCGCTTGCCATGCTGTTGCCGCTGGCGGCATGCGGCAAACAGGTGTCGGCTCCGCCGACGACGGGGGTGACCGACGAGCTGATCGCCAAGGGCCCGGGGGCCGAATGGCTGACCTATGGCGGCGACCGGGCCGAGCAGCGCTTTTCCCCGCTCGACCAGATCAACGACAAGAACGTCGGCCAGCTCGGCATGGCCTGGTTCGCCGATCTCGATACCGCGCGCGGGCAGGAAGCCACGCCGCTGATGCACGATGGCATCCTCTACATCACCACCGCCTGGTCGATGGTGAAGGCCTATGACGCCAAGACCGGGGCGCTCAAGTGGTCCTACGACCCCAAGGTCCCGCGCGAAAAGCTGGTCGATGTGTGCTGCGACGCGGTCAACCGCGGCGTCGCGCTCTATGGCGACAAGGTCTATGTCGGCACGCTCGACGGGCGGCTGGTCGCACTCGATCAGAAGACCGGCAAGGTGGCCTGGGACAAGCTGACCATCCCCGAAGGATCGCACATGGCGATCACCGGGGCGCCGCGGGTGGCGAAGGGCATGGTCCTGATCGGTTCGGCCGGTGCCGAATATTTCACCCGCGGCTATCTGGCCGCCTTCGATGCCGAAACCGGGGACGAACGCTGGCGCTTCTACACCGTGCCGGGCGATCCCTCGAAGCCGCAGGAGGGCAAGCACCTGGAAGCCGCGGCCAAGACCTGGTCGGGCGAGTTCTGGAAGCTTGGCGGCGGCGGCACGGTGTGGGATTCGATCACCTATGACCCGGTCACCGACCTGGTCTATTTCGGGACCGCCAATGCCGAACCGTGGAACCCGGCCTATCGCAACACCGATGGCGCCGGCGACAGCCTTTATACCGCCTCGATCGTCGCGGTGAAGCCGGATACCGGCGAGTATGTCTGGCACTTCCAGGAAACCCCGGAAGACCGCTGGGACTTTGACAGCAACCAGCAAATCACCGTCACCGACCTCGAGATCGGCGGACAGAAGCGCCACGTGATCCTGCATGCGCCGAAGAACGGGTTCTTCTACGTGCTCGACGCCAAGACCGGCGAATTCATCTCGGGCA
>CAZNII010000009.1:30873-38847 GCA_964573075.1 uncultured Novosphingobium sp. | reverse complement strand
AAGAACGGGTTCTTCTACGTGCTCGACGCCAAGACCGGCGAATTCATCTCGGGCAAACCGTTCATCGACGGGATCAACTGGGCCAAGGGGCTCGACCCCAAGACCGGCAAGCCCGACATCAATCCGGAGGCACAGTACGAACGCACCGGCAAGCCGTTCCTCGGCTTCCCCGGGGCGGTGGGGGCGCACAGCTGGACGCCGATGAGCTACAGCCCCAAGACCGGGCTGGTCTATATCCCGACCAACAATACCCCGCAGCTCTATGCCCATGATCCCGACTGGAAGCCGGGCACCACCGGGTTCCAGCTCGGCATCGACGCAACTGCGGGCAATGTCCCTGCCGACAAGGCAATCCGCGAAGCCACCCAGAAGGCGATGACCGGGGCGCTGGTGGCGTTCGATCCGGTCGCCGGCGAAGTGAAATGGCGGGTTCCGATGCAGACCCCGACCAATGGCGGCACCCTCGCCACGGCCGGCAACCTGGTGTTCCAGGGCACCGCGCTCGGCGATTTCCGCGCCTATGCTGCCGATACCGGCAAGCAGCTGTGGACGTTCCCGGCCTATAGCGGGATCCTTGCCGCGCCGATGACCTACTCGATCGATGGCGAACAGTACGTCGCGGTGCTGGTCGGCTGGGGCGGCGTCTGGGACGTTTCGGCCGGCAAGCTGGTGACCAGCAAGATCACCCCCAACATCAGCCGCCTGGTGGTGTTCAAGCTGGGCGCCAAGGGCCAGCTTCCCACCCCGCCGCCAAGCGTCGAGCGGGTACTCGATCCGCCGCCGCTGTCGGGCACGCCCGAGCAGCTGGCGCTCGGCACCAAGCTCTACACCAACACCTGCAGCGTCTGCCACGGCGCCTCGGCGGTTTCGGGTGCGCTCAACCCCGACTTGCGCCACTCGGCCGTGCTCGGCAATGCCGAGGCCTGGGGCAAGATCGTGTTCGGCGGGGCCCTGGCCCACAACGGCATGGTCGCCTGGGACAAGCAGTTCACCGCCGACCAGATCGAGGCGATCCGGCTCTACGTGATCATGCGCGCCAACGAGGACAAGGCGCTCGAGGGCAAGTAGGACCAACGCCTGAGGCAAGGCAGGGGGGCGGGCCGCAGGGTCCGCCCCGTTTGCTATGCGCTCCGGGCGCGGTGCGGATCGACCGCGGCAGCGCGCAGCGCAAAGCAGGCAATCGTCAGGTAGGCTGCGGCCGGAACCGCGAAGACCGCGGCCAGGCTCGCCTTGTCGGCCAGCTGGCCAACCAGGAACGGCAGCGCCGCACCAAGCGAGATCGCCAGCACCAACAGGCCCGAAGTCGAACCGTGCGACACACCCGAACGCTCAAGCGTCAGCGTGAAGATTGTCGGGAACATGATCGAATTGAACAGCCCCACCCCCAGCGCGGCATACCCCGAAACCGGCCCGGCCCCGGCCAGCGCCAGCAGGCACAGCAGGGTTGCCGCCGAAGCGCACAGCCACAGCAGCCGCGCCGCCGGGACCCGGGTCAGCAGGATCGAGCCGATGAACCGCCCGGCCAGCGCCCCGCCCCAGTAGAGATTGGCGAGATAGAACCCGCCCTGCTCCAGCGGCAGGCCGAGTATTTCGGACTGGTGCAGGTAGGCGATCATGATCGAGCCAATCGAGACTTCGGCCCCGACATAGAGCCCGATCGCCAGGGCTCCGAACATCACCCAGCGCGAGCGGAGCGCTTCGAGCACCGAAACCCCGGACACTTGCGGAATTTCCGCTGCGGCCGTGCCGATCCGGCGGCGCTGGAGCCAGAAAAACGCGGCCAGCAGCGCCAGCATCGCGGCCATCGTGACAAAGGCCGCATCGACCGCCTGCAACACCTCGCTCCGCTCTGCAGCGCTGTTGACTGCCCCCTGCCCGGCCTTGATCACCTGATCGCCGAGCATGATCGAAGCGCCGTAATTGACCCCCATGACGACGCCGAGCGAATTGAAGGTCTGGGCGAAGTTGAGCCGGAAATGGCTGGTCCGCGCCGGGCCCAGCGCCGCCGCCAGGGGATTGGCCGAAACTTGCAGCGTGGTGATCCCCAGCGCCAGCACGAACAGCGCGGCCAGCACGCCGGGATAGGATTGGAGCCCCAGACCAAACCGCACCAGCAGGCACCCCGCGATCATCGTGGCCAGCGCGATCAGGATCGTGTTGACCGGCCCGAACCGGTTGCCCAGCGAGGCCGCCGGCAGGCTCATCAACCCATTGGCGAGGAAGCTGACCAGCTGGATCTGCAGCGCCTGGCTGTAGCTCAGCTGAAACGCCGCGCGCAGCGCCACGATCAGCGGATCGTTGTTCGACGAGATGAACCCCCAGCCGAAGAACAGCGTGGTCACCGCGATGAAGGCCCCGGTGATCCCCAGCTGTTTCAGTCGATCCATCAGGGCGTCCCGGCGGATTCCGGCCAGACGAAGGTCATCACTTCGCCGCCCGGCATGGTGGCGGAAAAGCGGCTTGTGCCAACTTTGACGCTGATCGGCAAATCGCTGCGGGTCGCGTTGTGGGCCAGCAGCACCAGCCGTCCGTCGCGGTTGCGGAAAGCGACGAAGTTCAGCCCGGCCGGACCGCCGCTGGCGGCGATCGCCCGCGCGCCGGGCCGGACGAAGCGGCTGACCTGGCCGAGCACGTAGTATTCGACATTGCGGGTCACCGCGCGGGTGCGGGTATCGATCGTCACCACCCCGCGGCAATTGCCGCACCCGCCCCGGTGCGGTCCGGCCCGCTCATCCAGCGCCAGGTTCCACAGGATCGCGCCCTTGCCCCCGGCGCGGACCGTGGCGATTACCAGATTGTCGGTCATCCATTCGAGCGTATCCCCCCAATGGGGCGCCCAATCGCCACCGGAACATTCGGTAAAGAACAGGTCCTTGCCCGGATGCGCAGCCTTTACCCGCGCCATCGCCGAGGATTCGCCAGCATAGCAGTGCCACGCCACCCCTTCGACAAAGGGCGCCGCCGCGCCGTCGGCCAGCACGGCCAGCGGTTCTTCGGGGTGATCCCAGTTGTGATCCCAATCGAGGATCCCGACCCGCTGCGGCCGCGCCGCCAGCGCCGGACCGAGGTGGCGGGAATAGAAGCTGGCCCGCTCTGCCGCGCTCACCCGCATGCCCGGATAGTCGGCCGGCTCGAACGCCGGCTCGTTCTGCATCGAGACATAGCGGACCGGCAGCCCGCCCGCCTCCATCGCATCGAGATAGCGGACGAAATAGGCGGCGAAGGCTCCGTAATGCTCGGGCTTGAGGCTGCCCTTGATCAGGCTGTCGGTGGTCTTCATCCAACCCGGCGCGCTCCACGGGCTGGCCATCAGCGTGAGGTCCGGATTGACCGCCCTGGCGGCGCGCAGCGCGGGGAGTTGCGCGGCTTCGGCCTTGGCCATCGAGAAGTGCGCCAGCGCCGGATCGGTCTGGCCGGCGGGCATGTCATCGAGGCTGTAGTGCTCGGACGAAAAGTCCGAAGCCCCGATCGGCACCCGCACAAAGGTCAGGCCCAGGCCGTCTGCGCCGAACAGTTCGGCAAACAGCGCGTCCCGCTCGGGCCGGGTCTGCACGTTCTGGAACAGGTGAGCCGAGGCATCGGTCATCGCCGCCCCGAAACCGGTGATTTCCTGGGCGCGGACCGCCGGATCGATCACCACCTCATCGGGCTGGGCGGGGCCGGCCGGAACCAGGGCAAGGCCTGGCTGCGGCGCCAGCTTGCGGCTCTGGTCGATCGAACTGGACCAGATCGCCACTGCCCCCGGGGCAACCGACGTCGGCGCCGTCCGGGTGCCCGTGCTGCCGGAACCGCAACTTGCGAGCAGGCATGCCGACGCAAGCGCGGCAAGGCCGCGCCGGATCCTGCCTTGCAGACTCATGCCGCGGCCGGACAGGTCTTGGCGACGTATTCGCCGTGGCTGGGCATGACATCGACGCACTTGCCGATCACCAGCCGGATATTCGACAGGAACTGGTTGATCTGAACGTCGCTCTTGATCCGGACCATCGGATCGTAGCCGCGCGGGACCATGCCCTGGCCCAGGAACACCTGGATCCAGCTTTCTTCCGCGAACAGCTCCTCGTCCTCGCGGAAGATCCGGGCATTGGCCATCCACAGGTCGATCTTGCGCTGCAAGGTGGCCGGCACTTCCATCGTCCGGCAATGGTCCCAGAACGGCGAATCCGCACGCTCGGTCGCCTTGTAGTGAAGAATGATGAAGTCTCGGATCCGCTCGAACTCGAAATCGGTCTGGCGGTTGAATTCATCGATATTGGCCTGGTTGAACCCGCCATCGGGCAGCAGCCGCATCAGCCGGACGATCCCCGACTGGACCAGGTGCAAGCTGGTCGATTCAAGCGGTTCGAGGAAGCCGCCGGCCAGCCCGATCGCCACGCAGTTCTTGTGCCACAGCTGCTTGCGCTTGCCCGCCTTGAAATCGACCTTGAAGGGATCGGCCAGCTGCTCGCCGTCGATATTGGCCAGCAGGATCTTCTCGGCCTCGGCATCGTCCATGAAGCGGGTCGAAAAGACATGGCCGTTGCCGGTGCGGTGCTGCAGCGGGATGCGCCATTGCCAGCCGGCGCTGTGCGCGATCGAGCGGGTATAGGGGGTGAAGGCTTCGCTTCTGGCGCAGGGCACCGCGATCGCCCGGTCACACGGCAGCCAGTGCGACCAGTCCTCGAACCCGACCCCCAGCGCCTGGTTGATGAACAGCCCGCGAAAACCCGAGCAATCGATGAACAGATCGGCCGCGATCACTTCGCCGTCGTGCATCGTGACGCTTTCGATGAAGCCGTCCTCGGCGCGCAGCGAGACATCGACGATCCTGCCCTCGCGCCGCCGCACACCGCGATCCTGGGCATAGCCCGACAGGAACCGGGCAAACAGCGCCGCGTCCATGTGAAAGGCATGGGCGATGTGGCTGAGCGGGCTGTCGCCCATGTTGGCCTGGGCGCGAACGAACTTGTCCTTCAGCGCGGCGGCGGTGTTGATCGAATAGTCGGCAAAGTCACCGGCCTGGCCCTGCTGGTGGGCATGGAGCCAGTAATGGTGCATCCGCAGCCATTCCCAGTCCTGCCCGATCACGCCGAAGCCGTGAATATAGCTGTCGCCCTGGCGCAGCCAGTTTTCGAACCGGATGCCCAGCTTGAAGCTGGCCTGGGTGCGCTGCATGAACTCGTTTTCGTCGAGCCCCAGCAGTTCGTTGTACTTCTTGATCGCCGGGATCGTCGCTTCGCCCACCCCGATCGTGCCGATGTCCTCGCTTTCGACCAGCACGACCTCGTAAAGGCCCTGGAACATCCGCGCCAGCAGGGCTGCGGTCATCCAGCCGGAAGACCCGCCGCCTGCGATCAGGATGCGTTGCAAGCTTTTCATCGCCGTGCCCTTCGTTCGATCCGCTGCCTCAGGGACAGGTCGTCAGTCCGGTAACTTCTGGCAGCCGCCCGGTGGACTTGCCATTGACATAGGCCAACCCGAAACCGCGGGCAAACAGGCTTTCTCCGGCCGGTTCGCCGCCGCTGGGACAGGGCGTGCTGGGCCAGGCGAAGGAGAGCCGTGCGGTGAAATCGAGCCCGCCCGCACCGGCGAACAGATCGGCCAGCGCGCCGGCCTCGGTCCCGGGCAGGAACCCGGCGACAAAGGCATCGGAGCGGTTGATCAGATCGGTGGCATACTGGGTGCGCCCCGAATAGAGCAGGGTCACCACCGGCACGCCCTTGCCCGAAACCCGGTCAAGCAAGGCGAGATCGGCAGGATAGCGCGCGGAATAGGACAGCAGCGCCGGCCAGCGCACATCGCCCTTCATTTCGGCATAGGGCGGTTCGGCCAGCACGGCGACGACCGCATCGAACTTGCCCGGTGCGAAAGCGCTGCCGTCTTCCGACCAGGTGACATTGCCCGCGCCATAGATCCGCTTGAGCCCGCCCAGGATGGTCTCGCCCAGCGGATAGTCGGCACTGTCGGTTTCGTCGCCCTGCCAGGTGATCGACCAGCCGCCCGACTGGTGCGGAAAGCTGTCGGCCTTGCCGACCACCAGGATCCGCTTGCCGGGCTTCAGCGGCAATGCCGCACCATCGTTCTTGAGCAGGACCGCGCTTTTGCGCACCGCTTCCTGGGCCAGCGCGCGATCGGCCAGCGCGGCCTGATCGCCGGTGTAGCGGCCCGCCAGCAGCGGCCGGTCGAACAGGCCGGTGCGGAACTTGACCCGCAGGATCCGGGTCACCGCATCGTCGATCCGCGCCATCGGGATACGCCCTTCGCGCACGTCGGCAACGGTCCGGGCGATGAAGGTCTTCCAGTTGTCGGGGACCATGAACAGGTCGATCCCGGCGTTGACCGCCTGCGGGCAATGGTCACGCTCGCACCCGGGGACCTGTTCGATCGCGTTCCAGTCGGACACGATCATACCGTCGAAGCCCAGCTTTTGCTTGACCACGCCGGTCACCATGGCGCGGTTGCCATGCATCTTGCCGAACGGCACGGTGCCGCCCATCGACCAGCTGCTGTAGCTGATCATTACGGTCTGAACGTCGGCATCGAGCGCGGCGTAATATCCGGCCCCATGCAGTGTGGCGAAAGCCCTGGCATCGGCGCGGTTCTCGCCCTGGTCGATCCCCTGAAAGGTGCCGCCGTCACCGGCAAAGTGCTTGGCGCTGGCGATCACGTCGCCATCGCCGGTCAACTTGCCCTGCAGCCCGCGGACCAGCGCCCCGCCAAGCCGGGCGACGATCTTCGGATCGCTCGAATAGCTTTCATAGCTGCGGCCCCAGCGCTGGTTCTGGACAACGGCCAGGGTCGGGGCGAAGGCCCAGCCGATCCCGGTGGCGCGGACCTGCCGGGCAGTGGCGCGGCCGATCCGTTCGACCAGCGCCGGATCGTTCGCCGCGCCAAGGCCGATGTTCTGGGGAAAGGTCGTCGCGCCGCGGACGTTGTTGTGGCCGTGGACCGCGTCGGTCCCCCATATCACCGGGACCGGAACCTTCATGTCGGTCGAAAGCGAAGCCCTGGTATACTGATCGGCCAGCGCGGCCCATTCGGCCGCAGTCGAGGCGCGCTTGCCGCCCGGCCAGCCACCGCCGCCGTTGAGCACCGAGCCGATGTAGTACTGCCGCACTTCGTCGGGCGTGATCGACAGGATGCTGGGCTGGGTCATCTGCCCAACCTTCTGCTCCAGCGTCATGCCCGCAATGATCGCGGCGATCCGCTGTTCGGTTGCCGGATCGAGTTTGCCGGCGGGCTTGCGCCCCGGCCAGGCGGCGATGGCTTTTGCCTCGTCCGCGCTCCAGCCCTGGTCCTGGGCAAGCTGGCCCTGGGCTGTGCAGGCTGCGACGCCGAAGGATGCTGCAGCGGCCAGAACAATCCGAATCTTCACTGGCACATCCCGCCCATAGTTATCTGGTATTCGCCCGCACCCGCCGCGTCGGCCGGGCCGGACCGCCCTCATCCGGGCCGGTCCGGCGCGACGCGGTCAGCGCGCCCGGATCAGAACTTGTAGCTCAGACCCAGCAGCCATTGCCGGCCGTACTTCTCATAGGTTTCGGGCAGCACCGTGCCGTCCGAGGTGTGCACCCCGCCGGCATCGAGCCCGAGCCGGGTCCGGTAAGGCGAATCCAGCACGTTGCTGACCTGGAGGACGATCCCCAACCCGGCAAGCGGCGAACCTTCCTGGAAGGTATAGCCGACCTGCGCGTCGAGCTGCTTGTCCGCCAGGACCTCGGTGAACGCGAGGTTGGTGAACAGCGCCACCACTTCACCCTTGAAGGCCGAACGGTAACGGTACGAGGCACGCAGCTGGAAGCCGCCCTTCTCGTAGTAACCGGTGATGTTGTAGACCCAGTCCGACAGGCCGGGGATCCGCACCAGGCTCGACCCGTTGGTCGGGTTGAGGTTCGAATCGGTGTAGGCCACCGACCCGCTCATCCCCAGGCCGTCGAGCGCCGGCACCAGCTTGCCGAATTCGAACGCCCCGCTGACTTCGACCCCGCGGACATA
>CAZNII010000009.1:0-30773 GCA_964573075.1 uncultured Novosphingobium sp. | reverse complement strand
CCGGCACCAGCTTGCCGAATTCGAACGCCCCGCTGACTTCGACCCCGCGGACATATCCGCCGTTGCCGTTGTCGGGCGCGGTCAGCGTGCCGATCGGGCTGCCAGTCACGCCCGGCGGCAACGGAGTCACCGTGGTCGGCACCGGGAAGCCCGAGAAATCGGCCGTAATCGTTCGGTTGTAGATGTAGGTGTCGAGCCACTTGTAGAAGCCGCCGACGCTGAAATAGGTGGCGTTGCCGCCATACCATTCGACCGCGCCGTTGATTTCCTTGGCGCGCCACGGTTTGAGGTTGGGGTTGCCGCCCGTACCCGACCAGACCTGAACCGTGCCGCCCGGGACGCAGCCCGCCGACGGGCTGCCGCCCGAGCAGGGGTTGGAATAGTTCGGGGTCATGTTGGCGCGCATGTCGTCCATCCGCGGCCGGGCCATAACCTTGGCCGCGGCAAAGCGGACGCGGAACCCGCCGCCCATGTCGTAGAACATGTTCAGGCTGGGCAGGACATCGGTATATTCGGCGTTGATCGCGGCCGGATAGACCACGACCGGGCTGACATAGCGGTTGATGCGCAGCCCCTCCGAGCCCTGCCAGGTCTTGATCACCTGAACCCCGACATTGCCGTGCAGGTTGCCGGCATCGATCTTGGCCCGGGCATGGAAGGTCAGCAGGTCTTCGTTGATGTGCCACGACTTGTCATAGTGGTTCACGTCCTGCAGCACCGACTGGTTGTAATAGGTGTCGAGCGCGGCCGGCAGGTTGAAAGCGATGACATTGCCGAAGCCGACGAAGTCGAGCGAGGTCGGCGCAATCAGGAACTGCGAGCCGATCAGCACCTGTGCCCGGCTGTTCTTGAGGTTGAGGTCGATTTCATCGACCGTCTTGTTCTTCGAACGGTGGGTGAAGTTGACCCCCAGGTCGACCTCGCTGATGAACGAGCCGTCGAAGTCCTTCGTGAAGCCCAGATCGACCGCGGTGATGTCTTCCTTGATATGCGGAGACTTCATCAGCCCGTCATGGCCCCAGCCGCCCCACGGAGCGCGATCGCCCAGCGAGACCTGGTTGGCGTTGGCGTAGTCGAGCCCCCAGTTGCTATAGGTCGGGAACCCTTCGAGCGGGATCGAGAAATCGTAGTTGTCCAGGGTACGGGTCTGGAACGGGCCCGCCCCGTAACCCTGGTAGGTTTCAATGTAGGTCTCGTCGCGCTTGTTGCTCGAATAGCTGAGATCGGCGTGGAAGGTGAAGGAATCGGTCAGCTTGAATTCGCCGTTCCAGCCCACCGAAACCAGTTCGTCCTCGCGGGTGTTGTGATCGTTGCGCAGGATCGGCACGGCGCGGTTGAAGTGCCCCGTGGTGCCAAGCTCCGAGCCACCAACCGGGGTGGTCTGGACGTTGGTGAAGGTCGCGCCATCGGCCCAGCCGTTCGAGAACCACTGCGCGCCGCGGCTGACCTGGGTCTGCTTGAAGCGCGAATAGTAGAGGTCGAGCGTGGTGTGAACCGAATCGCTCGGCTGGAATTCGAGCGTGCCCATGAAGCCGTGGCGCTTGTCGCGGCTGTTGACTGCCCAGGCTTCCTGACCGTTGAGCTGGTAGGAGTTGTCGGCCGTGTCGGGCGTAACCGCGAAGCCGAAGCGTTCGTAGCTGTAGCCCTTGAAGTGATCGACGTGCCCCGGGGCATTGAGATAGGCATAGCCCAGCGCCCAGCCCAGGGTGCCGGCCTCGTTCTGCCCGATCAGCGAGATCGAGCCGCGCCCGCCCCACTTCGACATGTCGGCATTGCGGCCGCCGTCTTCGTCCAGCTCGGCGCGAACGTTGATCGCGATGGTGTCCTTGCCATAGGCCAGCGGGCGCACCGTGCGCAGATCGACCGAGCCCGACAGGCCCATGCCGGTGATGTTGGCATCGGGGCTCTTGTAGACCACCACCGACGACAGCAGTTCGGACGGATACTGATCGAACTCGACCGCGCGGTTGTAGCCCGAGCTCGCCTGGGCGCGGCCGTTGAGCAGCACGGTGGCGAAATCTGGCGGAAGCCCGCGGACGGAGATGATCTGGGCGCGGCCGGCAACGCGCTGCGCGGCGAGGCCGGGCAGGCGGGCGATCGATTCGGCGATCGAGACGTCGGGCAGCTTGCCGATTTCTTCGGCCGAGACCGCTTCGACGATGCTCGATTCATTCTTCTTGGTGTTGATCGAGTTGGCCAGCGAATACCGGATCCCCGAAACGACGATTTCCTCGCCCTCGGACTCGGCCGGTGCTTCCTGGGCCCAGGCCGCCTGCGGCAGCAAGCTGGCCATGGCCAGCGCCGAGGCAGCGGTCATCCCGAATCGATAGGCCTTCGGCAGGCGATTCGCAGCCTTGCCCGATTGCACCCTCATCACCATTGAACCCCTCCGTTTTGCGCGGTTTTGCCGCGTATCCCATTCGCGCGGCAAGCGCCGGTGTGCCGCTCCTCTGATTGGAAGCGCTTCCAACAATTGCCCGCTAAATTGACTCCCGTCAAGCGAACGCAGGTTCATGCAAACGAATGCGCGATCCGGTGTTGCCGGAATGTCGCGGTCAATCGGCGGTAAAGCTCGATTCCCGGATCACCAGATCATGCCCGACAATCTCGCGCCCCGGGCGCGGCGGATCGCCGCTGGTGGCAAGCTGGGCGAGGTATTCCACCGCCCGGGCACCCATCCGCCGCAACGGCTGGTGGATCGTGGTCAGCGGCGGCCAGACGATTTCGGAAACCGGGGTATCGTCGAACCCGGTGATCGCGATGTCCTCAGGAATCCTGAGCCCGGCCTTGTGCGCGGCAAGCAGCGCGCCCGCGGCCATGTCGTCATTGGCGCAGACCAGCGCATCGACCGTGCGATCGCCCTTCAGCAGATCCTGCGCACAGTCGAGCCCCGAACGGAATGTGAAGTTGCCGCGCCGCCATTCGACCGCCGCAGTGTCCGCTCCGGCATCGGCCAGCGCAGCCAGAAACCCGTCGAAGCGGGTTTCGGCCGAAGCGTGGCCTTGCAGACCCTTGATGAAGCCAAACCGGCGATAGCCCTGGGAAACCAGATGTGCGCCGATATCGAAACCTGCCCGGTAATCGTCGATCCCCAGCGTCATCGCCAGCTGCTCCACAGCCGGGCCACCGGCGATGCAGACCACCTTCACGCCCAGCCCGGCAAGGGTCCGCAGCAGGTTCGGATCGTCCGAAAAGGGCGGTGTCATGATTGCCCCGTCGCACTGGTCGTCGCTCAGCCGAGCGACGATTTCGGCGGCGGCGCCCGGATCGTTCTGGTTGATCACATGGGTGATCAGCTGGACCCCCAACCCGGCCCCGGCCCGGGTCGCGCCGAGTTCAAGCGCCGAGGAAAAGTACGAGTTGGGTTCGCTGTCAAAGTCCGAAGCGTGGATCAGCGCCACCCGCACCGCCTTGCGCCCGGCCAGGTTGCGGGCCTGCAGGTTGACCCGGTAGCCCAGCTTGTCGACCGCGCCCATCACCTTGGCGCGCACTTCGTCCCTGACGTTGGGCTGGTTGTTCAGCACGCGCGAAACCGTGGTCCGCCCGACACCGGCCAGCGCGGCGACATCGTCGATAGTCGGCCTGTTCACATCTGCCCCGAATTAGCCATTGCGTTCTGCAGCGCTCCCCACCGGCCATAGTTGCAAGCCTTGCCGGGCTTGGCAAGCGCGCTTGCGGCGGGGGACTGGAAGCGCTTCTCCGGTTCAGCTACGACAGCGCGCGGCCGGGGCAAAGGCCAGATCGGCGATCACCGGGAAGTGATCCGAGGCCAGCCGACCGTCGAAATGTTCGGCCAGGGCATGCCAGCGGCGCACCTGCAAGCCGCCGCTGACCAGCAGGTGGTCGATCGTCTCACCCTGGCGCGGCACGGTCTCCCAGCCGTTGAATGTGATCGTGGCACCGATTGCCGGCTCTTGCGACAGCGCCCGGGCATCGCCCAGCGGCAGCGCCAGCAGCGTCTGGAGCGAGGCCTCGCCCAGCGGCGCGTTGAAATCGCCCAGCACGACCACTTCCTCACCCGCGCGGCGGTTGCGCGCGATCCAGCCGGCCAGCTGGCGCGCGCTGCCGAGCCGGGCTTCCTTGCCGACATGGTCCCAATGGGTGTTTATCGCCAGCAGCCGGCGTCCGTCAGAGCGGCGGACCAGGTGCGCCCAGCTGGCCACGCGGCGATAGGCCGCGTCCCAACCAAGCGACGGCACAGCCGGCGTGGGCGAGAGCCAGAACATCCCCGCGCGCTCGACCCGGAACTGCGCCTTGTCGACAAACAGCGGCGAAGCTTCGCCCGCCAGCTTGCCATCGTCGCGCCCGCCGCCCAGCGCGGCATAACCGGGCAGCGCCGCGACCAGATCGGCCCGCTGGCCCGGCACGACTTCCTGCAAGCCGAGGATGGCGGGCCGCAGCAAGCGGATCTGGCCGATGAACAGGTCGCGCCGCAGCGCCCAGCGGTTGGCCCCGTCGGCATCGGTATCGAGCCGGATGTTGTAGGTCATCGCCCGGAACTCGCCCGCGGTGCAGACCGGGCGCGACCAGGCCGGCATCGCGATCAGAGCCAGCAGCATCGCGAACAGTCGGACAGGGAATCTCATCGGGGCCTCCGGGGCGGTGCTTGCGCGGATGCGCACGCGCGCATGATGCCGCATCACGATGCCCGGCTGTCAAACCCTTTGCGCGCGCGGCGATTTGCGCCATGGAGACATTCGCGAGGGATCAGGGGGAGCGGCAATGAACGGAGCCGGCGGCAAGCAGGCGGGATCGGGGATCGACTGGGATCAACTGCCCCATGGCGGCGACCTGTTCGGCGAACTGCATCTGGCGGAAAGCGCCGCCGCCCCGACGACCCGCGCGCCCTTGTTTCCGGGCCTGGCCCTGTGCGGTGTGGCCGCGGCGGCGGCGGCCTGGCTGTCCGACCATTATGGCTTTCCGATCATCCTGCTGGGCCTGCTGATCGGGTTGGCGCTCAATTTCATCTCGCATGACCAGCGCACCCATGCCGGGCTCGATTTCGCCTCGCGCACCTGCCTGCGCTGGGGGATCGTGGTGCTGGGCCTGCAGGTGACCTTTGCCCAGATCGGCGCGGTCGGCCTGGCTCCATTCGCCGCGCTGGGGATCGTGATGGCGGCAACGCTGCTGGCCGGCATGGCCGGGGCCCGGATTGCCGGCCAATCGCGCTTTGCCGGAATTCTTGCCGGCGGGGCAACCGCGATCTGCGGGGCCAGTGCGGCCCTCGCGCTCTATGGCGTGATCGGCAAGGAGCGGCTCAGCCAGGCCCAGTTCGCCCTGACGCTGGTCGGCGTCTCGCTGGCTTCGGCCCTGGCGATGACCGTCTATCCGATCCTGGCTGCCCAGCTGGCGCTCAGCGATACCCAGGCCGGGTTCCTGATCGGGGCCTCGATCCACGATGTCGCCCAGGCGATCGGCGGCGGCTATGCCTTTTCCGACGCGGCGGGCAGCCAGGCGACGATCGTCAAGCTGGCCCGGGTCGCGCTGCTCGCCCCGCTGGTCGCGCTGACCAGCCTGGCGATCGGCCCGGCCGGAGAGGCGGCAGACCAGCCGATGTGGCGGCGTCTGGCCTTGCCCTGGTTCATCGTCGCATTTCTCGGCGTGGTGACGCTCAACAGCGTGGTGACGATCCCTGCGGACCTCGCCAAGGGGGGACTCGTGCTGTCTAAGGGCCTGCTGCTGCTGGCGGTTACCGCCACGGCAATGCGCAGCCGGATGGACCTCCTGCTCGAGGTCGGCTGGCGGGCGCTGATCCCGGTGCTCACCGCGACCGTGGCCAGCTTTGCCTGCGCGCTGGGTTTTGCCTGGGCGCTAATGGGCTAGGGTCAGGCCCTATATCACGAAATCCAGCACGGCCGGCATCGGCTTGCGCCGGCGGTTGGCCACCATGCTGTCGTGCAGGGTGGCAATTTGTGCGCTGCCGGTCCTGACGAACAGGAACGGCAGCAGGCCGTGGATCAGGCAGGCGATCCCGCCCAGGATCATCCGGATTCCGAACCCGCTGGCCATGGCCAGATGCTCGCCATAGCTTTCGCCAACGCTGGCG
The DNA here is from genome assembly GCA_964573075.1 of uncultured Novosphingobium sp. Classification (GTDB taxonomy): domain Bacteria; phylum Pseudomonadota; class Alphaproteobacteria; order Sphingomonadales; family Sphingomonadaceae; genus Novosphingobium. Next base: position 24,727 of record CAZNII010000009.1, on the reverse strand, counting down.
GGGTGTTCGGTAAACAGCTTGATCGGATCCATGCGGCAATCTCCCTCTGATGGCCGAATATTGCCTGATTGAATCGACGAATTCATCACCATTATTCTGGCAATATCGCGCATTTGAGGTTATTTTATCCCAATGAATGCCGATTCAACGCAACTCGATGCGATAGACTGGTCGATCCTGGGAGTCCTTCAGACGGATGCATCGCTGCCCGTCCACGAAGTGGGGGAGCGGGTCGGCCTGTCCAGCAACGCCTGCTGGCGGCGGATCCGGCGGCTGGAGGACAGCGGAATCATCTCTCGGCGAGTTGCCCTACTCGACGCGGAAAGGCTGGGTCTGGCCACTACTGTCTTCGTCGCGATCAAGACCAACCGCCACGATCCGCAGTGGCTTGAGGCATTCAGCAAGGGCGTGGCAGCGATCGACGAGATTGGCGAGTGCCACCGGATGGCCGGCGATGTCGACTACCTGCTCAAGATCGTGGTCCGCGATATCGCCCATTATGACCGGATCTATCGCAAGCTGATCGCCGCAGTGCCCGATATCGCCGATGTCAGCTCCAGCTTTTCGATGGAGAGGATGAAGGCGACGACCGCCCTGCCCCGCCCGGTCTGAGCCGGGCGGTTATTTGCGCAGCAACCACCCGAAAACCTCCGGCAGGCGCCGGGCCCAGGCATTTTCCTCGTGCTCGGCGCCTTCATAGACCTGGCCCTGCCAGTCGCGCCCGCGGACCCAGCCGCGCGCCGCCACGCCATCGGCCACGGCCGTCTGGTAGGGCGGATAGAATGCATCGAGCGTGCCGGTGCCGATATCGAGCCACAGCCGGCGCCCGGCGGGCTTGCCCAGCCGGTCGAGGAACCACGTCTTGTGCAGCGCCATCCGTTCGGGATCGGCCTGTTCGCGCTCGCCCGGCATGACCAGCGGCCAGTGGGTCGAGATGCAGGCCGCGCGGCCATAGACGTCGGGACGCTCGACAAAGGCCCAGCAACTCATCAGCCCGCCCATGCTCGACCCGGCGATCGCGGTGTCGCGCGGGCCGCGGCGGGTGCGATAGGTCCGGTCGACCCATTGCTTGAGCGGACCCGCCAGCCAGGCCAGATAGGCCGACGAGATCACCGGCCCGCCGGCGAGGGCATCCATCTGTCCGCGTAACCCCGGTGATGCGCGTTCATAGGCCGCCATCGGCAGGAACTGGCGATAGCGATCACTGCCCGGCGCCCAGATCCCGACGATGATGTGCGGCTCGACCCTGCCGCTGGCCATTGCCGCCAGCATCGCCTTGTCTGCCGCCCAGACCTTGTTGAAGTTGGACTTGGCCGGATCGAACAGGTTGTGCCCATCGTGCATGTAGAGCACCGGATAGCGCCGCTTCGAGGCGTCATAGCCGGGCGGCAGCCAGATCGTCAGCCGCTGGTCCGGCAGGCCGGTCGCGGACATGTGCTCGACTTCGACGAACCGCCCGGCATCCCCGGCCAGCGCCGGAGCCGCCAGCAGCGCCGCAAGCAGCGCCAGCAGGGCCGCGGCCAGGCCGCGCATCACTTGCCCGGGACCAGCCGCATCGCCGCGCCGCCGCCGGGGGCCAGCCACAGCACGATCGTATCGCCCTTGCGCACCTTGCGGGTTTCATAGGCGATATTGTGACGCGCCTCGGTCTTGTAGGTGGCGCCGGGGCCATCCTTGTAGATCGTCGCGACATAGGTCTTGCCGGGATCGAGGAAGTCGAAGGTCAGGGTCACGGTATGCTCTTCCGCGCCGCCGACCCCGCCGACGTACCAGTCGTCGCTGCGCCGGTCCTTGCGGGCGAAGATCGCATATTCGCCCACCGCCCCGGCGATCAGGCGGCTGTCGCTCCAGTCGGTCGGGACCTGGCTGATGAAGGCCAGTTCCTTCGGATGCTTTTCCAGCTCCTCGGGAAAATCCGCCGCCATCTGGATCGGCGAATAGATCGCCAGATACAGTCCGAGTTGCTTGGCCAGCGTCGAGGCCAGCGGCACGCCGCCGCTGCCCTTGAGGCTCAGCACGCCCGGAGTGAAATCCATCGGGCCCGAGAGCATCCGGGTATAGACCAGGTTGGCCTCGTGCTCGGGCGGGTTGGAGAATTGCCCCCAGGCATTGTATTCCATCCCCCGCGCCCCTTCGCGCGCCACCCAGTTGGGATAGGTCCGGCGCAGACCGGTATCCTTGACCGGTTCGTGCGGATTGACCGCGACGTGATACTTGGCCGCCGTCTGTACCACCTTGAGGTGATGCTGGACCTGGCGTTGGCCATCGTGCCATTCCATCCGCACTTCGCCGGGCTGGTCACCGGGGGCAATGATCCCCCCGGCATCGGCAACATAGCCGGTCTTGACCCAATCGACTCCAAGCTGGCCATAAAGCTTCATCGCATCTTCCAGCTGGGCTTCGTAAACCGCGATGTTGCCGCCGGTTTCGTGGTGTCCGATCAGGCGGACGCCGCGTTTGCGGGCATAGTCGGTCACGGCCTTGAGGTCGAAATCGGGCGTGCTCTGGGTGAAGCTGTAGTCGAACCCGGTGCCGAACCAGTCACCGTCCCAGCCCTTGTTCCAGCCTTCGACGAGCACCCCTCGGAAATTGTGCTTCTTGGCGAAGTCGATCACCTGCTTGGTCCGCTCGGTCGTCGCGCCGTGGTTGGGCCCGGTCGCCCAGGACCACTTGCCGCTGATCATGCCCCACCAGATCCCGACATAGCGACCCGGCTGAACCCACGAAACGTCGCCCAGCTTGTTGGGTTCGTTGAGATTGAGCTCCAGGTCGTTTTCGACGATCCCCTTCGCGCTGTCGGCTAGGCGGATCGTCCGCCACGGGGTGTTCATCGGCAGCGCACGCGTGACCCGCGGGCCGCGCGACGACGGCGAGAGCGTGGTGCGGAACTTCTGCCCGCTGGCGCGCTTCAGCCAATAGGCCGAATAGTCGACCAGCGCGGCTTCGTGGAACACCAGATGCGTTCCATCGTCGAGCCGCATCGTCACCGGCGTGTGTGCGGTCGAGATCGCGTCGATCGCGGTCCGTTGATAGAGCTGTTCGTAGCGGTTGAACTCGCCCCCCGGGATCCACCAGGCGGTGCCCTTGGGTGCGATGGTGAATTCGCTCAGTTCCTCGGCGATGTTCATGGTCTTGAGCCCGGACTGCTCGGGCACTTCGTACCGGAAGCCGATCCCGTCATCGAACACCCGCACCCGGATGTTCATCAGCCGGCTGCCGCGGTTTTCGGCCTGGCGATAGCGGATCACCGCCTCGTTGTAGTGGTCACGCACGAAGCGGCGCTCGCCCCAGGGCAACTCCCAGGTGCTGTCGCCCGCGCCGCGCTCGCTACCGATCACGGTAAAGCCCCGGTCAAAGGCCAGCCCGTCGCTCAGCAGGAAGCCCAGCCGCGACGGCGCAATGATCAGCTTGCCCTTGCGGCTCATGGTCCAGGTCGGATGGCCTTCGCCGCCATCGGTCCCGATCCGTACCTCAACGCTGCCATCGGGCGAGGAAATGGCGACCGCATCGGACACCTCCTGCGCCAGGGCGGGCCCGGCCATCGCCAGCACCAGCAACGCCCAAACAAGGCGAACAAGCCGCATCATCCCATCTCCTCAATCAGCAGCGCGCCGAACGGCGGCAGCTTGCCCGGCTCCGCCCCGTTAACCGCAGCCAGAACCGTTCCACCAAGCGCAATACCCTGTGGCCAGGCCACTTCCCGATCCGATAGGTTGAACAGCGCCAGCACCGCCTGCCCATCGCCGCGCCGCCGCAGGATCAGCCGGGCGTCATCGCTGTGGACCACTTCGGCCGCGCCATGGCGCAGCGCCGGGCTGGCCCGGCGCAGCAACAGGAGCTCGCGGGTCAATGCCAGCAACGAAGTAGGATCGGCCTGCTGCCGATCGACCGCGGCGCCCAGGTTCCCTTCGCCCAGCGGCAGCCAGGGCGTGCCGGTGGTGAACCCGCCGTGCTCGTCCTGCGCGGTCCAGGGCATCGGCGTGCGGGCGCCATCGCGCGACAGGGTCAGCGGCCAGTTGGCGATCGCTTCGGGGTCCTGCAACTGTTCGAACGGGATGTCGACCTGGGTCAGGCCCAGCTCCTCGCCCTGATAAAGGATCACGTTGCCGCGCAGCGCGGCAAGCAGCATCGCCTTGAGCCGGGCAAAGGTATCGCGATCGGCGGGCCGGCACCAGCGCGACAGCGCGCGCGGGGCATCGTGGTTTTCGAAAGCCCAGCTTGGCCAGCCGGTCCCGGGCGCTTCGGGCCAGTTGCCCAGCGCGCCGGCGACCAGCGCCGGGGTCAGGCGGTCGGCATAGAGAAAATCGAAGCCATAGGCGCTGTTGAGCCGTGCTTCGCTGGCAGTGAAGGCGTGCATTTCCGCAAGCGCATTGCGGCCGCCCACCTCGGCCATGGTGAACACTGCGCCGTAATCGTCGCACAGCGCGCGGATTCGCTCGATGAAGTCGCAGATCGCCGGATGCGATTGGTTATGCAGGTGAAGCTGGAAATCGAACGGGCGGGTGCGCTGTTTTCCATCTTCCGGCGCCGGCGGATTATCGGTCAGCGCCGGATCGTGCATCGCGAAGTTGAGCGCATCGAGCCGGAACCCGTTGACCCCGCGATCGAGCCAGAACCTGGCCGCGGCAAGCAAGGCATCCTGCACCGCCGGGTTGTGGCAGTTGAGCTGGGGCTGACCGGGCAGGAAATTGTGCAGGTAATACTGTCCACGCCGCGCATCCCAGGTCCAGGCCGGGCCGCCGAACACCGACTGCCAGTTGCTGGGCGGCGAGCCATCGGGCTTGGCATCGGCCCAGACGTACCAGTCGGCCCGCGAATTGGCCCGGTCCTGCCGGCTTTCGGCAAACCAGGCATGCTGGTCGGAGGTATGGGCATAGACCTGGTCGATCAGCACCTTGAGACCCAGTTCATGCGCCCGCGCGACCAGCGCATCGAAATCGCCCAGGGTCCCGAAGATCGGATCGACATTGCAGTAATCGGCCACGTCGTAACCGAAGTCCTTCATCGGCGAAGTGAAGAACGGCGAAATCCAGATCGCATCGACCCCCAGCGCGGCAATGTGATCGAGCCGCGCGGTCAGACCCGGCAGGTCGCCGATTCCGTCGCCGTTGGCATCCATGTAGCTGCGCGGGTAGACCTGATAGATCGCCGCCCCGCGCCACCAGGGCTGGGCGCCGGATTGGGTTTCGGCAATTTCGATTCGGGATAGGCGGTTCATCGGGGGCGCTTGGACTTACGGCTTGGCGGCACAGACGGCAAAGCCGAATGCGGGCAGGGTGAGGGAAAGCGAGCCCGGCGCATCGGCACGGGGCGAGCATTGGCCGGCGAGCGGCGCGAACGACAGGCTACGCGGATCCACCGCGATCCGGGCCGAGAGCGGCTTGCCCGAAGTGTTGTAGGCCAGCACCACTTCGCGGCCGGTCCTGGGATCGAACCGCGAAATCGCCAGCAATCCCGGCTTGTCCGAAAAGGCCCGGACGGTCTGCAACCCGCCGGTCAGTGCCGGGGTCGCGCGACGGACAGCGGAAAGCTCGGCAATCAGGCGATAGAGCGGGTGGCGGGTATCGAAATTGGCCTGGGCCGTGGTCGCGTCGGTGCCGATCAGGTCGTTGTCGTTGTAGACCGCGACCTGGCTCGGGAACATGTCCTCGCGCGCGAGCTGGTCGTTGCCATCGGAAACGAAGCCCTGCTCGTCGCCATAGTAGATCGTCGGCACCCCGCGCAGGGTCAGCATCATCGCATGGCCAAGCATCACCCGGGCGAGCAGCTCGTCATCGGAAATGCCGGGATTGGCCTGCTTCACGAACATCGAGAAGCGCCCGAAATCGTGATTGCCCAGGAAAGTCGGCAAGCGCAGCGCGGCCTTCTCTCCGCCGCGGTAGAGCGGATCGTCCTCGAACAGGCGGGCCACCTTGTCGGTCCCGATCTTTCCTGAAACCGCCTGCTGCATCGCCGCGGCAAAAGCCATGTCGATCGGCGCGGTAAGGTGCGCTGTATGGCTCCAGCGGGCCAAGAAGCCGGGGTCGATCTCACCGGTCGCCACTTCGGCAAAGATGTGGAAGTTGGGAATGCCCCTGGCCCTGGCCCGGGCCATCATCGCCGGTTCGAATGCCTGCCAGAACTCGGGATTGACGTGGCGGGCAGTGTCGATCCTAAAGCCGTCGATCCCGAACCGGTCAATCCAGCTGCCGTAGATTTCGATCATCCCGGCAACCACCCGGGGATGCTCGGTCGCCAGGTCATCAAGCCCGACAAAATCGCCGTAAAGCGCGCTTTCCCCGACCCAGTTCGAATTGCCCCGGTTGTGGTAATAGATCGGGTTGTTGAGCCAGGCCGGCTTCTTGGCGTTTTCCTCGCCCTTGGGCACGTAGGGGGTGTAGGCGAACGAGGGATCAGTGAGCTTCGCCCAGTTGGCCGCTCCGGCCAAGTGGTCACCGGCAAAACCCTGATTGATCGGCGCGCCATTCACACCGCCGTGGCGCGAAAAGGGATAGTCGGCCTTGCTGCGATAGGAATAGTCGCCGGCTTCGCGGTACTGGATCACATCGGCGGTGTGGTTGACGATGATGTCCATGTAGACCTTGATCCCGCGCGCATGGGCGGCATCGACAAAGGCCTTGAACTCCGCCTCGGTCCCGAAATGCGGATCGATGGTGGTGAAGTCGGTCACCCAATAGCCGTGGTATCCGGCGCTTTCATCGCCCTTGGGACCCTGAACCGGCTTGTTCTTGAACACCGGGGCAAACCAGATCGCGGTGATCCCCAGCCCCTGAATGTAGTCGAGCCGCCGGGTCAACCCCTTGAGGTCGCCGCCGTGATAGAAACCCTTGGCGGCGGGGTCGAAGCCGGTGACCAGCCGGTCGCCAGCCAGCCAGCCGCGATCGTTGACCGGATCGCCGTTGTCGAAGCGGTCGGGCAGAACGAAGTAGATGACTTCCTGTTCAGGCGTACGCGCCCGGAACGAGGGTGCCGGGGCGGTGGCCGCGGTCAGGCTGGCAAGCCCACCGAGGGCCAGCAGGGCACGCTTGAAATCAGGCATCGACAGCTCCTGCCGGGCAGAACCGCGCGACGTAGTCGGCATGCCCGGGCATGCGTTCCACATCGCGCGCGAATGCGCCTTTCACCGTATCAAGAAATCCCTTCAACTGCCCCTGATCGAGCTGATCGGCCAGCGGATGCCAGGATTCGGGCACGATCCCCTGCCCGATCATCACCTGGACCCAGCCAGGCACGTCGAACAGCTCGTCATGCTCGCGCACGATCCGGCCCGAGGCCCTGAACATCGCGATCCGCTGCGCCAGCGGCTCGGGCAAGGGCATGGTCCGCAGCGCGTCCCAGAAGGGCTCGCCGCTGCGGCCGTTGGCGGCATAGTGAAGGATCACGAAATCGCGGATCTTCTCGATCTCGAACACCGCGAGGCGGTTGAAACTGTCACGGTCAGCCGCCGCGACCGGGCCGTTGGGCAGGAAATCGAGCAGCCGGCTGATCGCGGTCTGGACCAGGTGGATCGCGGTCGATTCGAGCGGTTCGATGAACCCCGAGGCCAGCCCGATCGCTACCACATTGCGATCCCAGAAGCGTTCGCGACGGCCGGACTGGAAGCGGATCGTGCGGGGTTCGGCGAGGGCCTCGCCGTCAAGCCCGGCCAGCAGCATTGCGGTGGCCTCGTCCTCGCTGATGTGCTGTGAGGAAAACACATGGCCGTTGCCGGTGCGGTGCTGCAGCGGAATCCGCCAGCGCCAGCCGGCCTTCTGCGCTATCGAGCGGGTATAGGGCACCAGCGGCTCGGCCCGGGCGCTCGGCACCGCCACGGCCCGGTCGCAACCCAGCCACTGGCTCCAGTCCTGATAGCCGACCCCCAGCGTTTCGCCGAGCAGCAGCGAACGGAAGCCGCTGCAATCGACGAACAGATCGCCTTCGACCATCCCGCCGTCGGCCAGCCTGACCGCCGAGACATCGCCGCTTTCGGCATCGCGCAAGACCTGGACAATCCGGCCTTCGCGCCGCGTTACCCCGCGCTCCTCGGCGAACCGGCGCAGGAACCGGGCATAGAGCGTGGCGTCGAAATGATAGGCATAGGGCATCGGCGGCAGTGCGCTGTCGGCCTTGCGCTCGACATGGGCAAAGCGGTTCGCCCCGGCCGCCAGGGCATTGAGGACATAGTCCGACAAGGGGCCCGCCACGCCCTCGGCACGACCGCGCAGCCAGTAGTGCTGGAACGGCAGCAGTCCCAGCCCGCGCCCGACCAGCCCGAAAGCATGGATATAACTGTCGTCGAAGGCGCCCCAGCCTTCGAACTGAATTCCCAGCTTGTAGGTACCCTGGGTCGCGGCCATGAAACCGGCTTCGTCGATTCCCAGCGACTGGTTGAACAGGCGGACCATCGGGATGGTCGCCTCGCCGACGCCGATCGTGCCGATCTCGTCGCTTTCGACCAGGGTCACCTGCCAGGTCCTGTCGAGAAACCGGCCCAGCGCGGCGGCGGTCATCCACCCCGAGGTGCCCCCGCCGACTATGACGATCCTGTTGCTGCCTTGCGCCGACACAGGCCATCCTCCCTTGCGGTCGGGATGTTACTAACCTTGCCGGTCGAAATCCGGCAAGGCCGAGGCTGGCGGGATTCCGTCAAGGAACCCCGCCTCCCTCATGACTTCAGAACTTGTAGGTGAACCCGGCCATGTAGCGGCGGCCGTAGTTCTGGTGGTTCATCACCTGGAGCGGCTGCCCCGGGTTGATCGCCACAAACGGTTCATTGGTCAGGTTCAGGCCCTGGGCAAAGATCGACAGACCTTCGAGCGCGCTGCCCGGCTGGAAATCATAACCGATCTGCGCATCGACGATGGTTTCCGACAGCGCCCGGCGACGAACCCGGTTGGCCCCGAAACCGGAGAAATCGCCCAGGAAGGTCGAACGATAGCGCAGCGAACCGCGGATCGAGAACCCGCCAGTTTCGAAGAAGGCGGTGCCGTTCGCCACCCAGCGCGAGTAACCGGGGATGTCCGACGCCGGCGAACTGGGATCGGGCTGGATCTTCGACTTGGTGTAGCTTACGCCACCAGTCAGGCCGAAGCCGTTCAGCGCCGGCACGAATTCGCCCAGCGGCAGGGTCGCGGCCGCTTCCACGCCGTAGATCTCGCCGCCCTTGCCGTTGATCGGCTGGCTGATCCGGCCGACATAGCTGAACGGATAGCCCGGATCGTTGACCGGATAGCCGGTGAAGTCGAACGGGGTTTCGGCCGTGTAGATGTAATTGTGCAGCTTCTTGTAGAAGAACTGCGCCGCCACATAGCCCTTGCCGCCGAAGTACTTCTCGATGTTGAAGTCCACTGCGGTCGCCCGGTAGGGGCGCAGCGAGGGATTGCCGCCGCTGCCCTTGACGATCTGCTCGACCGGATCGACCCCGTAGCCGATGTTGACCCGCATGTCGTCAAGCCGCGGACGCTGGATTTCCCGCGCAACGCCAAGACGGAACACCAGGCCGCTGTCGAGCCGCAGCGAGAGGTTGAGGCTGGGCAGGACATCCCAGTAGCTGTCGCCAAGCGTGCGCAGCTCGGGGCCGGTCGGCGCCTTGATATAGCCGGTCGACTTCTGGGTGGTGTTGATCGCCTGAATCCCGACATTGCCGGTCAGGGTGGCACCGCCCATTTCATGCTCGATGTTGAGCTGGCCGTAGATGGTCATCAGGTCTTCGTTGACGCTGAAGCCCTTGAACAGCACGTCGCTGCTGGTGTTGGCGATGCGGGTGTAGACCCCGCCTTCGAGCAGCGCCAGCGGGCTGTAGGACAGCACCGGACCAAGGCCAAGGTAGCCCAGGTTGGTCGGCTTGAGCAGGTACTGGCTGGGCACCTGAGCCTGCAGCAGGCCGCCCGAGAGCTGGAGGAAATATTCGTCCGGAACCAGGGTCTTGTCGCGGTTGACATAGTCCATGCCGAACCGGAACGACTTGACGAAGCCACCGTCGAATTCCTTCTCGATCTCGATCTGGTACTGGTGCAGTTCGTCATCGACGATGCGGTTGTTGTAATAGCCGTGCTGGCGTCCGCCCGGCGCGCCGCCGCCCCAGCCGAGCGGGTCGGTCAGCAGGATCGTGGCCGGATTCGAATAGTCGAGAACGTGCGAAGTGAAATGCGTGCCGCTCTCGGTCGACAGGAAGGTCAGCGTGTCAGTTGCGCCGACGCCGCCGCCCGGGCCGGTCCCGGCATTCGATTCGAGGACCAGTTCGTTGCGGTCGGTCTTCGAGAAGCTGACGTCGCCGCGTACGTTCCAGCCGTCGTCGCCGTGGTAATCGAGGTTGAGGCCGCCCGAATAGAGCTTGGCCTTGCGCACGAAGTTGTGGTTGTTGACCACGCCTTCGACTCCCGAATAGGTGCCGCCGACGATCTGGCCGTTCGAGACTTCGCGACCGGTGGGCGAAAGCGTCGCGCCCGACCAGGCCAGCGGCAGCTCGATGCCCCGCTTGATATTGGTGTCATTGAAGTCCGAATAGAATGCATCGGCGGTGATGGTCAGTTCATCGGTAGCCTTGATCTGCAGGGTACCGTTGACGCCGAAGCGCTTCAGGTCGGACGAGGTGACAAACGGCTTGATCCCGCCGATGATCTTGTTGCCGCCAGGCCCGTCGGCATAACCCCAGGCCTCGAATTCCTCGGTCTGGTAGGGCTCGTTCGAATAGGCGACCGAAACCGCCACGCCGATCGTGTCGTTGGCGAACTGATCGACGAAGGTGCCGAACAGGCGATAGCCCAGATCGTGCGAGCCGGCATTGAGCTTGCCCAGGTCGGTGTAGGAACCGCGCGCGCCGAACGCGACGACCTTCTTCGATTCAAGCGGACGGACCGTGCGGATGTCGATGGTGCCGACCAGGCCCTGGCCAACGAGGTCAGCCGACGGCGACTTGTAGACGTTCACCGCGCTGACGATTTCCGACGGATACTGGTCGAACTCGATCCCGCGGTTGTCGTTGGTCGAGGTCTGCTGGCGGCCGTTGAGCAGCGTGCTGGAAAAGTCCGGGCCGAAACCGCGCACCGCGATGTAGCCGGCGCGGCCGGAAATGCGCTGCGAGGTCAGGCCGGGCAGGCGGGCGATCGATTCGCCGATCGAGGAATCGGGCAGCTTGCCGATGTCTTCGGCCGAAACCGATTCGACGATCTGGTCAGCCCGCTTCTTTTCGTTGACCGCGTTTTCGAGGCTGGCCCGGAAACCGGTGACGACGATTTCTTCGCCCGCTGCTTCGTCGGCAGGAGCTTCCTGCGCAAAGGCGGCCGACGGCAGAACAAAGGCGGATACGGCGACGGCCAGGGCAGAAACCCCCAGACCACCGGAAATCTTGGTGCGAAGTGCCACGTTGAACTCTCCCTTGAACCTGGCCGGCGACGATTGTCTACCGGCGAGCGAACCCATTGGTGCAAGGGAACCGAACATGCCCCTCCCCCTGCATTGACGCTCCGAATAGGGCGCGCGATGGGGCTGCCGGAAGAAGGCATACGTATACGCATTTTATGCATCGTCCCGGCTGTGGCCAGGAAACCACGCCGATGGCAGGGCCGCAAAGGCGGATTGCGAGTGTCTGGACAAAGGCCTAGGCTTGCTCCGCACGAGAGGGGACGGATGGGCCGCAAGCGCTCCACCAAGCCGACGAGTTTCGACATCGCCTACCTCGCCGGGGTCTCGCAACCAACGGTGAGCCGGGCCTTGCGCGGATCGAAATCGGTCAGCCTGGCCACCCGTCGGCGAATCGAGGAGATCGCCCGCGAGCTCAACTATTCGGTCGACAAGAACGCCTCGTCGCTTCGCTCTCAGCGCTCCAACACGATCGCCCTGCTGTTCTTCGAGGACCCGACACCGGACGGGGCGAACATCAACCCGTTCTTTCTCGCCATGCTCGGCTCGATCACCAGGGCGAGCGCCAACCGCGGGCTCGATCTGCTGATCTCGTTCCAGAAGATGGAGGACGATTGGCACGTCCGCTATCAGGACAGCCACCGCGCCGACGGCCTGATCCTGCTCGGCTATGGCGACTACACGCTCTACGAGAAGCGCCTCAGCCAGCTGGTGGCGAGCGACACCCATTTCGTCCGCTGGGGCTCGGTCCGCGAGGACAATATCGGCGCGACCGTGGGTTCGGACAATTTCGGGGCGGGATTTCAGGCCGGAGAGCACCTGCTGTCGCTGGGGCGGCGGCGGATCGCCTTTCTGGGTCAGGCCGACGAACACTACCCCGAATTCGCCGAACGCTATCGCGGCCTTTGCGCCGCGCTTGAGGCGGCGGGCCACCCGGTCGATCCGGCGCTGCAGGCCGATGCCCTGTCAAGCGAGGAGGACGGCCGCGAGGCGGCGGCAACGCTGCTTGCCCGGGGCGCGGAATTCGACGCTGTCTTCGCCGCCAGCGATCTGATCGCGATCGGCGCGATGCAGGCCCTGGCCGAGTCCGGCAAGCGGGTACCACAGGACATCGCGGTCATGGGCTTCGATAACATCCCTTCTGCCAGCTTGACCAATCCGCCGCTGACCACCCTGGTCCAGGATCTCAAGACCGGCGGCGAACTGCTGGTCGAAACGCTGATCGCGCAGATCGAGGATCACCCGGTGCCCGACGCGACAATCCCGGCCAAGCTGGTCGTGCGGCGCAGCACGGCAGGCTAGGTATTCGTATGCGTGTTGTCGCGGCGCGCACAACATGCAAGCTCTCGCGCCGACAAGGGGAGAGGGACGCACCGATGCAAAAACCGCGGCAGAACTGGGCCGGGCTTGCCAATATCAGCTTCGGCTTTTTCGGAATCCAGATCGGTTTCGCGCTGCAGAATGCCAACATGAGCCGGATCTTCCAGACGCTGGGTGCCAGCATGGACGATCTGCCCTGGCTGTGGACCGCCGCGCCGCTGACCGGGCTGCTGGTCCAGCCGGTGATCGGACACATGAGCGACCGCACCTGGCTTGGCCGACTCGGCCGGCGGCGGCCCTATTTCCTCGCCGGTGCGATCCTCGCCACGCTGTCGCTGGTCCTGATGCCCTACAGCGGCGCTCTGCTGATGGCCGCGATCCTGCTGTGGACGCTCGATGCCAGCCTGAACGTGTCGATGGAACCGTTCCGCGCCTTTGTCGGAGACATGCTGCGCAAGGATCAGCACAATGCCGGCTATGCGGTGCAGACCGCCTTCATCGGTATCGGCGCAGTGGTGGCATCGGCGTTTCCCTGGCTGCTCAACCACCTCGGCGTGGCCAACGAGGCGCCGGACGGGGTCATTCCCGATACGGTGCGCTATTCGTTTTGGGCCGGGGGCCTTGCGCTGTTCGGAGCGGTGCTGTGGACCGTGCTGACCACCAGGGAATATTCCCCGGCCGAACTGGCCGAATTCGGGGAAGCTGAACAGGCCGGTGCCGAGCCGAGCGCCAACCTTGCCGAGCGCGACAGCGGTGGTCCATTCCTGTGGATCGTGGCCGGGGCCGCAGCGATGCTGTTGACCTACCAGTTTGCGCTGGAAAAGGAGGTCTACCTGCTGGCCGGGCTGTTGATCGGCTATGGCTTGCTCAGCCATATCGCGATCCGCATGGCCCGCGCCGGCCGTCCTGCCTCGATGCTGACCGGAATTGTCGGCGACTTTTCAGGCATGCCCGAGATCATGAAGCGCCTCGCGCTGGTCCAGTTCTTCACCTGGTCGGCGCTGTTCATCATGTGGTTCAACACCACGCCGATCGTTGCAAAGGACTTCTTCGGAGCGACCGATTCGACCAGCAAGGCCTTCCAGGACGGCGGTAACTGGGTCGGCATCCTGTTCGCGACCTACAGTCTGGTCGCTGCGGTAGCCGCGCTGACCCTGCTGCCGTTGCTGACCCGGCGGATCGGCAAGGTCCGCACCCACATGGTCGGCTTGCTCTCGGGCGCGGTCGGCTATGCCAGCTTTTTCGTGATCAAGGACCCGAACTGGCTGATCCTCAGCGAAGTCGGGGTCGGGATTGCCTGGGCTTCGATCCTCGCGATGCCTTACTCGATCCTGGCGAGCAGCCTGCCGCAAGCCAAGCTCGGCATCTACATGGGGCTGTTCAACGTCTTCGTGGTTTTGCCGCAATTGCTGGTCGGCACGCTGATGGGATCGATCATGAAGGCGTTCTTCCCGGGCGAGCCGATCTGGACCATGGCCTTTGCCGCCGGAACCCTGGTGCTGGCCGCGCTGGCGATGACCAGAGTCAGGATCCCCGACGAAGCCTAAAAATCAGCCACCAGCTGGAGTGTCAGCGCGCGTGGCGGGATATAGGTGAAGCCGCCCGAGGACGAGACGTTCCAACCGTATTCGTCGAAGGCGTTGAGCAGCACCGGCCGAAACAGCCAGTCTGCCCCGGCCAGCTTGAAGCGATAGCGCGCGCCCAGGTTCACGACGGTACGCGGCGGCGCGTGAAGGGTGTTGGCGGCGTTGCCGGTGCGGCTTGAGAGGCTTTCGAGCGACAGGTCGAACGACAGCGGCCCCTTGCCCGCGGCGCTGCGCCAGTCGAGCGTCAGCACCGACCGCCGGCGCAGCTGGCCGACCGGGCGCGGGCCGATCAGGTGGGAAGCAACCGCCTCACCCGAGATTTCCGGATCGAGCAGCATGGTCCCGCCGACAACCGTCAGCCCGGGGCGGATCTGCCCGGTCAGCGACAGCTCGATCCCGCGATTGCGCAGCGAGCCGAGCTGGCGATAACGCAGCGCCGGATCGAGGTTGAAATAGGGCTTGGTGATCGAGAACACCCCCGCGATCAGCGTCAGGCGCGGAGTTATCGCCAGCTTGGCCCCGGCCTCGATCTGGCGGGTGTGGATCGCCGCCGGCGCTTCGGAACGGTTGCTGGCGATTTCCGGGGCGACCAGCGCTTCCTCCATCCCGTGCGAGACGCCGGCGTAGAGCGACAGCGAGCGGGTCAGGTTGACTGTCCCGGCGACGTTCCACATCACCGGGCTGTCCTCGGTTTCGGGATCGGCCAGCAGCGGATCGGCAAAGTCGATCGCCTTGGTGTAGCGGGTCTTCGAAAAGCTGGCGTCGAAGCCGTAGTGGCCGCTGTTGACCAGCGAATAGGACGCGCCCCAGGTCAGCTGGCGGACCCGGTCGAGGCTCTTCGCGCCGATCGCATAAGCCGGTTCGGGCCGGATGTCGGGGGCGAGGATCGTACTGGGGCCCAGGTCGATCGCCTGGCTGCCGCCGAACCGCCGATCGCGCGCGCGGCCGCGCAGGCTGACGACCAGGCGGTGATCGGTTGTGCCGTGGTGCCACTGCTTGACCAGCCGCGCCTCACCCGAAAGCGAGGCATCGCGATTATTGCCATCGGCGATCACCCGCCGCGAAGCGACCGAGCCGTCCGGCGCCACCCCGAACAGCAGATCGGCAAAAGCGGTATCCTGTGTACGCCCGTTGTAGAACAGCCCCGCTTCGAGCCGCAGCCCGCCAAGCGGTGCCTTGACCACTGCGCCGTAGGCCCAGTTGGTCGCATTGCGCGGCGTCCAGGGCTGGCTGAGATCGACCCGGCGCGGCAGTTCGGGCGGCGGTACGGTGCCCGCAGGGTAATAGGTGGCGCGTGCTTCGTCGCTGCGGAAGTAGAAGGCTCCACCGAACACCAGCACGGTTACGCCTTCGGCGGGATGCCAGCCCAGCGTCGCCCCGACAGTGCGATAGCGCGCGGTCCCGCCTTCCCAGCGGTGCGCGTTGCGCCAGCCGAACCCGCCCGACAGGCCTAGCCGCTTGCCATCGAGCGGCTGCTTGAATTCGAACGAGCCGCCGATCCCGCCATTGCTGGTGCCGCCGTCCTCCAGGTTGAAGCTGTAGCTGGTCTGCCCGCGCGGCTGGGTCAGCGAATAGTCGACCAGCCCGGTCGGGGCGGGAAACGGATAGCGCAGCGCCGCCGGGCCGACCCGGATCGTGTTGCTGTCAGTCAGGCGGGTGGAAAGCTTGTCGACCTGGTCGAAATAGAGCCCTTCGAGCCGGACATTGCCGGCATCGACCGGGTTGAACCCGCGGACATCCTCGCTCGAATAAAGGCCCGACTTGTCCTGCCCGACCGTCCGGCCAAAGGCGTCGCCCGATTGGGTCGCGACATTTTCGCCGGCACGCTGCGCCCATGCCGGATGCGGCACCAGCGCCAGCGCTGCGCCGGCCATTAGCCCCAGTTGCGAAACGAAACGCATGGGGCTGCCCCATAGCGCCGGATCGGCGCTTGCAAAGCCCTTTATGAATCGCCGCGTTCGGCGGGATCCTCGTGCAGCCAGGCGGCGTGGCGGGGCGCGCGTTTGGTGGCGGCCCATTCGTTGAGCATCACCGGGGCTAGCGCACGCAGTTCCGCATACTGGTCCGCGGTCCCGATGTTGCAGGCCAGTTCGAGCCGGTGGCCGTTGGGATCGAAGAAATAAATCGAGCGGAAGATCCCGTGATAGGTCGGCCCCAGCACTTCGATCCCCTGGGCCTGGATGTGGGCCTTGGCGGCGAGCAGCGCGTTGACGTCCTCGACCTCGAAGGCGAGGTGCTGGACCCAGGCCGGGGTGTTGGGATCCTTGCCCATTTCCGGCTGGCCGGGCAGCTCGAAGAAGGCCAGCACGTTACCCCCACCGCAATCGAGGAAGATGTGCATGTAGGGATCGTCCTCGCCGGTCGAGGGCACGGTGTTTTCGGCAAAGGCGGTGGTGTACTCCATGCCGAGCACCCGGTGGTACCACTCGACCGTCTCCTTCGCGTCCTTGCAGCGATAGGCGACGTGGTGAATGCGTTTGAGGGCGGGGGCGGTCATTGGGCCGGCTCCTTCACGTCAAGCGCGCCGCGGCGCAGCTGGTCGCGCTCCATCGATTCGAACAGCGCGGTGAAGTTGCCCTCACCAAAGCCTTCGTCCTTCTTGCGCTGGATGAATTCGAAGAACACCGGACCGATCATCGTTTCCGAGAAGATCTGCAGCAGCAGGCGCGGATCGCCCTTCGGGGTTGAGCCGTCGAGCAGGATCCCGCGGCTTTGCAGCTCCGCCACGGGCTCGCCGTGCCCGGGCAGGCGCTCGTCGAGCATCTCGTAATAGGTCGCCGGCGGTGCGGTCATGAAGGGCGTGCCCAAGGCCTTGAGCTTGTCCCAGCAGCCGATCAGATCGTCGCAGGCAAAGGCGATGTGCTGGATCCCCTCGCCGTTGTAGGCCCGCAGGAATTCCTCGATCTGGCCGCCCCCGGCCTTGCCTTCCTCGTTCAGCGGGATGCGGATCTTGCCGTCGGGCGCGGTCATCGCCCGGCTGGTCAGGCCAGTATATTCGCCCTTGATGTCGAAATAGCGGATCTCGCGGAACCCGAAGACCCGCTCGTAGAACCCGCCCCAGTGGGCCATGCGCCCGCCATAGACGTTGTGGGTCAGGTGATCGATGGTGTGAAAGCCCGCGCCCACCGGGTGGCGATCGACCCCGGGCAGGTAGACGAAGTCGATGTCGTAGATCGAAAGGTCGCCGTGCTCCTGGCCCTCGTAGCGGTCGATCAGGTAGATGATCGAACCGCCGATCCCGCGGATCGCCGGCAGGCGCAGTTCCATCACTCCGGTGCGGCTTTCGACCGGCTCGGCCCCGCGCTCCAGCGCCAGCTTGTAGGCCTTTGCCGCATCCTTGACCCGCCAGCCCATGCCGCAGGCCGAAGCGCCGTGCTCCGCCGCGAAATAGGCCGCCGGGCTGCGCGGCTCGTAATTGGCGATCAGGTTGATCCCGCCCTGCCGCCACAGCTGCACGTCCTTGGAGCGGTGCTGCGCGATCAGCGTAAAGCCCATCGCCGCAAAGACCGGCTCAAGCACGCCCTTTTCCGGCGCGCAGAATTCGATGAACTCAAACCCGTCAAGGCCAAGCGGGTTGTCGAACAGATCGGGCATGGATGCGGGACTCCCGGGAATATTGGTTGCAATTGCAACTATTATTCCCGGGCTGCGGAGTCAAGGCTCGGGCAAGGAACCCGCCGCTAGTGTGCGGCGCCCCAGCTTGCCCCGGTACCCACTTCCACCCCCAGCGGGACCGTCAATTTCACCGACGGTTCCGCTGCGCCGGCCATGACGTTGCGGATCACTTCGCCCGCCGCCGCAGCATCGCCTTCCGGCAGTTCGAACACCAGTTCGTCATGGACCTGCAACAACATCCGGACATGGCCGAGCCCGGCCGCCTCGAGCGCGGGCATCATCCGCGCCATCGCGCGCTTGATGATATCGGCGCTGGTGCCCTGGATCGGGGCGTTGATCGCCGCGCGCTCGCTGCCCTGGCGCTCGGCCTGGTTGGGCGATGCGATCCGCGGGAACCAGCACTTGCGCCCGAACAGCGTTTCCGAAAAGCCCTTCTCGCGGACGCTTGCGAGGGTTTCGTGGATGTAGCGCTGGATGCCCGGAAAGCGCTGGAAATAGAGGTCGATCGTCCCCTGTGCCTCTTCCGGGGTGACCCCCAGCCGCGTCGCCAGCCCCCAGCGCGAAATGCCATAGAGGATCGCGAAGTTGACCGTCTTGGCCCGGCCGCGGGTATCGCGGTTGACTTCGCCGAACATCTCCTGCGCGGTGCGGGCGTGGATATCCTCGCCGGCAGCGAAAGCCGCCTTCAGTTCGGGCACGTCGGCCATGTGCGCGGCCAGCCGCAGCTCGATCTGGCTGTAGTCGGCCGCAAGGATGACATTGCCCGGCCCGGCAACGAAGGCATCGCGGATCTGGCGGCCGATCTCGGTCCGGATCGGGATGTTCTGCAGGTTCGGTTCGGTCGAGGACAGCCGCCCGGTCTGCGCGCCGACCAGCGAGTACGAGGTGTGAACCCGGCCCGTCTCGGGATTGATCGCCTCCTGCAAGGCCTCGGTATAGGTCGAGCGCAGCTTTGACAGCTGGCGCCATTCGAGCACCTTTCCGGCAATTTCGGCGCCCTCGCCGGCCAGCCCTTCCAGCACCGACTGATCGGTCGAATACTGCCCGGTCTTGCCCTTCTTGCCGCCCTTGAAGCCCAGCTTGTCGAACAGGATATCGCCAAGCTGCTTGGGGCTGCCGATGGTGAAGGGCTGTCCGGCAAGGCCGTGGATCTCGCCCTCGAGCTTGCCGATTTCCTCGGCGAAGGTGGCCGAAAGCGCCGCCAGCCGCTCGCGATCGACCTTGATCCCGTGCCGCTCCATCTGCGCCACCACCGGGACCAGCGGACGATCGACCCGTTCATAGATCCGCGTCGCCCCTTCATCGGCCAGGCGCGGTTTCAGCAGGCGGTGCAGCCGCCAAGTCACCTCGGCATCCTCGGCGGCATATTCGGTCGCCCGGTCGAGCGGCACTTCGCCGAACGGGATCGCCTTCTTGCCGCTGCCGCAGATGTCCTTGAAGGTCAGCGTGGTATGGCCCAGGTGGCGGGCGGAAAGCTCGTCCATCCCGTGCCCGCCGCCAATCCCGTCGATGCTGCGCCCGGCATCGAGATCGAAGCTCATCACCATCGTGTCGTCGATCGGCGCAACGGCGATGCCATGGCGGGCGAAGACGTTGAGATCGTACTTGGCATTCTGCCCGACCTTCAGCACCGCATCGCTTTCCAGCAGCGGCTTGAGCATGGCGAGGGCCCTTGCCTTGTCCACCTGGGGCGGGCGTTCGGCGAACATGTCGCTGCCGCCGTGGCCGAGCGGGATGTAACAGGCCTGGCCCGGCCCCAGCGCCAGCGAAACGCCGACCAGGTCTGCGGCGATTGAATCGAGCGCGCTGGTTTCGGTATCGAACGCGACCAGCCGTGCGGCCATGGCCCGCTCGATCCAGCCGGCCAGCGTTGCTTCATCCTGGACGCAGACATAGCGCGTACGGTCGATCGCCGGCAGATCGGCAAGAGGCTGGCGATTGCCCCCGGCGCTGGCGGCGACCCCAGCGGTGACCGGCTTGGCCGGGTTGAGATCGACCCGGCGTTCGGGACTGCCGCGCCCATCGCCCAGCCGCTTGAGCAGGCTGTTGAACCCGTGCTCGGCAAGGAAGGCGGAGAGCGGCTCGGGCGGGATCGCGCCCAGCCTGAAATCGTCGAGCGCGACCGGCAGCGGGCAATCTTCCTTGAGCGCCACCAGCACCCGCGACAGCCGGGCCATGTCGGCATGCTCGATCAGGCTGTCGCGCAGCTTGGAGGGCTTCATCGCCGGCGCGGCGGCCAGCGCGGCTTCAAGGCTGCCATGTTCCTGGATCAGCTTGGTCGCGGTCTTGGGCCCGATGCCGCGGATCCCGGGCACGTTGTCAACCGCATCGCCCATCAACGCCAGCACGTCGCCGACCAGTTCGGGCGGCACGCCGAACTTCTCCTCGACCTCGGGAATGTCGATCCGGACATTCTTCATCGTATCGAGCATGTCGATCCGCCCTGTCCCGCAGGGGCCGACCAGCTGCATCAGGTCCTTGTCTGACGAAACGATGGTCACGTCCCAGCCGCGATCGCAGGCGGCGCGGGCATAGGAGGCAATCAGATCGTCGGCTTCCAGCCCCTGTTCCTCGATGCAGGCCAGGCTGAACGCGCGGGTGGCATCGCGGACCAGCGGGAACTGGGGCCGCAGGTCTTCCGGCGGGGGCGGGCGGTTGGCCTTGTAGAGATCGTAGATGTCGTTGCGGAAGCTCTTGCCGCTGGCATCGAGCACCACCGCCAGATGGGTCGGCCCGTCAGCCTTGTTGAGATCATCGGCCAGCTTCCACAGCATGGTGGTATAGCCATAGACCGCGCCGACCGGCGTGCCCTGCGGATTGGTCAGCGGCGGCAGCCGGTGATAGGCGCGGAAGATATAGGCCGATCCGTCGACCAGATAGAGGTGCTGCTTGGCTTCCATGGCGCTGTGACTAGCAGGCCCGGGCGGACAGGGTAAGGCCCCTTGCCGGCGCGAATCACATGGTTAATCCCGGGCCCATGCCCTTGTGAAAGCCTGCTCCAAGCCCCTGAACAGCCCCGGAAATGGCGGATTGCCGCCAGTTGCAGCCCGGTCATCGACAAACTCTTGCATAGGGGGGCGAAGGCCACTAAATGACCGCCTGAAGTCTACCACATTGGTAGTCTTTCCGTGCGGTCGCAAGAGCCTGCGGGCAGGAGCGGCCGGGCGTGGTCCACTCGCTGTTAAGGAATTGAATTCATGCGCAAGATCGTTCTCGTTGCCGCCGCTGCCGGTGCTGCTCTGGCCCTTTCGGCCTGCTCGAAGGAAGCCAACGACGCTGCCGCTCTGGCCTCGGACGCCGCCGCTGAAGTCAGCGATGCCGCCACCGACGCCGCTTCGGGCGGTGCCGAAGCCGCTTCGAAGGTGACCGACGCCGCCAAGGAAGGCGCCGACGCCGTCCAGTCGGGCGCTGCCGAAGCCGCCGACAAGGTCGAAGACGACGTGAAGGAAGCTGCCGCGGTTGCCGAAGAAGCCGGCAAGAAGATGTAATCTTCGCCGCAGGCAAACAGGATCGGGGGCGCGAAGGCAACTTCGCGCCCCTTTTCTTGTGCCATGCGAGGGTGCAGCGCGATCGCGCCTTGATCTTGTTTAATCGCGCGATTAACCCTTGGTCCGACCGGCGCCCCAAGCCCGGCGGGAGAGTAGGTTTTGAGCGTTTCCCTGTCCGATGGTCTGGCCACCGCACTGCAACGGATCGGCCTTCCCGCCCCCGAAGGGCTGGAGCGGCTTTCGGGCGGCGCCAACATGGAAAGCTGGCGCTTTTCGGCGGGTGGCGAAACCTGCGTTCTGCGCCGCGCCCCCAGCCTCGAAATGATGGCCGGCCGGCCGATGGACCACGCCGGTGAAGCTGCATTGATCCGGGCAGCCCGGGCGGCCGGAGTCATGGCGCCCGAAGTGCTGGTCGAACTCGAGCCGCAGGACGGGATAGGTTCGGGCTATATCATGCGGGCGATCGCCGGATCGCCCGACCCGGTCGCCTTCCTGGCCGAAGCCGAGCCCCAAGCAGCGATTCGCGACATCGCCCGCGAACTGGTTGCCACCCATCGGACCGATTGCACCGGCCTGCCAGTTCCGGTGATGGACACCGCCGAGGCGCTGGGCGAATTGCGCAGGCGCTTTCTGGACTATGGCGGCGACCGCCCGATCCTTGCCCTTGCGTTGCGCTGGCTGGAGGCCAATATCCCGCCGCCGGTCGAACCACGGCTGGTCCACGGCGATTTCCGGCTCGGCAACCTGATGTTTGAGCATGGCCGGCTGACCGGGGTGCTCGATTGGGAGCTGGCCCACCTTGGCGACTGGCACGAGGACCTGGCCTTCGGCTGCATGACGGTCTGGCGCTTTTCCCGGCCCGACCGGCCCGGTTACGGCCTGACCACGGTCGAAGAGCTGGCCCAGGCCTATGAGGAAGCCGGCGGAGAGCGGTTCGATCCGGCCCGGTTCCGGTTCTGGACGATCTACCGCACTTTCTGGTGGGCGCTGGGCTGTCTGCAGATGGGCGGGTTCTGGCGCGCCGGACATGATCGTTCGATCGAACGCGTCGTGGTGGCGCGGCGCACTGCCGAGCAGGAGCTCGACCTGTTGCTGCTGCTGGAGGATCTGGCCCCGGAAGCCGAGCGCAACCGCCCGCTGCCACCGGCTACCGAACCACTGTTGCCGGGCACCGGCGAACCCAACGGGGCCGAGATGCTGACCGCCATTTCCGAATGGCTGGCGAGCGAGATCAAACCGCTGGTTTCGGGCCGGGGCAGGTTTGACCTGGCGGTGGCCCGCAACGCGCTGGGGATCGTCGCGCGCGAAATCGAACAGCGCCCGGTGGCGACCGACGCCGCTCTGGCCGCCGACCTGCTCGACGGGCGGCAGGACCTGTCGAGCCCGGGCCTGCTGGCGCGGTTGCGGCGCATGGCGCTGGCCAAGCTTTCCGCCGACATGCCAAAATACTCTGCCCTCGCGATTGCGCGGGCCAAATGGGAAGGAAACTGAAATGGATTTCGCGCTCCCCCAGGACCTGATCGACTACCTTGCCGAACTCGACGATTTCATCGCCCGCGAGATCAAGCCGCTGGAGGAAGCGGACGACAACATCCGCTTTTTCGATCACCGCCGCGAATGGGCGCGGACCGATTTCGAAAACGGCGGCTTGCCCCGCAAGGAATGGGAAGCGCTGCTGGTTGAGGCCTCGCGCCGCGCCGACAAGGCCGGGCACTGGCGCTTTTCGGCCCCCAAGAAGTACGGCGGCAAGGACGGCTCAAACCTGTGGATGGCGGTTATCCGCGACCGCTTCACCCAGAAGGGCCTGGGCCTGCACAATGACCTGCAGAACGAACACTCGATCGTTGGCAACTTTCCGTTCGTGGCAATGTTCGAGCATTTCGGCACCGAGGAACAGCAGAAGGAATTCATCCTCGGCGGGTTCGAACGGACCCGGCGGACCGCCTTCGGGCTGACCGAGCCGCACCACGGCAGCGATGCCACCCACATGGAAACCCGCGCCGTGCGCGAGACCCGCGACGGGGTGCCCGGCTGGCGGATTGACGGCGAGAAGATGTGGATCACCGGCATGCACCATGCCTCCCATTGCGCGGCCTTCGCCCGGACCAGCGGCAACCCCGGCGATGCCAAGGGGATCACCTGCCTGCTGGTCCCGATCGAAAACCCCGGAATGGTGGTCGACGAATACCTGTGGACCTTCAACATGCCGACCGACCACCCGCGGATGCATTTCGAGAACTGCTGGGTGCCCGAATCGGCCGTGCTTGGCCCGGTCGATGGCGGGCTCTCGATCGCCCAGAGCTTCGTCCACCAGAACCGCATCCGCCAGGCCGCAAGCTCGCTCGGCGCGGCGACCTACTGCGTCGAGGAAGCGGTGAAATATGCGCGCGAGCGCAAACCGTTCGGGCAGGAACTGGCCCGTAACCAGGGGATCCAGTTCCCGCTGGTCGAGCTCGCCACCCAGTGCGAGATGCTGCGCACGCTGATCTACAAGACCGCCTGGGAAATGGACCAGATGGAGCACAAGGAGATCGAGCACCGCCTGTCCGACAAGATCTCGATGTGCAACTACTACGCCAACCGGCTGGTCTGCGAAGCGGCCGACCGGGCGATGCAGGTCCACGGCGGGATCGGCTATTCGCGGCACAAGCCGTTCGAACACATCTATCGTCACCACCGTCGCTACCGGATCACCGAAGGCGCGGAAGAAATCCAGATGCGCAAGGTCGGCGCCTACCTGTTCGGTTACCTCGGCCCCAGGAAGGCACTGTTCGCCAAATAGCGCCCGGATCGCCGGTCAGGCCGGCGTGACGGCCAGATCGTCGAAGCGCACTTCCGCGGTACCGGGCCTGAGCCACAGCACCAGGTAGCGGGCGGCACAGGATCCGTCGATTTCGGCAAGTGCCTCGAACCGGCCGGGCCGGCCCGCAACCGGCGTGGCCTCTAGCTGTCTGGTTTCGCTGAAGTTGCAGCCCAGCGATACTCCGGTGCCGGGCGCCGCGGTCGCCCCATCGGTGGTCGCGCTCCAGCCGATCCGGTAGCGCCCCGGGCTCAGCACCAGCGCCTGCCAGGCGATCGGCTCGGCGCTCGGCCCGCTTGACTGGACCTGCAGGCCGGTGCCGTCCGGACCGGACGTGCGGGCGGCAATGTTGCCGCTGCCGATCAGGTTCCATTCGAAGGCGACCGGTGCACGCCCTTTCGGGATGGCCGCGAAGTGCGGATCCGCCAGCCCCGGCGCCGCCGCCGGGCATTGCGCCCGCCACAGCCGCCGCGCATCGGGAATCGCCTGTTTCAGCACCAGCGCGGTCACCAGCGGCGCCACTGCATCGCAGCCCCAGACAGGCTGCATCGCCCCGACGATTTCCGCCCGGGCCCGCA
>CAZNII010000008.1:19319-43094 GCA_964573075.1 uncultured Novosphingobium sp. | reverse complement strand
CGCGCCGACATGGACATCGATCCCGCCGGCCTCGAGCATCGAGGCAACCACCAGCGCCTCGACCCGCGAGACCAGCGCCGCCACGGTGACCATGGCATCGTCGGGCAGCTCGGCTTCCATCTGCTCTCCCGGTCAGGTTGAAGGCATATCCTTCAGCATCTTGCGCAGGAAATCCAGCCGCTCCTCGACCCCGGCCAGCGGCAGATCCGCAACCTCATAGCCGTAGTGCTTCCACGCCGCGGTCACCGCCTCGTCGCTGGCCACGGCCTGCTCCCAATCCTGGATCCGCTCGGCATCCTGGACATAGATCGCGGCCCAGGCCGGTGCGCGCAGCACCGGGCCGTGATAGCGCAGCGTGCGGCAGGCCCGATCGACCGCTTTGGGCACCGGCAGTCCGGAAACCTCGAGGAACCCGACCACGTCGGGAAAGCCGCGATCGAACACCACCGGACCGGGATGGTCGGCATGGCGCTCGTACTCACGGGCGTGGGCTTCGGTCATCGCCTCGGCAAAACCGAGCGGATCGGTCTTGCGCAGTTCCATCCCGCCCGGCTGCTGCAGGATCCGCCGCGCCACTTCTGGCGATGTGCTGAGGCCAGCCGCTGCCGCGGCATCGAGCAGCGTGGTCTTCCCCGCCCCCGGCGCGCCGGTCAGAACCGCGTGCCGGGGCAGGACCAGTGCCACCCTACTGGTTCATCGTCGCGAAGAAGTCTTCGTTGGTCTTCGAATCCTTCATCTTGTCGAGCAGGAATTCCATCGCGTCGACCGTGCCCATCTGCATCAGGATCCGGCGCAGCACCCACATCTTGGAGAGCTTGTCCTTGCCAACCAGCAGCTCTTCCTTGCGGGTGCCGGACTTGCCGACATCGAGCGACGGGAAGATGCGCTTGTCGGCGACCTTGCGGTCAAGCACGATTTCCGAGTTGCCGGTGCCCTTGAACTCTTCGAAGATCACTTCGTCCATGCGGCTGCCGGTATCGATCAGCGCGGTGGCGATGATCGAGAGCGAACCACCTTCCTCGATGTTGCGAGCCGCGCCGAAGAAGCGCTTGGGGCGCTGCAGGGCGTTGGCATCGACACCGCCGGTCAGGACCTTGCCGCTCGACGGCACCACGGTGTTGTAGGCGCGGCCGAGGCGGGTGATCGAATCGAGCAGGATCACCACGTCGCGCTTGTGTTCGACCAGGCGCTTGGCCTTCTCGATCACCATTTCGGCAACCTGGACGTGGCGGCTGGCGGGTTCGTCAAAGGTCGAGGAAATCACCTCGCCCTTCACGCTGCGCTGCATGTCGGTAACTTCTTCCGGGCGCTCATCGACCAGCAACACCAGCAGGAACACCTCGGGGTGGTTGTCGGTGATCGCCTTGGCGATGTTCTGCAGCAGTACGGTTTTGCCGGTGCGCGGCGGCGCGACGATCAGCGCGCGCTGGCCCTTGCCCTGCGGGCTGATGATGTCGATCACCCGCGCCGACTTGTCCTTGACCGTCGGGTCGAGCGTATCGAGGTTGAGCTTTTCGTCCGGGTAGAGCGGGGTCAGGTTGTCAAAGTTGACGCGGTGGCGGACCACTTCGGGATCGTCATAGTTGACGCTGATCAGCTTGGTGATCGCGAAATAGCGCTCGCCGTCCTTGGGCGCGCGGATTTCGCCTTCGACCGTGTCGCCGGTCCTGAGGCCCCATTTGCGGACCTGGTTGGGCGAGACATAGATGTCGTCCGGCCCGGCCAGATAGTTGGCTTCGGCGTTGCGCAGGAAGCCGAACCCGTCGGCCAGCACTTCGATCGTGCCCTGGCCGATGATTTCCTCGCCATCTTCGGCCACTTCCTTGAGGATGCCGAACATGATGTCCTGGCGACGCATGGTCGAGGCGCCCTCGACGCCCAGCTCTTCGGCCATTTCGACCAGCTCGGCGGAGGTCTTTTTCTTGAGTTCTTTCAAATGCATTTCGGGTATCGTTCCGTGAAAATCAGACTGGAAAACGGCCGGACGATCTTGGGGCTTGGAGAAAGCGGATCGCGCCGCGCCTGGATGCGCTGGCCTTGCCGGTCGCGCCCCAGATAGGCGCTTGGCGCCGCCGCGTCAACGCAAAGACAGGGGCAGGCCGGGTCAGAAGTCGCGGCGGAACTCGACCCGGCGCAGCTCGCGCCGGACCAGCCAGGCCACGATCCGGTCGTTGAGGTAGATCCCGATCCCGATCGCCAGGTAAACCGCGACGAAACCGATCTGCAGCCATTCCGGCGCCTTGAACCAGGCCAGCGTGGTATTGGTCATCATGTAAGCTAGATAGATCAGTCCCAGCACGATCAGGCGGGTGCGCATCTCCAGCTTGTCGAGCAACCGCGGGATCTGCCATAGCACCCCGGTCAGCGGATAGCGCGACAGCTTGGCCCCGCCGAGCAGGCGGAAGGCCTCGTCCGAAACCGGATCGATCTCCAGCGCGGCCAGGGCCAGGTCGATCGCCGCCTGCGGATCGCCACGGTCGCGCTGCAGGGTGCCGAGCAGGACCAGTGCGCCGACATCCTGCGGATCGCGCGCGATCAGCCCGCGGGCCAGCTCCTCGGCTTCGGTAAGCCGCCCCCGGTCGCGCAGCAGCCAGGCCAGCTCGAGCTGGACCTGCGCCGAATCCGGCGCGAGCCGCAGCGCATCGTCGAGCGCCGTTTCGGCCTCGGCATATTTGCGGTGGCTGCGCAGGATCTGCGCCTTGAGGATCAGCGCGTCGAGATCGAACGGATCGATCCCGAGCAGGTGATCGAGCTGCGCGATCGCCCGCTTCACCCGGTTCTCGTAAAAGCTGATCAGTGCCATGACATACATCGCCACGGTCTCTTCCGGATCGAGCCGCAGCGCTTCGCGCGCCTCGTGCCGGGCGGCGTAGATCCGCTTTTCGTAAAACAGCGATATCGCGATCGCGGCATGCGCACCGCTGTCGTCGGGCACTTCGCTCAGCACGTCGCGCCAGGCCTCGACCGCGGCGGCATGGAAGCCGCGGCGCAACAGGCTCTGCGCCCGCTGCCGGGCCTGGTCCACCGCCATGGTCAGTCCCTCAGCGCATCGCGCAGGGCGATCGTATTGCCCTGTTCGACCACCGCCAGCAGCAAGGGGAAGACCGCGATCGATAGCACCGCATCGCGGGCATATTCGTTGAGCAGCCCGCCGATCAGGCCGGCCTCCGCGGCCATGCCGCGGGCAACCGCAAGGAACACGAACAGCACCACAGAAAGCACCGAATAGCCCAGGCTGCGCCACTTGGTGTGACCGCCGATCAGCAGCGCGTTGAGCCCTGGCAACAGAAAAAAGAACAGCGAATAGACCAGCCCGAGATAGACCGTCGCCGGCAGCAGCCAGAACGGCGCAATCGCAAAGCGCGAAAGCAGCGATGGCGTCGGCTCGTCCGGCAGGTGGTATTTCAGCACGAGACCGGAGCGGCCGGTCATTGCCCGATCTGCTTCAGGAAGGCGGCGATCTCGTCATACTGGCCGCCGGTATTGCCGTATTTGGCGAAATTGCGTGCGGTGGTCAGCCATTCGGCGGTGGTCGGCCTGACCTCTCCCAGGGCTTCCCTGAAATGCCGCGCGGCGATCGGCACCTCGGTGCCGGCATCGACCGATTCCTCGATCGCCAGGTCGGCCGCAGTGTCGACCAGATTGCGCAGGTCGGCGCCGGAAAAGCCGTTGGTCTGGGCCAGCACCGCCTTGAGATCGATTCCAGCTTCGACAGGGCGATCGGCCAATTGCAAGCGCAGGATCTCGGCCCGGGCCTCCCGGTCGGGCGGGGGCACGAACAGCATCCGGTCGAACCGCCCGGAACGCCGGAACGCGGCATCAACCGCCCAGGGCATGTTGGTCGCCGCCAGGATCAGGACCCCGGCATTGTTCTGGGCAAACCCGTCCATCTCGGCCAGGAAGGTCGAGATCACCCCCATCTCGTGCTGGCTGGTACTGTGGCCGCGCTTGCCCGCCAGCGCCTCGATCTCGTCAAAGAACAGCACGGTCGGGGTCTCGCGCCGGGCGTCGGCAAAGATCGCCGCCAACTTGCGCTCAGGCTCGCCGATGTACTTGTCGAGCACGTCGGTGACCGGGACATTGATGAACCGCGCCTGGCATTCACCCGCGGTCGCCCGGGCCAGCAGGGTCTTGCCGCAGCCCGGCGGGCCATAGAGCAGCACCCCGCCCCCGGCGCTGCGGCGAAACCGCGCGAACAGCCCGGGCTTCTGGAACGGCGCGATGATCCGCCGCTCGATCTGGCGCTTGACCGCGGCATGCCCGCCGACATCGGCAAAGCCGATCCCGACGTTCTCGGCAAAGGACAGGTGCGCCACCGCGATCGCATCCTCGTCCGGCTCGCCCCGCCCGCCGGCACTCTGGGCGGGAGCACGATTGAACGCGAGGACATTGCCCGCCGCTTCGGGATCTTCCGCTTTCGCTGCCTCGATCCGCTCCATCAGCGCGGGCTGCTCGAGCGCGGGATTGGTGCTGACCACCAGGCGATAACGGGTCTCGGCCTCGCCCGCGCGACCCAGCGCCAGCAGCGCCTCGACCTCGCTGGCCAGCGCCGCGGGATTATCTGCCGCATAGCGCAGCGCCAGCGGCCAGTCGGCCAGTTCCACCGCCAGCGCGGCGAGCGAGGCGGCGGCTGGCGGGTCGGCCGTGAAGGCGCTGTCGCGGCTCGCGGCGGCAAGCACGCGCCGGCGCTCTTCCGGGCTCTGGGCCAGTTCGATCAGGGGCAGGATCAGCCGCGAATCCGGGGCTGCCTCAAAGGCGGTCAGCAAGCTGTCGAGCGCAGGGGAACTCATTCCGGACTGTCTTGCACAACCACGGCGGCAACGGAAGCCGTTGAATGGGCGGGCTTACCCGCCGCCAGTCAGAACGGCCGCAGCACCACCATGATCACGATCACCGCAGCGGCAATTCCGGGAACCTCGTTGAGGATCCGCAGGCGCTTGCCGGTCAGCCGTCGTTCGCCGCGGGCCAGCGCCACGTGATAACCCGCCAGCCAGACATGGTAGGCTGTCAGCGCCAGAACCGCCGCCAGCTTCACATGAAACCAGCCGGCACCGAAATGGCCCATGGTCCAGGCCAGCGCCAGCCCCAGCACCCAGCTGACGGTCATTGCCGGCCACATGATGATCCTGAGCAGCCTGGCTTCGCGCTCCACCCACAGGGCGTTCTCAGGCGAATCTTCCGCCGCCTCCTGATGGTAGACGAAATAGCGCGGCAGCATGAACAGCCCGGCCATCCAGAAGATCACGAAGATGATGTGGCCAGCCTTTAGCCAGAGATAGATCATCGAGAGCACCCAGTTCATCGCGTCAAGCCATATGGCGATGGCAGGGTCGGCTTCAAGGCGCAACTACGACGGCCAGGCCATGATCGGTGATCGCAACTATGTCGTTCTGATTGTTATTAGATTACTTCTATGTGCAATTTTTACGCATTATCATTACCGAATTATTTTCATTTGTTGCGAAAAGTCAAATACATTTATATCTTATTATACTAATATACATCGGTTGACAGGGTGGAAGCGACCCACCGCCAACAGGAGGAAAAGTGATGAAGAAGTTTGTGATCGTTCTGGCCGCCATGACCATTCCGGCTGCTCCCGCCTTGGCGCAGGATGCCGGAGTTGAACGCTGGGACGGCGTCTATGCCGGGGTCAACGCCGGCGGCTCGTGGGCATCGGGCGACATGACCGCCTATACACCCTACAACAGCTATGACGGTTTTCCCGTCACCGATCTCAATGACGCCAGCTTCGCCGGCGGGTTGCAGATCGGCTACAACAAGCAGATGGGCAGCCTTGGCCTGGGTGCCGAAGCAGCCATGAGCTTTACCGGGCAGAAGCGCCAGTCGACCAGCAACGCGCCGGGCACCGTGTTCTGGCGCAACAGCGATTTCAATGCCAGCATCGGCCCGCGCCTTTCGTTCGCCACGCCTGGACTGATCCTCTACGGCAAGGGCGGTCTGGCAATCGGCAAGTTCGAGGTCGGCCACAACCAGAACGGCACGCTGATTTCCGCCAAGGAAACCCAGTACGGCTACATGCTGGGCGGCGGCGCCGAAATGGCCCTGGGCTCCAAGCTCTCGCTGGGCGTGCAATATGAATACATGGATTTCGGCAACGGCGAGATCCACGTGGTCAGCCCCAACAGCGACATCTTCGTGCAGCCGGGCGCCGCCATCCACAACGTCAAGGCAGTGGTGAACTACCGCTTCTGATCGCTGCCCGACCCTGAAACGCGCACCCCGCTGCTCCCTTCCCTCGGGAGTGGCGGGGTGTTCATTTCCGCAGCATCAACCCCGCCAGTTGCGCACCAGATTGAGCAACTCGCCGACATGCTCCACCGGGGTAGTCTGGCCGATCCCGTGACCGAGGTTGAAAATGTGCGGCCGGTCGGCAAAGGCCTCGAGCACGCGCAGCGCCTGGCGTTCCATTTCCCCACCACCGGCGATCAGCAGCAGCGGATCGAGATTGCCCTGGACCGGCAGACCGCTGGGCAGCGCCTTGGCCGCCCAGAGCGGATCGATCGTTTCGTCGAGCCCGAGCGCCTGAACCCCGGTCTCGCGGGCATAGGCCGGCAGTTTCTCGCCCGCGCCTTTGGGAAAACCGATGATCGGAACCTGTGGGAACCGCTCCCTGATCGCCGAAACGATCGCCGCGTTCGGGGCGATCACCCAGCGTTCGAATTCGGCCGGGGCGAGGCTCCCGGCCCAGGAATCGAACAGCTGCACGGCTTCGGCCCCGGCCATGATCTGACCGGCAAGGTATTCCACCGTCACACCGACAATCGCATCGATGATCGCCTGGAACCCGGCGCGGTCACGATAGGCCATGGCCCGCGTCTCATGCTGGTCGCGGCTGCCCTCGCCCGCCACCATGTAAGTCGCGACGGTCCACGGGCTGCCGGCAAAACCCAGCATGGTCTTGCCCGCCGGCAGCTGCGTCTTGACCAGCTTGACCGTCTCATAGATCGGGCTCAGCCGCTCTGGCACGGCGTGAAGGCCAGCCAGGGCATGATCGGCCAGCCGCGGCGAGAGGTGCGGGCCTTCGCCGGCCAGGAATTCAAGATCCTGGCCCATCGCATAGGGCACGATCAGGATGTCGGAAAACAGGATCGCCCCGTCCATGCCATAACGCCGGATCGGCTGGATCGTGATTTCGGCCGCAGCCTCGCTGTCATAGACCAGCGCCAGGAATCCGCCCTTCTCGGCCCTCAGCGCGCGGTATTCGGGCAGGTAGCGGCCGGCCTGGCGCATCAGCCATGCTGGCCGGGGACGGACGTTCTCACCGCGCAGGGTATCGAGGAGCAAACCGGGCATCGCGTCGGGTTCCAATCAAATACAAATTAGATTCTATAAAAAGGATTCAGGTGTAGTTGGCCTGTGGAAAGCGGGGATGAGGCGCCCTTGCCGGATTTCTCCCGCGCTGAACAGGGCAAAGCGCAAATTGCGAATCGCGCCGGCGCCGCGTCAACCGACTCTTTTCCCCGTTGTCCCCAGCCTGTGGGGGAAACAATCCACCTGTCCACAAAGACCAGATCGGGAAACGGGCAGCGCGGGTGGAATCCGCCTCGCAACTTGTGCCCGCAATGGTCCCGTGGTTTATGCGGCAAATCATCCACAGGGGCCCAACAGCCAGCCAATGCCGCGCCTGCACCTTCATCTCCTGTCGGACTCGACCGGCGAAACGCTCGAGATGCTGGCCAAGGCGGCGCTGGCCCAGTTCGAAGGGGCCGAGGTCATCCGCCATTTCTGGCCGATGGTCCGCTCGCAGCAGCACCTCGACCGGATCATGGGCGAGATCGGGGCAAATCCCGGGCTGGTCATGTTCACCTTGGCCAATGCCGAAATCCGCGCCCGGCTGGAAGAGCGCTGCCTGGCACTGGGGCTGCCGATGGTCCCGGTGCTCGATGCCGCGGTGGCGGCGCTCGGCGATGCGCTGGGCCAGCATCCCAAGGCCCGCCCCGGCAGCCAGCACGCGATGGACGAGGCCTACTTCAAACGGGTCGAGGCGATCCATTACACCATTGCCCACGATGACGGGGTCGGCTGGGAGAACTGGGAAGCGGCCGATATCGTCCTCGCCGGGGTCTCGCGCAGTTCCAAGACCCCGACCAGCATCTACCTCGCCAATCGCGGCTACAAGGTGGCGAACATCCCGATCGTGGTGGAAAGCCCGCCGCCCCCGGCGCTGTTCGGCCTGAAGCACCCGCTGGTCGTCGGGCTGACCACCGCGCCCGACCGGCTGGTCCAGGTCCGCCGCAACCGCCTTCTCTCGCTCAACCAGGCGCCCGAAACCGCCTATGTCGACAACGAGCGGGTGACGCGCGAAGTGCAGTATGCCCGGCGGATGTTCGCCGACAACGGCTGGCCGGTGATCGATGTCACCCGCCGTTCGATCGAGGAAGCCGCTGCCGCGATCATCAACCTCTACAACGAATTCGTCGCTGCCCGCGACGGTACCGCCGAATGAGCCTGATCCTCGCCTCGCAGAGCGCCTCGCGCCGGGCGATGCTCGAGGCGGCGGGGGTTTCGTTCGAGCCGATCCCGGCGCGGATCGACGAACGCGGGCTTGAAGCATCGCTGGTCGGCGGTGCACCGGCCAATGTCGCGTTGGCGCTGGCGGAGGCCAAGGCGCTGGCGGTTTCGACCAGCCAGCCAACCCGGCTGGTTCTGGGCAGTGATTCGCTGGTCGAAGTCGCCGGTCGCCGGTTCGACAAGCCCGCCAGCCGCGAAGAAGCAGCCGAACACCTGCGGTTCTTCTCGGGCAAGGAGATGCAGCTGCACAGCGCGGCGGCGCTGGCGCGGGGAGGCGCGGTGCTCTGGCGGCATGCTGCGCTGGCCCGGCTGCGCGTGCGCGCGCTGTCCGAACGCTTCATCACCAGTTACCTCGGCCACGAATGGCCGGCGGTTGCCGGCTGCGTCGGGGTGTTCCGGATCGAGGCGCGTGGTGTGCAACTGTTCGAGGCGATCGAGGGCGACCATTTTACGGTGCTCGGTATGCCGTTGCTCGCGGTGCTTGGTGCATTGCGCGATCTGGGGGAACTGCCGACATGACCCGCCCGGTCCGACAAGGCTCAGGACAGGCCTATGCCGAAGTGATCGGCGATCCGATTGCACAATCGAAGAGCCCGGCGATCCACGGGTTCTGGATCGACAAGCTTGGGATCGACGCCGTTTACCGCGCCTGTCACGTCACGCCGGACGGGCTGGCCGACTATTTCGCCGCCCGCCGGGCCGATCCCGACTGGCGCGGCTGCAACATCACCATGCCGCACAAGCAGGCGGCGATGGCCTTCCTTGATGCAATCGACCCGCAGGCCGCCCGGATCGGCGCGGTCAATACCGTGGTGCGGGATGCGGACGGCAAGCTGACCGGATTCAACACCGATGCCCCGGGCTTCCTCGAACCGCTGCAACCCATGCTGGGGCGCAGCCACCTCTACCGCATGGCCCGGATCCTCGGCGCGGGCGGTGCGGCCCGGGCGATCGTCGCGGCGCTGGCTGATGCGGGCTTTACCCTGGTGCTGGCGGCGAGAGACCCGGCCAAGGCGCGGGCCCTGCTCGACGAGCTGGCCCCGGGGCAGGAGCATCATGCGGTCGATCTGGCCCATTTCGCCCCGCGGACCGATTTTGCCTTCGATGATCGCCAGGGTCTGCTCGACCTGGTGGTCAACGCCAGCCCGCTCGGCATGGCGGGGCAACCGCCGCTGGCGTTCGATTTCAGCCATGCGCCGCCGGGATCGGTGGTCTATGACATCGTCACCCACCCGCTCGACACGCCGTTGCTGCAGGAGGCGCGTCGGCGCGGTTTCGCCACGGTCGATGGGCTTGCCATGCTGATCGGCCAGGCCGCGGTGGCGTTCGAGAAGTTCTTCGGCCAACCCGCCCCGCGTCAGCACGATGCCGAACTGCGGGAGATCCTGACCCGATGAGCAAACCCTTCATTCTCGGCCTGACCGGCTCGATCGGGATGGGCAAGTCGGCGGTGGCGGCGATGTTCCGCGGGCTGGGGGTGCCGGTGTTCGATGCCGATGCCGCGGTTCACGAGCTGCAGGGCCCGGGCGGGGCCTGCCTGGCCCCGATCGAGCGCGCCTTTCCCGGCACCACCGGACCGCAGGGGGTTGACCGGCAAAAGCTTGGCACGGCGGTGTTCGGCAATCCGGAGGCCCTGAAGCTGCTCGAATCGATCGTCCATCCCGAAGTCGCCGAAATGCGCCGCACCTTCCTCGCCGACAATGCCGATCAGCCGCTGATCGTGTTCGACATTCCGCTGCTTTTCGAAAAGACCGGCAACCACGGGCTCGATGCGGTCGCCGTGGTTTCCGCCCCGGCCGATCAGCAGCGCGAGCGGGTCCTCGCCCGTGCGGGCATGACGGTCGAGAAGTTCGAGCAGATCCTCAGGCTCCAGGTGCCCGATGCGGAAAAGCGGGCGCGGGCCGATTACGTCATCGATACCGGCACCAGCCTGGCCGAAACGCGCCACGCGGTGCAGCGCCTTGTCCACCGGATCACCGGACGCGAAAATTAGCGCTGCCCTCTTGTATCGTCGGGCCAACAGGCAGATATCGGAAGGGTAATGCGAGAGATCATCTTCGATACCGAAACCACCGGCCTCGATCCCAAGAGTGGCGACCGGCTGGTGGAAATCGGCTGCATCGAAATGGTCAACCGGGTCCCGACCGGAAACACCTTCCATTGCTATTTCAATCCCGAGCGCGACATGCCGGCCGAAGCCGAGCGGGTCCACGGCCTGTCGATCGCCTTCCTGTCGGACAAGCCGCGATTCCATGAAAAGGCGGCGGAATTCCTCGAATTCATCGGCGAGGAGGCCAAGCTGGTCGCCCACAACGCCGGGTTCGATTTCGGATTCGTCAATTCCGAGCTGGAAATGTGCGGGCTGCCGCCGCTCAGCCGCGAACGGATGGTCGATACCGTCGCCATGGCCCGGGTTCGCCATCCGGGGGCCAAGAACTCGCTCGATGCGCTGTGCACCCGTTACGGGATCGATCGCAGCCACCGCACCAAGCACGGCGCGCTGCTCGACGCCGAACTGCTCGCCCAGGTCTATGTCGAACTGACCGGCGGCCGCCAGATCGGCCTGTCGCTGGCCGCCGAAACCGAAGTGATCGAAATTGCCGTACTGTCCGCGCCGCGGCGCGAACGCACTTTCCGCCCCGCCCGGCCGCACGCCGCCAGCGAGGCCGAACTCGCGGCCCACGCCGCATTCCTCGAAACGGTCAAGTCGCCTTTATGGAACGACTGAACCCGATCGCGGACAATGAAGAGGAGAAGGTAATCCATGGACATTCGCGTATCCGGCCACCAGATCGAAACCGGTGAAGCGCTCCAGGCCCATGCGCAGGAGCGCCTGACCGCGATTGTCGACAAGTATTACCCCAAGGCGCTGTCCAGCGCGGTTACCTTCAACCGCGCGCCGGCCGCCGCCTTTCGCTGCGATATCGTGACCCATGTGATGCAGGGCGTGGTGCTGAAGGGCGCGGGAATTGCCCAGGATGCCCACGTCGCGCTCGATCAGGCGGCCGAAAAGATCGACAAGCAGCTGCGTCGCTACAAACGCCGGATCAACGATCGCTCGGCCCAGTCGGCCCACGCGATGCGGACCGAGGAAGCGGCCTACACCGTCTTCGTCGAGCCCGACGAGGAGGCCGAGGAAGTGACGATCGATGCTCCGGTGGTGATCGCCGAAACCCGCGTCGACGTGCCCGAAGCGACGGTTTCCGACGCGGTGATGATGCTCGATCTCAGAAACACCAATGCCTTGCTGTTCAAGAACGCTGGCACCGGCAAGCATAATATGGTCTACCGGCGCGGGGACGGTTCGATCGGGTGGGTTGAACCAAACTGACGCGCAGGCTAAAGGCGCGCGCTGTTCCACCGGGCGAGGGGGGCATGAAGCGGCAAGACCCGCAACCGCGGACGTCGTCCGCACCTGTCGCGCAAACTGGATCGACCGCCTGAAATGACTGCACTTTTCACTCTGATGCCCGAAGCCGTCGGCACGATCGAAGCCGATAGCAAGCAGGCGATTCTCGAACAGCTCGCCCAGCGATTCGCCGGGGTTTACGGGCTTGACCCGGTGCTCGTGCTCGACCGGATCGAGGAACGCGAAAAGCTCGGCTCGACCGGGTTCGGCCGCGGGGTGGCAATCCCGCACGCGCGGATTCCCGATCTCGGGCGCCCGGTCGGCGCCTTTCTGCGGCTCGCCACGCCGGTGGCCTTCGACGCGGCTGACGGCATGCCGGTCGACATG
This sequence comes from uncultured Novosphingobium sp., assembly GCA_964573075.1. Taxonomy (GTDB): domain Bacteria; phylum Pseudomonadota; class Alphaproteobacteria; order Sphingomonadales; family Sphingomonadaceae; genus Novosphingobium. The sequence continues at coordinate 30,823 of CAZNII010000008.1, read as the reverse complement.
GTGTTCGGCCTGCTTTCGCCCGAAGCGGCCGGCGCGGCGCATCTGCATGCCCTGGCTGCGATCAGCCGGCTGATGCGCGACGAGGCAATGCACCGGGCGCTGGGTGAGGCTCCGGGAGCCGAAGCGCTCTATGGCCTGCTGGTCAATTCGATCGAAAAGGACGCCGCGTAATAACCGCGCGCTTGCCCGCACAGCTCGAGGTTTCGGGCCTGATCAGGGCAGTCGAAGCCGCCGGCGGGTTCGCCGCAGTGCTCCGCAAAGGCGAACGCGAAACGGGCACGATTCTTGTCGTCCTGACCGAAAAGGGCGCGCCGGCCCGCCTGTTCGAGCGGATTCCCGATCCCGAAGCAGGCCGCCAATGGCGCTGCACCCTCCATCAAGACGCTGAAAATCCACTCGATTTTAACCAGTACCTGGAACGTCGCGGCCATCGTGACCCGGATCTGTGGATAGTCGAACTGGATATCGCGGATGGTGAACGGTTCATCGGATCACTCGACAAGATGGGTTGACTTTGCTGCGCTGCACAATCAAAGGCGCCCCACTCTTTGACGCGCAGGCGGTGAAGGGGGCACTGAGGCCTTTTTCGCAAGCACGCAGACGGGGGGCAGCCGGCAGGATTTCCGGCTTGGGGGAAAGACCGGCAGGTTTCGTCGCCCAACCACCCTGCGCCAGGCGCGTCCACCGCCCAAAAAGACTACAAGATGAGCCGCAAGCTCCACCAGGCCTCGATTCTGTCGGTGGCCACGATGATTGCATTCGTAATTGCCAGCGCCGGTGGTTCGGGCGCGGCCGCACAGGGCAAGACCGCCCGTGTCGCCATCCAGGAACCAATCCAGACCCTTTCCCAGCCGGTCGCCCAGTCGCTTCCCGCCGAGGCTCGCCTGCCCGCGGTTGATGCACCGGAAGTCCTGCCCGAAGCTCGTCCCGTCAAGCCCGCCTCGCTCGCCGCCCTGGTGGCTGCCCAGCCGCAGCCTGCCGAACTCTCGCGCGAGCTGCACTGCCTGGCCGGCGCAATCTATTTCGAAGCCAAGAGCGAATCGCTGACCGGCCAGCTCGCGGTCGGCCGGGTGATCGTGGCCCGCTCCAAGTCGGGCCGGTTCCCCAATTCCTATTGCGGTGTGGTGTTCCAGCCTTCGCAGTTCTCGTTCGTCCGCGGCAATTCGATGCCGGGGATCGCCAAGGGCTCGCGGCAGTGGAAGAACGCCGTGGCAATCGCCCAGATCGCCCATTCGAACGCCTGGAACAGCCCGGTCGAAGGCGCGCTGTTCTTCCACGCAGCCTATGTCAGCCCCGGCTGGAAGCTGCGCCGGGTCGGCCGGATCGACAATCACGTCTTTTATCGCTGATCGGACCGACAGTTCGATGACGGGGCGGGCCGCGTGCCTGCCCCTATTCATTTCGGGCTAGGCCTCCGGTCGCAATTCGACCCACACCGGCGCGTGATCGCTGGCCTTCTCACGGCCGCGGTGCGCCTTGTCGACGCCGCAGGCGACCAGCCGGTCGGCCAGCTCGGGCGAAAGCAGCGCGTGATCGATGCGAAAGCCGTGATCGCGTTGCCAGGCCCCGGCCTGATAGTCCCAGAAAGTCCAGACCCCGCCCTGGGGGTTGTGCGTGGCCAGCGCGTCGGTCCAGCCATCGCCAAGCAGGCGGAAATAGGCATCGCGCGATTGCGGCTGCATCAGCGCATCGTCGGCCATGGCCCTGGGCGACCAGACATCGCAATCGTGCGGGATGACGTTGAAATCGCCCAGCACCACCGCCGGCACTTCCTCGGCCCGGATCGTGGCCATCCGCGCGCGCAGCCGGTCCATCCAGCGCAGCTTGTAATCGAATTTCGGCCCCGGCCGGGGATTGCCGTTGGGCAGGTATATGCAGGCCACGCGGGTGCCGAACACCTCGGCCTCGAGATAGCGGGCGTGGTCGTCTTCCGGCTCGCCGGGCAGGCCGCGCTGCACTTCGACCGGAGTCGTCCCGTCGGCCAGGATCGCCACGCCGTTGAAGCCCTTTTGCCCATGCCACAGCGCGTGATAGCCCAGCTTGTGGAACTCCGCGGCGGGAAAGCCTTCGTCCTGGGTCTTGATTTCCTGCAGGCAGGCGACCGCCGGGCGGGTTTCCCCAAGCCATTCAAGCAGCCGCGGCAAGCGCGCCTTGATCCCGTTGATGTTGAAGGTGGCGATCTTCATGCGATGCGCGGGCCGGTGCTGGATCGGCCGTCAGGCGAGACAATCATATCGCAAAGCTGGAACCGCAGCCGCAGCCCGAGGCCGCCTGCGGATTCTCAACCTTGAAAGCGGCGCCGCCAAGCGATTCGACGTAATCGACCACGCTGCCGGCAACCAGGTCGAGGCTGACCGGATCGACCACCAGGGTCACGCCGTCGCGTTCGACCACCAGGTCGTCACCTTCCGCCGCATCGGCCAGGCCGAACTTGTACTGGAACCCCGAGCAGCCCCCACCTTCGACCGAGAGGCGCAGGATCGCGGGCTTGCCTTGCCGCGCGGCAATCGCCGCGACGCGCGCGGCGGCGGATGGGCTGAGAGTCATGGTCGGGGCGTCCATGACCCCGATGTAGGGCGTGCCGGGCCTGCGGGCAAGGAATCACGCGCTCTGGATATAGCTCCGCATCGCCTCGGCCTCGGCCACGATCCGTTCGATCCGGTATTTGACCAGGTCGCCGATCGAGACGAACCCGGTCACCGCCTCGTTCTGGGTGACCGGCAAGTGGCGGATCCGGCGGCGGGTCATCAGCCCCAGCGCGTCAAGCACGTCGGTGCCCGGCTCGACCGTGATCGCCGGCGAGGTCATCACTTCCCCGACGCTGCGTTCAAGCATGGCCGGGCCGTGCGCCGCCAGCTGGTAGACGACATCGCGTTCGGAGAAGATCCCCACGATCCGGCCGCCGCTGAACACCGGCACCGCGCCGATCCGCCGTTCGGCCAGAAGTCTCACCGCATCGGCAACGCTGGTGGTACTGTCGCAGCTGACGATTTCGCCCTGCCGCCCCTCGATCAGTCGCGCAATTGTCATGGCGCCTCTCCCGGGTTCTGTTTCTGGGAAAGCAATGATGCCATGAACCGCGCGGCTTGGCGAGTCAGGGTTGAGCCGGATCCCGGTCGGCCGGATAGAGCCGGAATTCCTCAACCGGGGTGCCGCCGACCAGGTGTTCCTGGATGATCCGTTCGAGCACCGGCTCGGTCGCGGAATGGTACCAGACTCCCTCGGGATATACCACGGCGACCGGCCCGGCCGCGCAGATCTTGAGGCAATCGGCCTTGGTCCGGGCGATCCCGCCGTCGCGATCGAGCTTGAGTTCCTTGAGTCGCCGCTTGAGGAACTTCCAGGCCGGCGCCCCGACTTCGGCCGAGCAGCATTCGCCTTTTTCGGATTCGGCGCAGAGGAAGATGTGCCGGCGGGTTTTCTCCCCTCCGTTCAGCGCCAGCGCGGCCCGGGCGCGGGCCAGTTCGGCCGGATCGGCACTCACGGCTTGAGGCTCCAACCCGCCAGCACCTGGCGATAGTCCTCCGCGATGGGAGTCGGCCGGTCATCGGCGATCGCGACCAGCGCGGAGCGTGCGAAGGCGACCGGGCGTCCGTTCTGCTCGAGCAGCTGCACCACGGTCCAGCTCGAATTGCCGACCCGCTCGATCGCGCAGTGGACCGTCACCGGATCGGGGAAATGGCCCTGGCTGAGGTATTCCATCGCCACGCTGGCGACCATCGCCCTCCGCTCGCCGATCCGGATCGCGCTGCCGATCCCCATGTTGAAGCGCACCCGCGCGTCTTCCATCATCGCCGCCAGCGCCACGTTGTTGAGGTGCTGGTTGGGGTCGATATCGGCGAAGCGGGTGGTGATGGTGTGCGCGAAGGGATAGCGTGCCGGATCGAGCAGGGCAGCGTCGGGGCGGGCCATGGCTTCAGTTCCCCGCCTTCAGCCAGCGGTCCAGCCAGGCCATCACCGTGCGGTGCCATTGCAGCGAATTCTTCGCCTTGAGCACCCAGTGGTTCTCGTCCGGGAAGACCAGCAGTTCGGCTTCGACGCCCTTGCGCTGCAAGGCGGTGAAGGCGCCCAGTCCCTGGCTGTAGGGGATGCGGAAGTCCTTTTCGCCCAGCACCACCAGCATCGGCGTCTTCCACTTTTCGACGTGGTTGGCCGGGTTCCACTTTTCGTAGGCCTGCGGGTCTTCGTAATAGGGCTTTCCGCCGTGCTCCCATTCGTCGAACCAAAGTTCCTCGGTCGAATAGGCCATGCCGCGCGCGTCGAACACGCCGTTGTGGTTGACCAGGCACTTGAACCGGTCGGGCCATTGCCCCTCGATCCAGTTCATCATGTAGCCGCCATAGGACGCACCCAGCGCGCAGGCCCTGGACCCATCGAGCAGCGGTCGCCCGGCCAGCGCGGCATCGAGCCCGAGCTTCAGATCCTCAAGCGGCTTGCCGCCCCAGTCCTGGTTGATGCTGTCGGTAAAGGCCTGCCCGTAGCCGGTGCTCCCGTGGAAATCGACCGATACAACGGCATAGCCCTGGGCGGCGAAGACCCGCGGGTTCCAGCGGAACGACCAGCCGTCGCCAAAGCTGCCCTGCGGCCCGCCGTGGACGAACAGCAGCACCGGCAGCTTGCCGGCGGCATTGGCCGGCATGTGGATCTGGCCCCAGACGGTATCGCCATTGGCGCCCTTGAAGCTGAACCGCTCGCTCTTGAGGGGTACCAGCGCGGCCAGCTGGGCATCGTTGGCATGCGAAAGCTGGCGCGGGGCCTTGCCCTTTTCGGCGATCCACACCTCGGCCGGGGCCGAAACGCTGTCTCGGGTATAGAGCACCGCGCCGTTGGCCAGCGGGGTCAGGTTCGAGATGTGCCCTTCGCCCTGGCCCTTCGGGGCGAGTTTCAGGCGGGTGATCTTGCCGCTGGCCAGTTCGATCCGGAAAGCGGGGGTATCGAGCACGTCCTCGGCGGTCACGATCAGCGCCTTTGAATCGGGCGTCCAGGCGAGCGAGCCGGCCGAGCGGTCCCACCCGGCGGTCAGGGCGCGCTTCTGGTGGGTGGCAAGCTCCATCACCCAGACCACCTGGCGGTCGGCTTCGTAGCCCGGGCGCTCCATCGCCACCCAGGCCAGCCATTTGCCGTCGGGCGAGGGGGTGGGCAGCGTGTCCATTCCCTGGTTGGCCTTGGTCGGGCTGTGCGGAGCCTTGCCGTCGAGCATCGCGTGCCACACGTCGAGGTTGGTCGACAGCGGCTCGCGGGCGTCGGCCTGGCGCGCGGCGAAGAACACGCTCTTCGAATCCGCCGCCCAGGCGATTTCCTCGCCGCCGCCCATCGGTTTCGACGGGGTATCGCCGGTCAGCACCCCCGGCGGGCCATCGAGCGACACGGCATTGCCGGCAATCTTGCCATCGGTGCCAAGCTCGAGCGCGAAGCCGCGGCTGTAGTTACCCGGGGTTTCCCAGGCATCCCAGTGCCGGACGAACCCGGTGCCGTGCTTGTAATGGCGGCCCGAACCCGGCCCCGGCTGGCTGGTATCGCCGCTGGCATCGCAGCCCAGCGTCGGGCAATCGCGCGCGACATCGCCCCAGACCAGAATCCGCTTGCCGTCGGGAGAGATTTCGAAGCCGGCGACATCGGCCTTGAAATCGCTGGCCTGGACCGGCGCTCCGGCGGGATTGGCAAGGTCGAGGAACCAGACCTGGTCCTTCCCGCTCTTGTCAGAGATGAAATAGAGCCGCTTGCCATCGGGGCTGAAGGCCGGACTGTTCTCACCCGCTTCGGGCAGGTCGGCGATCCGCTCGGCATTGCCGCCCTTGGCGGCGACCCGCCACAGCCCGGTGGAGCGCTTGTACTCCTTGGGATCGGTGTCGGTCTGCTGGAACACCACCCATTGCCCGTCGGGCGAAGCGGCCGGGGCGCCGACGCGCTTCAGGGTGATCAGGTCTTCGACCGTCATCGGACGGGGCGCGTCGCCGGCAAATGCCGGGGCGGCGCACAGGGCGAAAGCGAGCGCTGACAGCGCGATGCAGGATTTCTTCATGGCGCCGGATTAGCCGCAGTTGCGGCCCGGCTCTAGCCCTTCTTGCCGACGATCCGCGCGATTTCGGCCGCGACCATCTTTTCGACCAGCGGCGGCAGGTTCTTGTCGAGCCATTCGGCCAGCGCCGGGCGCAGCATTTCGCGCACCAGCCCTTCGAGCGAGGTTTCGCCCGAGCGGACGATCTGCGGCGCGGCGCGCGGTTCGGCCATCACCGCCAGGGCAGCGAGCGATTCGCTGATCGAGCTGGCGGTCTGGCTGGCGAGCAACGGGGCATCGGCCTCTTCCGCCTCGTCTTCGACGAATTCGCCGACTGCGCCCAGATCGAGCACGTCCTCATCATCGGCCTGGGCAGGTGCATCGGCCACCAACCCGCGCTCCTCACGCTCGCGCCGGACTTCGGCGGCGCCGGCGCGATTGTCACGCGCGATCACTTTCTTGATCGAATCGAGGATCTCCTCGACCGAGGGTTCACCAGCCTGGCGCATCGCCCAATTCCCCAAGCCGTCCCACCGCGGGACAGAATCACTTTCCGGTTACTGAACCGTCCTGCGCCTTGGTGTCAACGGTTCGCGTCGCCTTCGCGCGGGGTGCCGGGTTGTCGTCCCAGTCCCAGATATTTCCGCGCACGTTCCGATAGTTGACATCGGGATCGTAAAGCGCGCCGCCATCAAGCCCAAGGTCGCGCGCTTCGGCCTTGCCCATCGCCGCCAGCAGGTTGAAACCGGCGACATAGGCGTTGCGCTTGGCGGTAACCAGCTGGACCTGGGCGTTGAGCAGCTCGTTCTCGGCATTGAGGATGTCGAGAATCGTGCGGTTGCCGACGGTGTTCTCGGCCCGCACGCCCTCAAGGCTCAGTTCGGCCGCGTCGACAGCAGCTTGTGAGGAGACGATCAGCGCTTCGGCCGCCTGCCATTGGGCATAGGCCGATCGCACTGCGGCGATTACCGAACGCTCGATCCCGATCTCCTGCTCCAGCGCCGCGCTTTCGCGGGCCTGGGCCTGGCGGCGCTGGGCTGAGGGCAGGCCACCCTGGAACAGCGGTACGCTCGCGCGGACGCCAACCGTGGTGCTGGTCGTGCTCTGAACCGCGCCGACGATGTGGTTCGATCCCAGATAATCGTTGTAGCCGCTGTTGGCGAAGACCGAGACCTTGGGCAGGCGGCTCGCTCCGGTGGCGGCCGTGTCAAATCCGGCGGCCTTGGCGCGCTGGCGTGCGGCGAGCAGATCGGGGTTCGAATCGAGCGCGATCGCCACGGCTTCGTCGGCGCTGCCGGGCAGGCCCAGCAGCGGCGGAGGCGGGGCCAGGTTCTCGGGCGCCTTGCCGACGATCTGGATATAGCGTTCGCGTGCGGCGATCAGGTTGGCTTCGGCGGTGCGGGTCTGGCCGCGAGCCGTCGCCAGGCGGCTTTCCGACTGGGCCACGTCGGTGCGGGTCAGGTCGCCAATCTCGAACCGGTCGCGGGTCGCCTGGAGGTTGACTTCGAGCCGCTGGACGTTTGCGCGGTTCAGCTTGACCACCGCTTCGGCCAGGATCACGTCCATGTAGACCGCGACGACTTGCGAGAACAGGCCGCTTTCGGCGGCGCGCAGATCGGCCCGGCCGGCATTGACCCGGGTTTCCGCGGCGCGGACCGAATTGCGGATCCCGCCACCAGCATAGACCGGCATGCCGAGATTGAGCTGGGCGTCGAGGTTGCGGTCGGGCGCGAGCGGATTGCCGCTGCTGCCATCGACGAATTCGCTGTAGCTGGCCGTGCCGGAAAGCGAGGGAAGCCCGGCCGAACGGGCGATCGGCACGCCTTCATCGACTGCGCGCTGCTGGGCGCGGGCGGCCTGCAGGGTCGGATTGGTGTTGTAGGCCATGACCAGCGCCTCGCGCAGATCGTCCGCCAGCACCGGGGCGGTGACCATTGCCACCATCCCGGCGATCAGCGCGTGGCGCGCAATCCTCGAACCGCTGGGCCTTGCCATAACCTCAGAAACTCCAAGCCTTGGGTGCGGCGAATTCGCGCAGCACCGGGATTCCCACTTCGGCGCGCGGAGCAAGAGCCACTGCGCCGCCGCTCTTGCTGCCGGCAGCCAGCCGGGTGACGCCCCTCAGGACCAGCCCGGTAACCACCCGGCCGCCTTCCATCAGTGCCGATGCAAGGCTTTCGGGCAGCTGCTCGATCGCACCATCTATTAGCAAAAGCTTATAGACAGGCATCGATTGAAGGGCAAGCGCGCCGGCTGCATCGACCGTATCGACCGACTGCACCATGGGTTCGACCAGCGCCGTCAGATAGGTGCTCTGGCTGACCACCAGCACCTTGTCATCGGCCTGCGGGGCAGCTTCTGCGAGCAGCATCGCCTCGACCAGCGGGGCCGGCAGGGCGTGGCCGTCGCCCAGCGGAATCGCCCGGTCGATATAGGCGTGGCCGCGGGCCGCAACCGGAACGTGATCCTCACGCGGGACCCGGGCCATGGCCGCCAGCAGCCATTCCTGGTTAATCCCGGAAACGCGCAACTGGCTGTCGATCATCGCGCGGCGCGCGGCGGCAAGATCTTCGGTCTGGGAAACGATGGCTTCGGCGGCAAGGGTCATGGGTAGCCTCGGACAAGCCGTATTGCACAGGCAATACAGCAACGCAATTCCCTTGCCTCTTAGGCGAAGCGCCGTTGCGCGCCAAGCGCTTTGACGGCAGGGCCTTGCCGCGCCTATGGGGGCGGCGAAGTCATGCCCCAATCATGCGAGGTGAGCCGTGAACATGGTGACGATCCGCGAACAGGACCTGATCGAAAGCGTGGCCGACGCGCTGCAATTCATCAGCTATTTCCATCCGATGGACTACATCCGCGCGCTGGGCGAGGCCTACAAGGCCGAAGCCGGGCCGGCCGCGAAGGACGCGATCGCGCAGATCCTTACCAACAGCCGGATGTGCGCCGAAGGTCACCGCCCGATCTGCCAGGACACCGGGATCGTCAACGTCTTCGTCGAATGGGGCCAGGACTGCCGGCTGGAATCCGGCAAGTCGCTGCAGGAAGTGGTCGACGAAGGGGTGCGCCGGGCCTATCTCCATCCGGACAACAAGCTGCGCGCCTCGGTTCTGGCTGATCCGGCCTTCACCCGCCGCAACACCCGCGACAACACGCCGTGCGTGCTTCACGTCACCATGGTGCCGGGCAACAAGGTTTCGATCGACGTCGCGGCCAAGGGCGGCGGCAGCGAGAACAAGTCGAAGTTCAAGATGATGAACCCCAGCGACAATATCGTCGACTGGGTGATCGAGATGCTGCCCCAGATGGGTGCCGGCTGGTGCCCGCCCGGGATGTTGGGGATCGGCATCGGCGGCACCGCCGAACACTGCATGCTGCTCGCCAAGCAGGCGCTGATGGAGCCGATCGACATGGCCCAGCTGAAGCAGCGCGGGCCCCAGAACGACATCGAGGCGATGCGGATCGAGATCTTCGACAAGGTCAATGCGCTGGGCATCGGCGCCCAGGGTCTCGGCGGGCTTTCGACGATCCTCGACGTCAAGATCCTTGATGCGCCGTGCCATGCCGCCGGCAAGCCGGTGGCGATGATCCCCAACTGCGCCGCCACCCGCCATGCCCACTTCACGCTCGACGGGTCCGGCCCGAGCTTCCTCGAAAGACCCAATCTCAAGGAATGGCCGGAAGTGCACTGGGCGCCGGATTCGGCGGCGAAGCGGGTCGATCTCGACAGTCTGACCGCCGAAGAAGTGCGCAGCTGGAAGCAGGGCGACCGGCTGCTCCTCAACGGCAAGATGCTGACCGGGCGCGATGCCGCGCACAAGCGGATCCAGGACATGCTGGCCAAGGGCGAGGCCCTGCCGGTCGATTTCAAGGGCCGGGCGATCTATTACGTCGGGCCGGTCGATCCGGTGATGGGCGAAGTGGTCGGGCCGGCCGGGCCGACCACTGCCACCCGGATGGATAAGTTCACCGACATGATGTGCGAACTGGGCCTGCTGACCATGATCGGCAAGGCCGAGCGCGGCCAGGGTGCGACCGAGGTGATCGCCAAGCACAAGGTTTCGTACCTGATGGCGGTCGGCGGTGCAGCCTACCTGGTCGCCCGGGCGATCCGCGAAGCGAGGGTCGTCGCTTTCGAGGACCTCGGCATGGAAGCGATCTACGAATTCACGGTCGAAGACATGCCGGTGACGGTTGCGGTCGATAGCGAGGGCAACAATGTCCACCAGCTCGCCCCGCTGGTCTGGCGCGACAAGATCGCCAGGGAAGGGCTGCTCGCGCGGTGAATCGGCGCCTTCGCATTGCGGCGGCGATCGTCGCTGCGATCGCCGCGCTGGTCTTCCTGCGCGACTGGCTGACGGCGGGCATGCCCGTTCTGATTGCGATGGCCGTGTTCATCGCTGCCTGTGCAGCCTATGCGGTCTGGAACGCGTTCGATCTGGTCGCCTCGTTCACAACATCGCCCGCTCCGGCCACGCCGATCCGTGCCGCTGCGCCGGCCCCAGCCCTGGCCAGTGCCCGCGCGGCCAGCGTGCGGCGGATCGTTGCCGCGCTTGCCGCTGAAGGGGTGTTCGCGCCGGAGCCGCCCGATCCGCGGTCGCTCCACGGCCCGATCGCCGAGCGTGACGAGACTCCGAACCAGGAAGTGGTGCTGACCGCGCTGTTCGAGGCGGACTACTATGATCAGGCCTTCGATCCGTCCCGACATCTCGGCAATCTTGCCTTTCACGACAGCAAGGCCGAGCAGTACGAGGAAACGATCGCTGCGCAGATCGCCGACCTTGCGCGGCTGACCGGGCCGCATTTGCGGATCGATACTGTCGCGATCGATCTGGCAATCGATAGTACCGCCGGCTCTCCGCCCGCCTGTTCGATCGCGTTGACCGCCAATGGCGAACCGCTGACAGTGCAATACCGCCCGGCGGCGAAGTACCTTTCGACCGTGCTGCATGTCGCCGTTGCCCGCAGGCTGCGCGAAACCGGTGCTGACCGCCGCCTCGCCTGGCTGTGGAACGATCAGGGCGTCTGGCTTGCGGCACTTGGCGACGGTGCGGTGGAGCGGCTCAATGCCGCGCCCGGCAAGGTTCGCGGCGGTTTCGGCGGCTGGGAATGGGTTGACCGGGCCGAGCCCTTTGCTGCCGGCGGTGCCTAGCAGTGCATCGACCAAGGCCCGAGTCGTCTCGACGAAGCTGCTGGCCGCCCTGCTCCCGCTCAGGCTATGGCTGAAAGTCTGATGGAGGAATTCACCGCCCAACCTGCCCGTGTCCCGGCGCGGACCGTGCTGCTGTCGATTGCCGGGCTATGGCTGTGCTACCTCGCGCTGATCACGCTGCGCAGCCTGCTGCTCGATCGCGCCTATTTCACCGAAATGCTTGCCTTGCGCAGCGTGGTCACGCTCGCCGGGATGGCGGTTACGGCGCTGGCCTGGATGATCCTGCGGCTGTTCGACAATGCCCGGATCGGCCTGAAGATGGGCATCGCCCTGGTGGTGATGCTGCCGGCCGCG
>CAZNII010000008.1:0-19219 GCA_964573075.1 uncultured Novosphingobium sp. | reverse complement strand
TTCCTGCTGCTGGCCTGGGCCGCGCTCTATTTCGCCATGGTCACCGCCGAACAGGCCCGCGCCGCCGAGCGCCGCGAGGGCGAATACAAGCGCGCGGCCAAGGCGGCGGAGCTGAGAAGCCTGCGTTATCAGGTCAATCCGCACTTCCTGTTCAACACATTGAATTCGCTGTCCGCGCTGGTGATGACCGGCAAGGGCCAGGCAGCCGAAAAGATGATCCAGACCCTGTCCGGATTCTACCGCCGCAGTCTGGCCGAAGATCCGACCGGGGAATCGACGCTGGAGCAGGAAGTCGCCCTGCAGCGCGCCTACCTCGAGATCGAGGCCGTGCGCTTTCCCGATCGGTTGGTGACCCGCTTCGACATCCCGGCCGAGCTCGAGGATGCTGGCCTGCCGGGGATGCTGTTGCAGCCGCTGGTCGAGAACGCGGTCAAATATGCCGTCGCCCCGACTCGCCAGCCGGTAACGATCACGATCGCCGCGCGCGAGGAATATGGCCGGCTGGTGGTGGAAGTGAGCGACAACGGCCCCGGTGTGCCGCAGGGCGGCCGGGCCGGCTTCGGGATCGGCCTTGCAAATGTCCGCGACCGGCTCGGGGCGCGCTATGGCAAGGAAGCGAGCCTGGCTGTCGGCCCCGGTACCGAAGGAGGATGGCGCGCGGTGCTGCGCCTGCCGCTGGAACGCCATGCCCGATAACCTCGCGCCCCGGCCGCTGAAAACCCTGATCGTCGATGACGAACCCCTCGCGCTCGAGCGGATGGAACTGATCTGCCGCGATCTTCCCTCGATCGAGGTTGCGGGAACCGCCCAGGATGGCGCCGCCGCCTTGCGCCAGATCGGAGCGCTCGCGCCGGATCTGGTCCTGCTCGACATGACCATGCCAGAGCTTGACGGCCTTGCCGTCGCCCGGGCGCTCACCCGCCAGGACGATGCTCCGGCGGTGATCTTCGTCACCGCGCATGACAATTTCGCGGTCGAGGCCTTCGATCTCGAGGCGGTCGACTATGTGCTCAAGCCGGTCACTCCGGAACGGCTCGAACGCGCCGTTGCCCGGGCGGTTGCCCGGCGCGGCCGCCGCGCCGCCGGCGGAGGGGACTGGCTCAGCGAATTCTGGGTGCCCTACCGTTCGGAATTGCTGCGGATCTCGGCCGAGGATGTCGACCGGATCGATGCAGAGCGCGATTATGTCCGGCTCCATGTCGGCCAGAAGGACGGCGCCAGCCGCTCGTACCTGCTGCTCCAGACCGTCTCAGGGCTCGAAGCCCGGCTCGATCCGGAACGCTTCATCCGCCTGCATCGCTCGACCATCCTGCGCCGCGACCGGATCAGGGGCCTGCGCCACGACGGGCTGGGGGTGTGGTCGGCCGAACTGGACGACGGTTCGCTGGTGCGGATCGGGCGGACCTATCTGGCCAAGGCCAAGGCAATGGCGGGCAGATAGGGTTTTCGGTTTGACGCGCCGGCCGCCTTGGCGATCGGACTTGCAATAACGGGCCCGGAGCGGGGGACTGCGCTGCTCCGGGCCCGCAGGCGCCGCCTTACTGGTGCAGGGCGGCGGCAACCTGGGCGCGAACCTCGGCCTTGCAGCGCTCCACTTCGGTGCGATCGGCGATGCGGGTGGCGGCAGGGGCCTCGATCCGGCAAGCGCGGCGGGCGGCCACTTCCACCCGGCGCTCGAGCTCGGCCTTGCCGGCTGGCGAGGCGAGATTGAGATCGGCATAGCGAACTTCGGCCGTCTCGGCCCGGGCGGCGGTGGTGCCGAGCAGGGCGAGTGCGACGGCAGGGATGGTTGCAGTGCGGGGGAACCGGATCATGGCATGTCTCCTTCGGTGGTCTTCCGGGGCGCGTTCGAGAGGGGATCGGGAAGCGCCAGCCACAGGGATAGGGCGCCAGGTGATCGGCTCCAGTCCGCATCGATCCAGGTCCCGCGAGGGCGGACGAACGCCGCTCCGGCTCGACCAACCGCCAATGGCGACCGGCGAGTGTATTGTTTAGATAATACACAAGGCGCTCGATCGGATTGGTCAAAGCGCGGCGACTCGGTTAAGGGAACCGGGATGGCCCTGTTCCTTGTCTTCCTGCTCGGCATTGCCAATTTCGCCGCGCACAAGGCGGTGCTGGAAAGCGGGCATCCGGTACTGAGCCAGCTGGCCTGGCTGTTCAGGCCGTTGGGCGGGCGGCTCACCCTGGTGCTCGAATTCGGGATGCTGCTCGGCACCCTGCTGGCGCTGTCGGCAGGCGGCACCGGCTGGGCCTGGTTCTATGGCTGCTACAGCCTGGTCAACTTTGCTTCGGCCTGGCTGATCCTGTCGGGACGGATGTGATGGCGCCGCCGCTCGTCCTGTTCCACGCCAGCGATCTCCACTTCGGGTATGAGGATCGCGCGGCCCTGGCCTGGTTCATGGCCGAGGTCGAACGCGACCGGCCCGCGGCGGTGCTGTGCACCGGCGATCTCACCATGCGCGGCACGGCCCGCGAATTCGCCCTGGCGCGCGACTGGCTCGAACAGGTACCTGTCCCGCTGCTGCTCGAGCCCGGCAATCACGACGTGCCCTATTACTGGTACCCCCTGGCCCGAACCTTCCGCCCCTGGCGCCAATTCCGCGCGCTCAAGGCGGCGGTCGAGCGCGATCCGGGGCTGGACCAGCTGGCGGTGGTGCCGCTGCGCACGGTGGCTGCGGCGCAATGGCGGCTCAACTGGTCCAAAGGCCGGGTCGCCACCCGCGATCTCGATGCCGCGCTGCAGGGCCTGGCCCATGTCCAGTCGCGGCCGTTGCGCCTGGTTACCTGCCATCACCCCCTGCTCGATGCCGGGCTGGCCAGTTCGGGATCGACCCGCGGAGGCAAGCGGGCACTTGCGGCCTTGGCGCGAGCCGGGGCCCAGGCTGTGCTGTCGGGCCATGTCCACGATGCCTTCGATCTGACGGTCGAAGCGGATGGGCTGCCGATCCGGATGATCGGTGCCGGGACCCTTTCGCAGCGGCTGCGCTCGACCGCGCCGGGCTATAACCGGCTGGAATGGAGCGAAGAAGGCGGGCTAGCGGTCCGGCATTGCACCTTCGGCTAGCTTTCGCGCGCCGCTCCGCGCTGCAGGACCGCACGAATCAGGGCGTCGAGGTCGTCGCGGCTCACTGCCAGCACTTCGTCCCAATCGTCGAGCACGGCTTCGAGGTCGGCCGGATCATAATGCGCCTCAGCCGGAACCGGAGCCCGAACCGGGGCGGTGCGGTGCGGGTAGGAGTGCCCGGTCAGCCGGTGAAACAGCGTTGCGCCCAGCAGCAGCAGGACCGCATTGAGCGCCACCGGCGCGGCCAGGAAGCGCCAGCCGGCGGCAGCGATCGCCGGGCTCGAAACGGTCATCAGGATGGCGGTGCCCCCGGCCGGGGGATGCAGGCAGCCCAGCAGGCTCATCGCCGCGATTCCGGCGCCCACCGCCAGCCCCGCCGCCAGCGCCGGATCAGGCACCAGCCCGTGCAACGCCAGAGCAATCGCGGCCGAGACAAGGTGTCCGCCAAATACGGGCCACGGCTGGGAAAAGGGGCTGGCCGGCACGGCAAACAGCAGGACCGCCGATGCCCCCATCGGCGCGATCAGCCAGGGCAGGGCGGGATCGCCCGCCAGCAGCCGATGCGAAACGAGCGCCGCCAGCCCCAGCCCGAGCATGCCGCCAAGCGCGCCGCGCAGCCATTCCAACCGGGCGGCCTGACTGCCATGCCCCAGGCTGGTCCCGGTCGGGTTGTGAGTCATCGGCCTTCTCCCCTCGACCCATGAAAAAGGGGCCGACCCTACGGCCGACCCCCAATTCGCATAAACGGCCTGAGCCGCCGGCCTTAGCGCTTCGAGAACTGGAAGCTGCGGCGGGCCTTGGCCCGGCCGTACTTCTTGCGCTCGACCACGCGGCTGTCGCGGGTCAGGAACCCGGCAGCCTTGACTGCGCCGCGCAGGGCCGGTTCGAACTTGGCCAGAGCCTGGGCGATACCGTGCTTAACGGCGCCGGCCTGGCCCGAAAGCCCGCCGCCCTTGACGGTGGCGACGACGTCGTACTGGCCGGCGCGATCCGAAACCTGGAACGGCTGGTCGATCACCAGGCGCAGGGTCGGACGGGCGAAGTAGACTTCCTGGTCGCGGCCGTTGACGGTGACCTTGCCCGAACCGGGCTTGATCCACACGCGGGCCACGGCGTCCTTGCGGCGACCGGTGGCATAGGCGCGGCCCTGGGCGTCGACTTCCTTGTCGCGCAGCGGCGCGGCCGGAGCGGCAGGGGCCGGGGTTTCGGCAATGGTGCCGAGATCGGCGAGATCGGTGACGGTTTCTTCGGACATTACGCGCCCACCTTGTTCTTGCGGTTCATGGCAGCAACGTCGAGCGGCTGCGGCTGGGTGCCACCGTGCGGATGCTCGGTGCCGGCGTAGAGGTGCAGGGCGCGCATCTGGGCGCGGCCCAAGGGCCCGCGCGGAATCATGCGTTCCACCGCCTTTTCGAGCACGCGCTCGGGGAAGCGGCCGGCCAGAACCTTGTCGGCGGTCACTTCCTTGATGCCGCCGGCATAGCCGGTGTGCTTGTAGTAGGTCTGCTGCTTGAGCTTGTTGCCGGTGAACTTCACCTTATCGGCGTTGATCACGACCACATGGTCACCGCAATCGACATGCGGCGTGAAGCTCGGCTTGTGCTTGCCGCGCAGGAGGTTGGCGACGATGACGGCGAGGCGGCCGACCACCAGGCCTTCGGCATCGATCAGATGCCAGTTCTTTTCGACCTCGGCCGGCTTGATCGACCGGGTCTGCTTGCTGAGCGCCTTCATGGCTGGATAATCCCTTGGCTGTTGCCGCGAATCCGGCCAGCCGGGCCCGCGGGAAGGCGGCCCATTCGTTCAATGGCGATGGAAAGTCAAGTTTTCCGCGCCTCTGCCGAGAGGTAAAATAATACCGTCAGGGTGTTGCCGCGGCAATGGTCCACACTTCGCGGCTTACCCGGCTGGTCCCGGCAAGCTGGGTCGTCACAACCCGTTCGACCCGGCCGGGCAGTCCGCACGGCATCAGCGCCGAAGCGCGGATCCGCACTTCGACTTCGCCTTCGTCCCCGCCGGGCAAGGCCACCCGGCGGCGCTCGACCCGCTCCTCATGACCGGGATTGAACAGGAAGGCCGGCCATGCCGATGTGGCCGGGATACTGCTCACCTGGTTCAGCAGAGCAGATCGTTCGCGCTTGGCCTCGAGCGCGATCGGGGCACCGCCGATGATCCGGGCACCCTGGGCAGCAGCAGCCTGCCGGACCGCCGGATCGGGCAGGGCCTGGGCTCCTTCGCGGATCATGCCATGGGCATCGAGGCGCGCCGGGAACAGCCCTTTTTCGATCCGCTTGCGTTCGATCTCGGCCAGGCTGGCGAGGATCGGCGGCGCTTCGACCCGGGCGTCGATCTGCTCGCCTTCGAGGCGATATCCATCGCCTTCGGGGACAAAGCGGATCGCATAGCGACGGGTAACCACGATCTGCTTGCCGTCCGCCAGCACCCGGATCACCGAGCGGGTCAGTACCAGCGGCGTCGTGGGCGGAGTAAACCTGGCCGCGGCGGATTGGGCCGGAGCTTCTGCCCAGGCGCCGCCGA
Organism: uncultured Novosphingobium sp.; assembly: GCA_964573075.1. Taxonomy (GTDB): domain Bacteria; phylum Pseudomonadota; class Alphaproteobacteria; order Sphingomonadales; family Sphingomonadaceae; genus Novosphingobium. The sequence goes on along the minus strand of CAZNII010000008.1, from coordinate 13,614 downwards.
AGGCGACCGGCAGCAGCGCAGCGACGCCGGCCAGTAGCAGAGCACGGCCCCTCACGACGCGCTTACCCTCGATTGAACAATAGTGGAATCAAGGAGATGCGCCGCGGCGAGGCGCGAAACGGCGCGACCTAGCATCGCGGCGTCGAGATTGAACAACACCCCTGCCTCCTCTGCCAACCCGCGCCACTTCCGCCGGGGCGGGGCAAAGCGCGAGCGACCGGTGCCATTGGCGCAGGCCGACGGGCGTTCGTCAAGCATTTCTACGGATCGGGCGGCAGCCTGGGGCGGCCCGCCGACAGTCTGTCCGCGCCCTTGAAACTGCAAATCGACGTTGAAATTCATTTACTTGCGCGGCCAAGCAGATGCGCTCCCCAGACCGTCGCGGCCAGCAGCAGCGCGCCGGTCAACTGGTGCGCGGCGGCCAGCCACAGGGCGATCCCGCTCCACACCGTGGCGATTCCCAGCAGAATCTGGGTCCCGAACAGGCTGTGAATCGCGATCGAGGCACGCCGGTCGAGCGGGCGCAGGCGGCGGGCGGTCAGCACCAACACCGCTACCACCAACCAGGCCCACCAGCGGTGGATGAAGTGCACCAGAAAGGGGTCGCCGGTCAGCGCATGCACCACACCGCGCGACCAGTCGATTCCGGCCGGAAAGAACCGGTCCTGCATCAGCGGCCACGAGCCCCAGTAGAACCACCCGCCCCCCGAAACATGCCCGGCGCGCATCCCCGCCACCAGCGCGCCATAGACCAGTTGCAGGGCCAGCGCGCCCAGTGCCAGCAGGCCGAGCCGGGTCAGCCGCGCCGGCGGCTCGCCCCGGGCCAGGGCCCTGAGGTCGAGCGCGGTCCACACCGCATAGCCGAGCGCGCTGAGCGCCAGCGAAAGGTGCACCGCCAGGCGGAAATGGGAAACCTTGACGTCGGCCCCGCCGTGCAGGCCCGATTTGACCATCCACCAGCCGACCGCGCCCTGCAGCAGCCCGAGCGCCAGCAGGCCGACCAGCCGCGGCTTGTAGCCGGCGGGAATCGCCCCGCGCAGCCAGAACCAGACCAGCGGCACCAGGAACACCGTGCCCAGCCCCATCCGCACCAGGAAGCGGTGGAACCATTCCCAGAAGTAGATGAACTTGTAGTCGGCCATGGTCATGCCGGCCGGGCCGTTGACCTCGAGATACTGGGGAATCTGCTTGTAGGCCTCGAACTCGGCCTGCCACTGCGCCTCGCTCAGCGGCGGGATCACCCCGGTCACCGGCTTCCAGTCGGTAATCGACAGCCCGGATTCGGTCAGCCGGGTGATTCCCCCGACCACCACGACTGCCACGATCAGCGCGGCAACGGCGAACAGCCAGCGGACAAGCGCCAGCGGGCGCGGGGCGGGAACGGCGGAATCCGGCGCGGTCATGGCCCGCGCTAGTGCTGCGCCGCGCGACAAAGCGCAAGCCGTTTCCGGCGAATTGCACCGTCGGGGTTGAATGATGTTACACCGTCACATACATGGGCGCGACGATGGCAAAGGCAATGGTCCTGATTCGCAACCGGCTGGACCGGTTCGGCGTGCTCCTCTCGGGGCTCTGCGCGCTGCATTGCGTCGCCGGCCTGCTGCTGGTTGCCGGGCTCGGTCTGGGCGGCGAGCTGCTGCTCGATCCGGCCATTCACCAAGTTGGCCTGGTCCTGGCGATCCTGGTCGGCACTGTGACGCTTGGCATCGGCGTAATGCGCCACGGCGATCCGCGCCCGATGCAGTTCGGCGGGGTCGGGCTGGGGCTGATGATGGGGGCGCTGTTCTTCGGCCATTCCAGTGCCGAAGCGGTCCTGACCCTGTTCGGGGTGGCGCTGCTCGGCTGGGCCCACCTTAGCAACTTGCGGTTGGGCGATTGATCGCTAAGTGCGAGGCATGACTGCTTCGCTTTCCCTGACACTCAACGGCGAACCGCGCCGCGCCGCGCCGGGTTCGATCGCCGACCTCGTCCGCAGCCTCGAACTCGATCCGGCCAAGGTCGCGGTCGAGCGCAATGGCGAGATCGTCCCGCGCTCGACCCTGGGCGAAGTCGCGCTGGGCGATGGCGATGTGCTCGAGATCGTCCATTTCGTCGGCGGGGGAGAGGGCCCGGCGGACGACAGCTGGACCGTCGCCGGCCGCACTTTCCGCTCGCGACTGATCGTCGGCACCGGCAAGTACAGGGATTTCGAACAGAACGCCGCCGCGGTCGAGGCCTCGGGCGCGGAAATCGTCACGGTCGCGGTCCGCCGGGTCAATGTGTCGGACCCCAAGGCGCCGATGCTGACTGACTATATCGACCCGAAGAAGATCACCTATCTGCCCAATACCGCCGGCTGCTTCACCGCCGAAGATGCGATCCGCACCCTGCGGCTGGCGCGCGAGGCGGGCGGCTGGGATCTGGTCAAGCTGGAAGTGCTGGGCGAAGCGCGCACGCTCTACCCGAACATGGTCGAAACGATCCGGGCCTGCGAAGTGCTCGCCAGGGAAGGCTTCCTGCCGATGGTCTATTGCACCGACGATCCGATCGCGGCGAAGCAGCTGGAAGACGCCGGCGCGGTCGCGGTGATGCCGCTGGGCGCGCCGATCGGCTCTGGGCTGGGGATCCAGAACCGGGTGACGATCCGCCTGATCGTTGAAGGCGCATCGGTGCCGGTGCTGGTCGATGCCGGGGTCGGCACGGCCAGCGATGCGGCCGTGGCGATGGAGCTGGGCTGCGACGGGGTGCTGATGAACACCGCGATTGCCGAGGCGAAGGACCCGCTGCGGATGGCCCGGGCGATGAAACTGGCGGTCGAGGCCGGGCGCCATGCCTATCTTTCCGGACGAATGGCTACCCGCAAGTACGCGGATCCCTCCAGCCCGCTGGCAGGCCTTATCTGACCATCATGGTTAACCGGATGGTTACCATATTCTGGTGATCTGCCCCCGTAAGCAATTGGGGGCTTCACCATGGCCAATACCGGAACCGCATCGCTGACCATCGCCGAACTGCGCGAATTCGCCAGTTTCACGCCTTTCGAGCAGCGCTACATCAAGCGCAGCCTCGATGTCGGGCTGGGCCGGCAGGATGCCTTCAAGCTGTGGGCCCGCGATGCGGCCGAAACCGCCTCGATCCGCAGCCAGTATGTGGTCTATCAGGAACTGAAAGGCCTGCGCGGCACCGTGCCTTCGGACAGCGGGTTCGAATCGCTCGAAAATTTCATCGGCAAGCTGATCCGGATCGCGGCCTTCGACCTGGCCCAGGAACGGCTGACCTGCTTTTCGGCCTTCCGCTTCCTTTACGAACGGCTGCTCGGCCCCGAAGTGCGCCCGTTCCTGCCCTCGGCCTTCTGCGCGGCCGCGGCGCTGCCGCAGATCCGCCCGGAACAGCGCAAGCACCTGCTGCAATCGATCAGCGAGGCGGCCGCCACCGCTCCCGGTTGGTCGGCCCGGGCCCCTTCGTTCTTCCCGGAATGGGTCGAAAAAGAGGCCGCGTAACTCAACTATTTTCATTGAAGTGAATTTGGGAATCGACAAGCGCGCAAGAACCGGGCAAACCGCGCGACGCTCGCCCATGGCGGGCAAGGGTTAACACAAGGGGATTCCCAGATGAAGAAGATTGCTCTGTTCGCCGCCATCGCGGCTGGCTCGCTCGCCCTCGCCGCTTGCGGTGGCGAAAAGAAGGAAGAAGCGACCACCACCGAAGAAACCGCTGCTGCTGCCGACACCTCGGCTGCTGCGACGGACGACGCTGCCGGCGCCACCGACGCTGCCGAAGCTTCGACCGAAGCCGCCAAGTAAGCGCGTCGCTTCTGCGATCAAGGGCCGGTGCCGGCGGGTGTGGACCACCGCCGGTGCCGGCCCTTTTCGATTCCTGACTGTCCGCAGCGAATTGCCGCTGCAATCGTAACTCCAAATCAACCATTGCGCGAATATCCCTGCGTGAAGGCAACGCCGGGGAACCCGCAGTGAGCACCATCACAGTCGACGGGCTGAACGAAGAAACCTTTCGCCGGGTGATCGAAGGACGCCTGCGGCTGGGCAAGCCGGACGAGGCGATCGACAAGCTGCGGCTGTTGCTGGTGCCCTATGCCGGACCCGGCCGGATTCTGCCCGAACGCTTCCTGACCGTGCAATCCGGCGATCTGCACATTTCTGGCTGGGACGCGCTGGGCGATGCGATCGCCCGCCTTGACCAGCCCGGCTGGCCGATCACCGCGGTGTCGGTCGCTTTCGGCTGGCCGGGTGAGGATCTGCCCCGCCCCGATCCCGAAGGCCGGCTCAAGCCACTGATCGATACCGGCTTTTTCACCGACCGGGCCTATCCCTTCTCGCACAGCTCGCGCGAGGATCTGCTCGACGGCTATTCCTATCACGGCTGCACCTGGGCTGATGAAACCGAAGCGGTTGAACAGGTGCTTTCGCTCGAAGGGATCGACGACCTGCACGGCGCGCTGGCCGGGCTCGAGGCCCGGCTGCTCGACAGCGAAGAACCCGACGATGAGGAGATCCGTGCCGGATCGCTGGGCGCCTGCCTGCTTTCGGCGCTGCTGGTCAAGGCCGTGGGCGAGCGGGTCGAGCGCGACGGGCTGCCCCGCCCGCTCTGCGTGATGGCCGGCAGCAACGGGGTCTATCCCTATTTCGACGCGCCGGTCGCGGGCATGCCCGAACACGCGATCAAGGCGGCCGAAGAGGAAGAAATTCCGGCCGGCCAGGGCGTACCCGGGCCGCGCTACAGTTCGTTGCTGGTCACCGGCATCCCGCGCGCCCGCAAGCGAGCCGTGCTGGTGCTCGATGAAACCGCCGAGGAAACCGCGCTGCGCAATGCCAACCTGCGCGGGCTGATCCATGGCGATCAGGCCCCCGCGCAAGAGCCCGAACGCGCGGCGGCGGCCGCACCGGCCGAACTCGCCGATAGCGGAATCATCCCGATGCCGGGCGGGCCGCTGATGACCAAGAAGCCCCCGAAGCAGAGCTGGGATTTCCGCGACATGCTGGGCCCGCGCGATCCCGAACCGCCGCAGCAGTTCGGACCCTCGCCCGATTGGGACGAGTGGGACGAATGGGGCGAGGAATCCGGTTCTGATCGGGACGAGCCCGCATCGCGCGAGCGCGAGCCGACCCCGCCCGAACCGCCGCGCCCCGAACCCGTCTCGTCAGAGCCCGAACCGGTCGCGCCGACCAGCGAGCCGGTCGCGCCCGAAGCGCCCCGGGCCGAGCCGCCCAAGCCGTTTGGCGAGCGCCTGCCGCGGGCGCCGGAACACGAAGCGCCTGCCGCGCCGCGCATTCCGGTATTGTCGGTGGTGCCGGCGCCCGAACCGGGCTTCGCGCTGCTCGAAACCAGTGTTCAGGAACGGCTCCAGGCGCTTGTCGCCGCGCCGGCTCCGGCGATTGACGAGCCTGGGCCTGAGCCCGAGCCGGCACCCGCGGTCCGGCGCGAAGCCACCCCGGCGCCCGAAGGCCCGGTCTGGCCGTTGGGGATCGGCTGGCTCGAAGACGCAGCCTCAGAAGCTGCCGACAACGCGGCCCTGCCGCCGGAAGACCCGGCTCCGCAGCGCGGCCTGTTTGCGCGGCTGCGACTCTGGCTGGCGCGGCTCTAGCGCCAATCCCGTTCAGGCCTTCGCGGCCATTGCCTCCAGTTCCGCGCGGATTGCCGCGCCGTCGCCGTCGAGGTTGGGCGGCGGTGCGGCATCGCCCCCGGGATAGGCACCGAACCGGACCGGCTGGGCCTGCTCGACATAGCGTCCCTCGCTCGGATGTTCGCGGCGGCGGAAAAAGCCGACTGCATTGAGGTGCGGATCGTCGATCACGTCGCCCAGATCGCGGACCGGCTGGGCCGGCAGCTGCGCGGCGTGGCACTTTTCCAGCAGTTCGGCGGTGGTGAAGCGCGGGGTTAGCGCGGCCAGGCGGGCATAGAGCTCGTCCTGGTGGCGTCCGCGCCCGCCGGGCACATTGTAGCGCTCCTGCGCGATGAAATCCGGATCGCCCAGCAGGGCAAAGGCCCGGTCCCAGGCATCGTGGGTATAGATCACGATGCTGATGTACCCATCGGCGGTCGGGAAGGGCTGGCGCAGCGGATCGATCTGGCGGGCATAGCCGACCGGGCCGAGCGGCGGATCGAAGGTCTGCCCGCCAAGGTGCTCCAGCAGCATGAAGCTCGCGAAGGCCTCGAACATCGGCACTTCGACCCGCTGACCCTCGCCGGTGCGCTGGCGGTGGACGATCGCGGCCAGCGCGCCATAGGCGGCGTGCAGCCCGGCGACCTTGTCCGCGATCAGCGAGGGCAGGTAACGCGGACGCGGATCGCCATCGACGCGGGGCAGCAGCGTCGCCGTGCCGGTGGCGGCCTGGATCACGTCGTCATAGGCCTGGAGATCGGCATAGGGGCCGTCCTGCCCGAACCCGACGCAGTGGACATAGACGATGTCGGGGCGCAGCTGGCGGACCGTTTCGTAGTCCAGTCCGAGCCGCTCGAGCGCCTTGCCGCGGACGTTGACCACGAAGACGTCGGCCTCGGCCAGCAACTGGCGCATCACCGCATTGTCGTCGGGGTTCTTGAGATCGAGCGCGATCGAGCGCTTGCCGCGATTGAGCGCCAGGAACCCGGGGGCCATGCTGGGGGTGGCCGGGGCCGGGGCGGACCAGCGGAACGGATCGCCGATCCCCGGCGCCTCGACCTTGGTCACCTCGGCGCCAAGGTCGGCCAGCAGCTGGGTGCAATAGGGCCCGAACACCACGGTGGTCAGGTCCACCACCTTGATGCCCTGCAACATCGCCGGCTGCGCGGACGGCTCGCTCACCCCTTGTAGAGCCCGTCCAGCCTGTCGCCATAGCGCGCCTTGAGCTTGTGGCGGCGGATCGACTGCTTGGGAGTCAGTTCCTCGTTGTCGATCGTGAAGGGCTCGTCGGCAAAGGCGAACTGGCGGACCTTCTCGATCACCGAGAGGTCCTGGTTGACCCGGTCGATCGCGGCGCGGACCGCGCTGCGGAAGGCCGGCAGGTCCTGCAGCGCCTTCATGTCGAACTTCTCGCCATTGGCCTGGGCCCATTCGATCGCCCATTCGGCATCGGGCACGACCAGCCCGACCACGTAGGGCCGGCGATCACCGACCACCATCGCCTGGGCAATCTCGGGCTGGAGCGTCAGCAGCCCCTCGACCCGCGCGGGCGAGATATTGTCGCCCTTGTCGTTGACGATCATGTCCTTCTTGCGGTCGGTGATCACCACCCGCCCGGCCTCGTCGATGTGGCCGATATCGCCGGTGTGGAGCCAGCCGTTCTGCAGCGCCTTGGCGGTCTCCGCCTCGTTGCGCCAGTAGCCGTGCATGACCAGCTCGCCGCGGACCAGGATTTCCCCGTCCTCGGCGATCTTCACCTCGACCCCGTGGAGCGGCGGGCCGACGGTGTCCATTTTCAGGCCCGCGGCGGGGCGGTTGCAGCTGATCACCGGGCCGGCCTCGGTCTGGCCATAGCCCTGGAGCATGGTCAGCCCCATCGATTCGAAGAACACCCCCACTTCCGGGCTGAGCGGCGCCCCGCCTGAGACCATCGCCTTGATCCGCCCGCCAAAGCGCTTGCGGATCTTGGGGCGCAGGGTCTTTTCGAGGATCAGGTCCATCGGCTTGTCGCGCCAGCGGCCCCGGCCCTGGGCCCTGGTGGTGCCGATCGCCATCGCCCGGTCCATCAGGAAATTGGCGACCTTGCCCTGCTTTTCGACCTGCTTCATGATCCGCGCGCGCAGCACTTCGAACAGCCGCGGGACCACCACCATGATCGACGGTCGGGTCTCCTCGATGTTGCTGGCGAGCTTTTCCAGCCCTTCGGCGTAATAGATCTGCGCCCCGACCGAGATCGGCAGCATCTGCCCGCCGGTGTGCTCGTAGGCATGGCTGAGCGGCAGGAACGAGAGGAAGGCATCGTCCTCGTCGAGCCCGAAATCCTCGGCCAGGATGCGGGCTGCGCCATCGGCGTTCATCAACAGCGCGCCGTGATGCTGCATCACCCCGCGCGGGCTTCCGCCGGTACCGCTGGTATAGATCAGGCAGGCAGTGTCCTTGCGCCCAATCCCGGCGATCCGCTTCTCGACCGCCTGGCGTTCCTTCGCGCCGTCGCCGGCGATCAGGTCCTGCCATTCGTGATATTCGAACGATCCGGTCTGGCTGATCCGCAGCGGCTCGATCCCGATCACATGCCTGGCAATGCCCGAACGGATCACCGCGCCGAGCAGCGGCTTGGCCAGCTTGTCATTGGCGACGATCACCGCCGCCGCGCCCGAATCCTCCTGGATGTGCAGGTGGTCGCGCTCGGTATTGGTGACATAGGCCGGCACGGTGATGCAGCCCGCGGCCATGATCGCGAAATCGGCGATGCACCATTCGGGCCGGTTTTCCGAGACCAGCATCACCCGGTCGCCGTCCTTGAGGCCGATCCGGCGCAGCGATTCGGCCAGGCAGCAGATCTGCCGCACTGCCTCGGCCCAGCTGATCGCCTGCCACTTGCCGGCCTGCTTGGCCCACAGGAACGGCTTGTCACCCTTGGCATCGGCCCGCTTGAGCAGCAGTTCCACCAGGTTGCCGGTGTTCGGCAGATCGGAAATATCAACCACGCGCAGCGCCCCTTTTTCGCAGCACATCCTTGTCCCGGGGAAAGCGTTAGGCCCGCTTTACCGCAGCGGCAAGCCTACTCCGCCACCGCGCGGCCCTCGCTGCGCGGATCGGCCGCCCCCCAGGCCTGGCTGCCGCGCAGTTCGATCGCGTTGGCTTTCAGCGGCAGATTGCGGGGCATCACCTCGGCATGGCCCAGCGCCTTGAGCGCCGGGATCATCGGCTCGAGCGCGGACCCCTGCTCGACGAAGACGGTATCGATCCCCGGCGCGAAGATCACCGGCAGCGCCAGCGCATCCTGCATCGGCAGATCCCAGTCGATCACCCCGATGATCGCGCGGATCACCTGGGCCGGGATCGTCACCCCGCCGGCCGCGCCGACCACCATCCGCAGCCGCCCGTCGGGGCCGAACACCAGCGTCGGGGTCATCGAGGAACGCGGGCGCTTGCCGCCCTCGACCCGGTTGGCAACCTGGCGTCCGTCCAGCGCGGGGTTCATGTCGAAATCGGTCAGTTCGTTGTTGAGGAAATAGCCCCCGGCGACGATCCCCGATCCGAACGGGCTTTCGATCGTCGAGGTATAGGAAACCGCATTGCCGGCCCGGTCGACCACCGCGAAGTGCGAGGTTCCGGCTTCCTCGAGCTGCGGCGAGGCGGCGAACGACAGCTTTTCGGCTCCCGGCGGCGTGCCGGCCTTGACCCCGGCGATCGAACCGGCCGGATCGATCAACGCCGATCGCGTCGCGAGGTACTTGCGGTCGATCATTCCGGCCACTGGCACGGCCACGAAATCGGCATCGGCCGAATAGCGGGCGCGATCGGCATAGGCCAGCCGCTGGCTTTCGGCGATCAGGTGCCAGGAGACCGGATTGTCCTTGCCCAGCGCCTTCATGTCGAACCGCTCAAGCTGGATCAGCGTGGCGAGCAGCGTGGTCGCGCCCGAGCTGGGCGGACCCATCGAACAGATCCGGTAGCCGCGATAGCTGCCACAGACCGGCGCGCGGTCCTTGGCGACATAGCCGGCAATGTCGGCTTCGGTCATCGGTGCGGGATTGACCGGGGCCAGTGTCACCTTGCCGATGATCGCGCGCGAATTGGCCCCCGAATAGAACGCGGCGGCACCTTCGCGGGCGACCGCTTCCAGCGTGTCGGCCAGGGCCGGGTTGCGGACCACCGTCCCGACCGGCAACGGCTGGCCATCGGCCCCGAAGAACAGCGCGCGCCCCTCGGGCGAGAAGCCCGCGACCCGGGCGTTGCTCTTGAGCATGGCGTGGAGCCGCGGGGTGATTGCAAACCCTTCGCGCGCCAGCCTGATCGCCGGGGCGAAGACCCGCGCCCAGGGCAGCCGGCCGTGGGCCCGGTGGGCCTTGGCGGCCAGCGCGATATTGCCCGGCACCCCGACACTGGTTCCGCCCGGAACGGCTTCCTGGAACTTCAGCAGCACCCCGTCCTTGAAGAACCATTTCGGATGGGCCGCGGCCGGGGCGGTCTCGCGCCCGTCGATCGTCTCGATCTCGCCCCGGGTATTGGTGGTGACATAGAAACCACCGCCGCCGATCCCCGAGCTCTGCGGTTCGACCACGGTCAGCGCCAGCATGGTGGCGATCGCGGCGTCGGTGGCGCTGCCGCCGGCGCGGAGCATTTCCGCCCCGGCTTCGGCCGCGCGCGGATCGGCGGCGCTGACCATGCCCTTGTCATAGAGCTGGGCCCTGGGCGGCAGAGTGGCGCTTTGCGGGGCGGGGGCGCAGCTGGCAAGCGCCAGCACGGCAAGCGGAGCGAGGAAACGGATCTTCATGGATCCGTTAGCTATTCGCTTCCTACCGCCTCGGCAATGGTGGCAAAGCCGTCGCGCCGCATCAGCGGCTCCAGCCCGCGCAGGATCTGGCGGGCAATCCCCGGCCCGGCATAGGCCATCGCGCTGTAGAGCTGGACCAGGCTGGCCCCGGCGCGAATTCGTTCCCACGCGTCTTCGGCAGTGGCGATCCCGCCAACCCCGACCAGCGGCACCTGCCCGCCGGTCGCCTTGCGGAAATCGCGCAGCCGCTGCAGCGCCAGGGTCTTGAGCGGCGCGCCCGACAGGCCGCCCGCCTCACCGGCATGGCGCGATTTCAGCGGCGGGCGGGAAATCGTGGTGTTGGAGACGATCAGCGCGCCCAGCTGCTTGTCCACCGCGATCCGGGCAATCGCCTCGATGTCGGCGGGTTCAAGGTCGGGGGCGACTTTCAGGAAGACCGGCACTTTCGCGGCGCCGCGCGCCTCGAGCACGGCATCGAGCAGCGCCGCCAGTGCGCCTTCGTCCTGCAGCGCGCGCAGGCCCGGCGTGTTGGGGCTGGAAACGTTGACTGCCAGATAGCTTGCCAAGGGGGCCATCAGCCGCGCGAGGGTGGCATAGTCGGCCACCCGGTCGGACGAATCCTTGTTGGCGCCGATGTTGATCCCGACCACTCCGGGCCGGCCGTGGCGCCGGGCCAGCCGCTTCACCGCCTGTTCCGCGCCGCCGTTGTTGAAGCCCATGCGGTTGATTACCGCCCGATCCTCGGCCAGCCGGAACAGCCGCGGTCTGGGATTGCCGGCCTGGGGCAGCGGGGTGATCGAGCCGACCTCGGCAAAGCCGAAGCCCGCGCCGAGCAGCGCATCGGGCACTTCGGCGTCCTTGTCGAACCCGGCGGCCATCCCCAGCGGATTGGGAAAATCGAGCCCCGCCACCCGCGTCGCCAGCGCTCCGTCGCAGCGCTCCGTGCCCGCCAGCGGCAGGGCCTTCAGCGCCGCCAGGGCCAGGCGGTGGGCGTCTTCGGGATCGAGCAGGAACAGGACCGGCCGCAGCAGCGAATAGAACATGGCCAGCGCCTATGGCATCGGCGCGCGAATCTGTCGAATCTGCTTCGACTGTTGCCACCGGGCAACTTGGGAACGTTTCCAATCCATTTTCGAGGCTTCTTCAGTCGCCAAGCTGTCGATTCCATACAATCAGGTTGGGCAGTGGTCTTGTACCCAACCGTTGCGACCCGAAGGACTCGTGGCATTCCAGCAACGAGATCCTAACTTCAGAAGCGGCTTCCGGGATTTCCCCGGGAGCCGCTCTTTTTTCGCAGTTTTTGGGCGATTGCCAGCGCGGCTGGAACGGCCTAGGGGAAACCGGAGCGAATCACTCCGATTTACCGGGAGCCGAATCACCATGCGCCTCTCCAGCATGGCCGACTATGCAGTCGTGACGATGACCGCGGCCGCGCGCCATTGCGGGGGAAGCCGCGTTTCTGCGGCGCAGCTGGCCGAGGAAACCGGCCTGCCCGCTCCGACCGTGCAGAAGCTGGTCAGCCGGCTGACCGCGGCCGGACTGCTGCGCAGCGCGCGGGGAGCCGGGGGCGGACTCAAACTGGCGCGCCCGGCGGCGGCGATCAGCCTGGCCGATATCGTCGAAGCGGTCGAAGGTCCGATCGCGCTGACCGCCTGTGTTGAGGATGCGCGCGATTGCGGGCTGGAGGATTGCTGCACGGTCCGCCCGCACTGGCCGGTGGTCAACCAGGCGATGCGCGGTGCCCTCGCGGGGGTTTCGCTGACCCAGCTGGCGGGGGCGGCGCGATGACCGACACCCCGCTCAAGGACCAGGCCGCGCGGGATGCGGCCGCAAAGGTCGCCGACTACGAACACGGCTGGTCGGCCGAGATCGAGACCGAATTTGCCGAAAAGGGCCTGAGCGAAGACACCGTCCGGTTCATCTCGGCCAAGAAGAACGAGCCCGAATGGATGCTCGACTGGCGGCTCAAGGCGTTCCGCCACTGGCAGACCATGCCGATGCCCGACTGGGCCAAGCTCAATATTCCGCCGATCGATTACCAGGACGCCTATTACTACGCTGCGCCCAAGGCCAGGAAGAAGCTCTCGAGCCTCGATGAGGTCGATCCCGAGATCCTCAAGGTCTATGAAAAGCTGGGGATTCCGCTCGAAGAGCAGAAGGTGCTCGCCGGGGTGGAAGGCGCGCGCAAGGTGGCGGTCGACGCGGTGTTCGATTCGGTTTCGGTCGCCACCACCTTCCGCGAGGAATTGAAAAAGGCCGGGGTGATCTTCCTTTCGATTTCGGAAGCGATCCGCGAATACCCGGACCTGGTGAAGCGCTGGCTCGGCAAGGTCGTGCCGATGCATGACAACTTCTTTGCCACCTTGAACTGCGCGGTCTTTTCCGACGGGACCTTCGTCTACATTCCAGAGGGCGTGCGCTGCCCGATGGAGCTGTCGACCTATTTCCGGATCAACGCGGAAAACACCGGGCAATTCGAACGCACCCTGATCGTGGCCGACAAGGGCGCCTACGTCTCCTACCTCGAAGGCTGCACCGCGCCGCAGCGCGACGAGAACCAGCTCCACGCCGCGGTGGTCGAACTGGTCGCGCTGGATGATGCCGAGATCAAGTATTCGACCGTCCAGAACTGGTACCCCGGCGATGCCGAGGGCAAGGGCGGGATCTACAACTTCGTCACCAAGCGCGCGCTGTGCCAGGGCAAGCGCAGCAAGGTCAGCTGGACCCAGGTCGAGACCGGCAGCGCGGTCACCTGGAAATATCCCAGCTGCGTGCTCAATGGCGAGGATTCGGTCGGCGAATTCTATTCGGTCGCGGTGACCAACAATTACCAGCAGGCCGATACCGGCACCAAGATGATCCACAACGGCAAGGGCAGCCGCTCGACCATCGTGTCGAAGGGGATCAGCGCCGGCAAGAGCCAGAACACCTACCGCGGGCTGGTCCGCGTTGCGCCGGGCGCCGAAGGGGTCCGCAATTTCACCCAGTGCGATTCGCTGCTGCTCGGCAAGGACTGCGGCGCGCACACCGTGCCCTATATCGAGGTTCGCAATCCCTCGGCCCAGATCGAGCACGAGGCGACCACCTCGAAAATCTCCGACGACCAGCTGTTCTACGCGATGCAGCGCGGGCTCGACCAGGAAGCGGCGGTGGCGCTGATCGTCAACGGCTTCGCCAAGGAAGTGCTGCAGCAGCTGCCGATGGAGTTCGCAGTGGAAGCGCAGAAGCTGCTGGG
>CAZNII010000007.1:38839-51385 GCA_964573075.1 uncultured Novosphingobium sp. | reverse complement strand
CTGTTCGACGTCCCGGTGCGCTTTGCCGACGACCGGCTGGAAGTTTCGGGCGCGGACTTTGCCGCCGGCGAGGCGCCGAGCGTGCCGGTGATCGAGATCCGCGAGGGCGAGGCATGAGCCGGGTCTGGTTCTCGCAGCCGCTCGAAACCGCCGCCACCTTCTGGCGGGTAATTCGGCGCGACGGGGTGACCCTGGGTTTCACCACCCACGACCGCGATCTGTGGTTCGACGGGGTGCTGCACCGCGCGGCCCCCGGCATGGTCCCTTCGGCAATCCGCCGCTCGACCGATTTCGAACCCGACAGCGCCGAGGTCCAGGGCGCGCTAAGCCACGATTCAATCGCCGCGACCGATCTGGCGCTGGGCCGGTTCGACGGGGCGCGGGTGCTGATCGGGCTGGTCGATTGGGAAAGCCTGGAGCGCCACACGATCTACCGCGGCACGATCGGCACCGTGGTCGAGGAAGCCGGCACGTTCTCGGCCGGGCTGGAAAGCCGCAAGATCGAACTGCAGCGCGATCCGGTGCCGCGGACCAGTCCGGGCTGCCGGGCGGTCTTCTGCGGGCCGGGCTGCACCCTTTCCGCCGCGCGCTTTACTCACGAGGGGACGGTGACGGGCTTCGATCTCGAGGCCAACACCGCCAAGCTCGGCCCGGGCATCGACCCGGCAGACCTGGTCGGAGGCTCTCTGCGCTGGCTTGACGGGCCGCATGCCGGGCTGACCATGGGAATTGTCGAGGCCCTGCCCGACGGGCTGGTGCTCGACGCGCCGCTCGACCGGGCGCCCCCGGCAGCCGCCCGCGTGCTGCTGCGCGAGGGCTGCGACCGGACCATCGGCACTTGCGCTAGCAGGTTCGATAATGCCCTGAATTTCCAGGGCGAACCGCATCTGCCCGGCAACGATCTGGTTACCCGCTACCCTTCGGCCTCGGCATGACCGGCCGCGCGCTTGCCGCCGCGGCGGAGGCGTTGGTTGGGGTTCCGTTCCGGCTCGGCGGGCGCGATCCGGCCGGCGGGCTCGATTGCCTCGGGCTGTTCGCCGTGGCGATGGAGCGGATCGGGCGCGTCGCCGTGGTTCCCGCTGGTTACAGCCTCAAGGTCCGCCGTCTCGACCAGTGGCTGCCCGATCCGGCGCTTTCCGGCCTGGCCGAGGCCGCCGCGCCGTTCATGCCCGGGGATGTCATCCTGCTCCAGCCCGCCGGCGCCCAGTTCCACCTGGCGATTGCCGGACAGGATCGCTGCTGGATCCACGCCCACGCCGGCCTGCGCCGCGTTGTCAGCGAGCCTGCGATGCCGCGCGGCGAGCTGGTCCGTCACTGGCGGCTGCAACCCCAAGCTGAAAGCCTTCCACCATGGCAACCGTAATCCTGACCGCCGTCGGCACCATGCTGGGCGGCCCGATCGGCGCGGCGCTGGGCGCCTTTGCCGGGCAGAAGATCGATTCGATGATCTTCGGCCACAAGGGCCGCGAAGGCCCGCGCCTCAGCGAGCTCAAGGTCACCACGTCGAGCTATGGCATGGCAATTCCCCGCCAGTTCGGGCGGATGCGGGTGTCCGGTCAGATCATCTGGTCGACCGATCTGGTCGAGCACAAGGATCGCCAGGGCAGCAGCAAGAGCGGCACGGCCACCACCAATTACACCTATTCGGCCAGCTTCGCCGTCGCCCTGTCGAGCCGGCCGGTGCTGTCGGTCGGACGGATCTGGGCCGATGGCAAGCTGCTGCGCGGCGAGGCCGGCGATCTCAAGACCGCCGGGACATTCCGGCTGCACGCGGGACATGGCGACCAGGCGCCCGACCCGCTGATCGCGGCTGCCGAAGGGGCCGGGCAATGTCCGGCCTATCGCGGCCTGGCCTATGCAGTGTTCGAGGACCTGCAACTGGCCGACTATGGCAATCGCATCCCCTCGTTGTCGTTCGAAGTGATCGCCGACACCGAGCCGCTCGAACTCGGCCAGTTGCTCGACGGGGTAATCGCCGATCATTCGGCGCTGGTGCCCCTGCCCGGGATCGCCGGGCTCAGCAACGAAGGCCCGCTCGCAGAGACGCTCGCCTCGCTCGAGCCCTTCTATCCGGTCGATTGCGATGCCTGCGACGAGCAGCTGGTGCTGCGCCCCGATCTGCGCGAGACCCCGGCACAAGTCCTGCCCGAAGCCGCAACATCTTCCAACATCGATGATTTCGGGGGCAAGGATGGCTTCTCGCGCAAGCGCGGCGGAGAATCCGAAGCGCCGGTCGCGGTGCTGCGCTACTACGATGTCGATCGCGATTATCAGCCTGGCGCCCAACGGGCGACGGGGCGCCCCTTGCCCGGTCAGCCGCGCACGATCGACCTGCCCGCCGCGCTCGATGCGGCATCGGCCCGGCAGGCAGTTGAACGCGCCGCCAAGCGCGCCAGTTGGGGCCGGCAGACGGTATCCTGGCGAATCACCCAGCTCGACCCGGCCGTGCGCCCTGGGCAGACCGTCAGACTGCCCGGCCACGCCGGCTTGTGGCGGGTGCGCGAATGGGAATGGCGTGAACAAGGCGTTGACCTCACCCTGACCAGACTGTCGCCGCTCGCTGCCGGGTCAGCCTCACCGGCCGACCCGGGACGGGCGAGCCAGGCCCCCGATCTGATTGCGGTGCCAACCCTGCTCGCCGCCTGTGAACTGCCATGGGATGGCAACCCCGGCACGCCGGTACCGCTGACCATGGCCTGGGCGTCTGCGTCCAGCCCTGGCTGGGCCGGTGCCGCGCTTTATGTCGATCATGGCGACGGTGCCTTGCAGCTGCTTGGACCGACCGGACGCAGCCGGGCCCTGATCGGAACTGCGGTGACCGGGCTGCCCCCTGCCTCGCCGCTGCTGTTCGATCGCCATTCGAGCGTCACGGTCGACTTGGCAGGCGCGGACCTGGCATTGACCGGAGCAACCATGCGCCAGTTGGCGATGGGGGCGAACCGCGCCGTGCTGGGCAACGAAATCCTCCAGTTCGCCCAGGCTGAACCACTCGGCCAGGGCCGGTGGAAGCTGTCAGGCCTGTGGCGCGGCCGCGCCGGCACCGAATCTGCCATTGTCGGCCACCAGCCCGGCGAAGCCTTTGTTCTGCTTGATGGATCCGGGATTCAACTGAGCTCCGACGCGATCGGCGAAGTGCCCGGCACCATCATCGCGGCGATCGGTCTGGGCGATAGCCAGCCGGCCCAGAGCGCGATCGGCCTGCGCGGGATCGGGCTGCGACCGCCCGGCCCTGTCCATCCCCGCTGGACCAGCGCGGCCGACGGCTCGCACCAGCTCGGCTGGGTGCGGCGCGCGCGCGGCGGATGGCTGTGGCAGGACGGGGTCGACGTGCCACTGGGCGAGCAGAGCGAAGCCTACGAAGTGAGCTTCGGAACCGCCGATGCGGTGCTCGCCCGCTGGGAATGTTCCTCCGCGCAGCTCATCCTCCCGCCCGGGACACTCGCAACCCTCGTCGCGAGCGCGCCAGCCGGCCTGTTCGCTATCCGCCAGCGTGGCGATCGGGCCCTGTCCGAGCCGCTGCTGGTTGCCCCGCCCCAATCCTGATCGGAATTTGCCATGCCAGACCCCCTGTTCGACGTCCGCACTCCACGGTTCGAAATCCCGCTGCTGTTCGCCGGTCAATCGCAGAAGGAAGGATTCGTGAACGAGCTTGCGGCGCGCATCGATGGCCTGCTGCATCTCGCCGTCCAGGGCGAGGCGACCACGCCGCCTGCCTCTCCGGCCGAAGGCAGCGCCTGGCTGGTCGGAACCAATCCGACCGGCGACTGGTCCGGGCAGACCGGCAAGATCGCCCTGCGTCAGGCCGGAAACTGGCTGTTTGCCGCCCCTCGCGACGGAATGCGGCTGCTCAACCTGGCGAGCGGACAGGATATGCGCTTTCACGGCCAATGGCGAATTGCCACAAAGCCCCAGGCACCGACCGGCGGCACCACGATCGACGCCGAATCCCGCACCGCGATTGCCGCGATCATTGCAGCGCTGGCCACGGCCGGGATCGTACCGATGGCATGATTCGAACCGGCCCGATCGGGGCCAATTCCCCTCTTGCAGCGTACAAGGTGCAAATTCGCGTCGTTTCGTGCGGTTGCCGGCACAAATCGCGACATAAATGCAACAGTCAGGGCTTTTGAGCGCTTGCGCGGGCAATTCTATGCAGTTAGACAATCGCGCACTCGGTGGCTCAATCCTATCAAAAGGGGAAAACCATAATGCGCAAACTCGTCATTGGGATGGCGCTGGCCTCCACGGCCCTCGCGTCGCCGGCCCTGGCCCGCGATGACTCGTGGTATATCGAAGGTGATGTCGGCGGCGTTCTCGTCGAAGACATGTACAATCTGGTCAGCCCGGGCTTCGGCACGCTCAACACCAAGGTCGGCTACGATGCCGGTGCTGCGGTCGGCTATGACTTCGGTGGCTTCCGCCTCGAAGCCGAAGCCAGCTATCGCCGCGCCAGCGCCGATGCCTTCAACGTTTCGTCGAGCACCACCTATTCGGGTGCCAACCTTGACGGCCACGCCAGCGCGCTGAGCTTCATGCTCAACGGCCTGCTCGATTTCGGTCCCGATGATGGCCTCCAGGGCTTCGTCGGCGGCGGCGTCGGCATCGGTCGCGCCAAGGTTCGCGCGGTTACCCCGCAGCTCGCCTACGTCGATGACTCGGATTCGGGTCTGGCCTGGCAGGCTCTGGCCGGTGTCCGTCTTCCGGTCAGCGATAATGTTGACGTCGGTCTGAAGTATCGCTTCTACAATCAGGGCAATGTCGAACTGGTTGGCCTGCGCGGTGCTCCGATCGACACCCGCTTCCGTTCGCACTCGCTGATGCTGACGCTGGGCTACAACTTCGGCGCCCCGGCTGCTCCGCCGCCGCCGCCCCCGCCGCCCCCGCCGCCTCCGCCGCCTCCGCCGCCCCCGCCGCCCCCGCCGCCTCCGCCGCCGGTGTGCAACAAGGGTCCGTACATCGTGTTCTTCGACTGGGACAAGTCGGACATCACGCCGGAAGCCGCTTCGATCCTCGACAGCGCTGTCGCCGCCTATGGCAACTGCGCCAACGTGCCGATCATGCTGGCCGGTTATGCGGACCGCTCGGGCAAGCCCAGCTACAACCAGGGCCTGTCGGAACGCCGCAACGCCTCGGTCACGGCCTATCTGACCTCGCATGGCGTCCCCGCCGGCGCGATCACCAGCCAGGGCTTCGGCGAAAACAACCCGCGCGTGCCCACCGCGGACGGCGTGCGCGAACTCCAGAACCGCCGGGTGGAAATCACCTACGGGCCGGGTTCGGGCATGTAAGCTGGTTGCCAGCAACAACGAACGAGGGGCCGGAGCAATCCGGCCCCTTTTTCGTTATGTTCGGGTGACGAATCGAACTGCCGGAGCACCACCATGTATCGTCGGCCCGTAATCGCGCTTGTCTTGACCGGCCTGTTGTCGGGCTGCACCAGCCTCGGCAAGCTTCCGACCGCCAAATTGGCCACGGCGCGGCTAGCCCATGCCAATGGCGTGCCGGCGGGCACCGCCATCCTGACTGCAGCCGGTGACCGGCTGACCTTGTCGATCGCGTTGACCGGCTTGCCCGAGGGGCCCCACGGCATGCACCTGCACATGACCGGCCGCTGCGAAGGTCCTGGCTTCACCAGTGCAGGCGGCCATCTCAATCCTGCTGCCCGCCAGCATGGCATGCACAATCCGGCCGGAAGCCATCTGGGCGATCTTCCCAACATCGTGGTCGACCGGCAAGGCAAGGGCGTTCTGAGCGTTGAGCTGAATGCCACCAGGGCGGAAGCCGAAGCGGCACTGCTGGATGCCGATGGAACCGCGCTTGTGATCCACGCGTCCGCCGACGATTACAAGACCGACCCGACCGGCAATAGCGGAGCACGGATCGCCTGCGGCGTGCTGGAGCGGGAATAAGGCTATTCGCCAGCGCGTTGCGCCAGGCTGGCCTCGGCCTGCGGCACCGCACGATAGGCATAGGCCAGCAGTGCGACCGCGATAGGCGCTACCCCGATCAGCGAGAGAATTCCCACCCTGAGGTTGCCCACCAGCTTTCCGCCGACCATGGTCCCGGCCAGGTCCGAGATCTGCCCGACCATGTAAGGGCCGAATGACAGGCCGACCAACGTGGTACCCAGGAAGAACGAGGCCGTGGCAGTGCCGCGCATCCGCGGCAGGACCAGGTCCTGGGTCGTGGCTGCCGCCGCCCCCAGTGCCGCGGCTCCGAACATCCCGGCAAGGAAATTCATCACGTAAAACACCACCGGGCTGGCGGTCGTGTAGCCGATCCAGATCGGCAGGGCCGGCGCGATCACGCCGAACAGGATCACCAGGATCCGGCCCGCCGGGTTGCGGGCCCGCAGGGCATCGGACACGCTTCCGCCAATGATCACCCCCAGAAAGCCGCTCAGTGCACCGCTGGCACCAAGGATGAAGGCCAGCTCGGACTTGGGGAGCTTTAGTACCGTTTCGGCATAGGCCGGCGACCACGCCGAAAGGCCATAGGCCGCAAGCGAGATCAGGCCGTAGCCAAGCGTGGTGCAGATGAAGGCCGGCGTCCCCCAGATCAGCCGAAAGGTTGCCGGATCTTTCGAACGCAGCGAGCTGGCCCAGGAAAACACCGCATAGAACCCCAGTCCGACCGCAACCCATTGCGGCACCTTGCCGGTCAGCCCGATCATCAGCCAGGCGAACAGCGCCACCGCTGCGGCAAACCCGAGGTTGATCGCCAATGCCACCGGACCGCGACGGAGCGCGCCGAACGCCGTGAAGGGCGGGACGATTGTCGAGAGGTCAGCGAAGAAGTCCGCGAACGGTCGCGACGAACTCGGGCTTGCCACTCCGTCCATCGCCCCGCGCAGCGGCTCGCGCAGGGTCGAAACCCACAGTGCAAGCAAAACGCCGGGCAGGCCCACAACCAGGAATGCCGCCTGCCAGCCCCTCAATCCCAGCGGGCCACCCGCGGGATAGGCCAGGTTCCAGGCCTCCACCACCCAGGCACCGATGAACAGCGAGACCCCGCCACCAAGGTAGAGGCCCGAGGAATAGATCGCCAACGCGGTCGCCCGCTGCTTCTTGGGGAAATAGTCCGAGATCAGGGAATAGGCGGTCGGGCTGGCGGTGGCTTCGCCCACGCCCACGCCCATCCGCGCCAGCGAGAGGGTCAGCTGGTCGCGCGCGAAACCTGACAAAGCGGTCATGGTCGACCAGAGCGTCAGACCGATGCTGAGCAGGCGCACCCGGTGCCAGTTGTCGGCCAGTCGTCCCAGCGGAATCCCGAACAGTGCATAGAACACGGCGAATGCCGCCCCCATCAGGAAGCCCATGTCGGCATCATCGAGGCCGAGGCTGGCCTTGATGTCGACCGCCAGGATGCTGACGATCTGACGGTCGATGAAGTTCAGGACATAGACCAGGACCAGGATCGACAGCACGTACCAGCTATAGCCGCTGGCGACGGGTTCCGACGGCGCGCCGTCTTGCTGATCCTGCACCTGGTTTCTCCCTGCTCGATCTATTCTGCGTAACGGGTGGTATCGACAACGCCGGCATTGGCAAAGCCCTCGCGGCGCAGACGGCATGAATCGCACAGCCCGCAGGCCGAGCCATCGGGTTGCGGATCATAGCACGACCAGCTCAACCCCGGATCGAGACCAAGCCTGGCGCATTGGGCGGCGATATCGGCCTTGCCCATGAACTGCAGCGGCGCATGGATGCGAAAGGCATCGCCCTCCGCCCCGGCCTTGGTCGCCAGCCGGGCCAGATCGGTGAAACCGGCAATGAATTCGGGGCGGCAATCAGGGTAGCCGGAATAATCGAGCGCATTGACCCCGATGACCACGTCGCGTGCCGCCAAAGCCTCGGCCCAGGCCAGGGTCAGCGACAGGAACACCAGGTTGCGGGCCGGAACGTAGGTGACCGGAATTTCAGCGCCGACCCCGTCCTTGGGCACGGCGATATCGTCGGTCAGTGCCGAACCGCCGAACTGACGCAGGTCGAGCGGCAGGATGACATGCCGCTTGGCACCCAGCCGCTCGGCGATCTCGCGCGCGGCATCCAGTTCGCGGCGGTGCCGCTGGTTGTAGTCGATCGTCAGGGCGAACAGCTCGTACCCGGCTTCACGCGCCAGCCCGGCGCAGACCATCGAATCGAGCCCGCCCGAAAGCAGCACCACGGCCTTGCGCCCATTGCCATCGGGAAGCTGTTGCATCGCTCCGGGCTAGCCGTTGCCGGCCCGCAAGGCAACCGGATCAAATGCCCGGGCAATCCCCCACGCGGCGAGCCTCGGCGGTGAATTCGAACGGCAGCCCGGCGGCAATCCCGCGGCTGTCGATCTGGACCAGCCGGCCACTTTCCTTGCGGATATGGGTCCGGCCATAGCCGCGACCCTTGCAGGTGTATTGCACCACGACTTCGGTCGGCGAATCCTGCACGATAAACCGTTCGCACGGGGCTTCGGGATGACGCAGCTGGATCAGCTTCTGGCCGCTGGCCATGCAGATCCGCTGCGTCTGGGCACCGGCTTCGCGCACGCGGATTTCCCACCGCCCGGCTTCGAGCTGGTCGAGCATGGCAAGCTGCGTCCCGGCCCCGCTTGCCGGCGCGGCAAGGGCAAGGAGCGCGGCCGCAAAGGCCCCGGCACTGCGTGATAGGCGTTTCAAAGCCCGGTTTCTCCCCGTTTCTGCCAAGGGCAAGTGGGACACGTTTCCTGACTGCACTTGTACCACAGCGCCAGGCTGCGGCCAAGTGTGCATTTTTATCGATGAATTGAGAGGTTAGGCCTCGATCGCGAACTGGCGTGAGCAGAATTCGCAGTCAATCACGATCTTCCCGGCCGCGTCGCGCATCTCGATCCGGTCCGCTTCCGGAAAGCGCGAGAGGATCGTGTGGTAGTGTTCGGCAGTGCAACGGCAGCCGCGCGAAACCGGACCGAAGCGCTCGACCCGGACTTCCTCTTCCTCGTGGAACAGCCGCCACACCAGCCCCTCGATCGACAGGTCGGGATCGACCAGTTCGTCGTGACGGATCGAGCCGGCCAGCGCCGCGACGTGTTCCCATTCGGGGTGATCGAGCCGTACGTGCAGCCGCTCGCGCCCTTCCTCTCCCTCGGGCAGGTGCTGGACCAGCAGGCCCCCGGCAACGCAGCCGTCGGAATCGGAGCGGATTCCGACCCGGATCAGGGTCGGGACCTGTTCGGACTGGACGAAATAGCTTTCGCAGGCCTGGGCCAGCGATGCCCCCTCGAGCGGGACGATCCCCTGATAACGCTGACCGGTGACGGCAAGGTCGAAGGTGATCGCCAGGTAGGCACCCGGACCGAACAGCGCGAACAGCGAGGGATTGGCGCCCAGCGCCGCCAGCCGTTCGGCATCGTGGCGGACATAACCGCGCAGTTCCCCGCCGCGATAATCGCAGACCAACAGGTCGATCACGCCATTTTCGGCCTGCGCCTGCATGGTCAGCTGACCCTCCCCGTCCTTCAGCAGCGAACCGATCATGGCGGTCACCGCCAGCGCTTCGGCCAGCAGGTGCTTCACCGGGGTCGGATAATCGTGCGCGGCGAGGATCGTTTCCAGCGTCGGCCCGAGTCGCACCACCCGCCCGCGCGCATCGCGCGAGGGGATGGTGAAGCCCAGCACCCGGTCATAGCCGGTTTCGCCGGGAGCAATGTGCTCGGCCGCGCTCACAGCTGGCCGAAGACCCAGCGCAGTACGCTCTTCTGGGCATGGATGCGGTTCTCCGCCTCATCCCAGACGACAGAGCGCGGGCCGTCGATCACTGCGTCGGTCACTTCCTCGCCGCGGTGCGCCGGCAGGCAGTGAAGGAACAAGGCGTCGGCCTTCGCCTGCTGCATCAGTTCGGCATTGACCTGGTAAGGCGTCATCGCCGCAATCCGCGCTTCGGCACCCTGCTGACCCATCGAGACCCAGGTGTCGGTCACCACCACGTCCGCCCCGCTTGCCGCTTCGCGCGGATCGCGGGTCACGCTGATCCGGGCTCCGAGCGCGCGGGCGCGTTCGACATAGGTCGGATCGCAGTCATAGCCTTCGGGCACGCCGATCCGCACATTGAACCGCAGCAGCCCGGCCGCCTCGACGATCGAATTGAGCACGTTGTTGCCATCGCCCAGCCAGGCCAGTTCGAGCCCGGGCAGCGCCTTGCCGTGTTCGACGATGGTCTGCAGGTCGGCCACGATCTGGCAGGGATGCGATCGGTCGGTCAGCCCGTTGATCACCGGGACCGAGGCATGCGCGGCCATTTCCTCGATCTTGGCGTGATCATCGGTCCGGATCATGATCGCATCGACCATTCGGCTCAGCACCCGGGCGGTATCGGCGATGGATTCGCCGCGGCCGAGCTGGGTGGTTCCGGCTTCGAGCACGATCGCAGACCCGCCCAGCTGGCGCATCGCCATGTCGAACGAGACGCGGGTCCGGGTCGAATTCTTCTCGAACACCATCGCCAGCACTCGCCCGGCCAGCGGCGCATCGCCATCGGGCCCGCCCTTGGGAACATCGCGGCGATAGGCCTTGCGCTCCATCGCATCGTTGATCATCGCCGCGAGCGCATCACCCCCGGCATCCGTGAGGTCAAGGAAGTGCCGGGTCATGACGCGCTGGCCGGCGGCTGGTAGCTGGCGGCACCGGCCGAAAGCTTGTCGAAGAACTCGTCAATGTGGCTATCGTCGATCACCAGCGGCGGAACCAGCCGCAGGGTGTTGTCACCCGCAGCGACAGTCAGCAGCTGGTGATTGTCGCGCAGGTGGCCGACAAATTCGCGCGGCTCGAACTTCATCTTGACGCCCAGCATCAGCCCCTTGCCGCGGACCAGTTCGAACAGTTCGGGGTAATTGCCGAAGAACTGTTCCAGCCGGCTACGCAGCCGCTCCGAGGTTTCGCGGACCTGGGCCAGGAATTCGTCGTTGGCGACGGCATCGAGCACCGCCTCGCCCGCCGCCATGGCCAGCGGATTGCCGCCATAGGTCGACCCGTGGGTGCCGATCACCATGCCGCGAGCGGCCTTTTCGGTTGCCAGGCAGGCCCCGATCGGAAAGCCGCCGCCCAGGCCCTTGGCGCTGGCCATCACGTCGGGCTCGATCCCGTACTGTTCGTAGGCATAGAGGGTCCCCGAACGGGCCACCCCGCACTGGACTTCGTCGAGCGCGAGCAACAGATCGTGCTCGTCGGCCAGTGCACGCAGGCCCTGCATGAATTCGAGCGAGGCCGGGCGGATCCCGCCTTCGCCCTGCACCGGTTCGACCAGGAAGCCGGCGGTATTGGGGCCGATCGCCGCCCTGGCGCCTTCGAGGTCATCGAAATCGACATACTTGAAGCCTTCGAGCAGGGGGTAGAAGCCCTTGTGCATCTTCTCCTGGCTGGAGGCGCTGATCGTCGCCATGGTCCGCCCGTGGAAGGCGTTGCGGAAGGTGATGATCTCGTACTTGTGGTTGTTGCCGACATGCTGGTGATAGGCACGGACCGTCTTGATCGCGCATTCCACCGCCTCGACCCCCGAATTGGTGAAGAACACCGTATCGGCAAAGGTCAGGTCGACCAGCCGCTGGGCCAGATGTTCACCCTGCGGGCTGCCATAGAGGTTCGACACGTGCATCAGCGTGGCCGCCTGCTTCTGGATCGCGCCAATCAGCCCTTCGTGACTGTGACCCAGCAGGTTGACCGCGATCCCCGCCGCAAAGTCGAGATATCGGCGCCCGTCTTCCCCGATCAGGTGGCAGTGTTCACCACGCACCGGCCGAAAGCCGCAGCGGGGATAGACTGGCATCAGCGGGGTAATCGACATGGGCATTTCCTTCGCTTCACTGGAATTTGCGGGAAAACGAAAACGACAAATGGCGGCCCCGGTAAGGGCCGCCATTTGCACGCTTTTAGAACTTGGCAGGCTCCGGGACAACCCCCGGAAGCATTGCGATCGGGATCAATCCTGGCGTGGCGACAGGTTGACCGCCGAATACTTGCCGCGTCGGTCGACTTCGATGTCGAACTCGAGTCGGTCGCCTTCGTTGAGGCCCGAAAGACCCGAACGTTCGACCGCGCTGATGTGGACGAAGGCATCGGCCTGTCCATCGTCGCGGGTGATGAAGCCAAAGCCCTTCATGGCGTTGAAGAACTTGACCGTTCCGCTGGCGCGCTCGCCGGTCAGCTGACGCTGCGGAGCTTCGCGCTTCTGCACCGCGATCACTTCACCGACCGCTTCGAGATCGCTGGCCGAAACCTTGCCGCCGCGATCGACCAGGGTGAACTTGAGCTGCTGTCCTTCGGCCAGACCTTCAAGCCCGGCGCGTTCGACCGCGCTGATATGGACGAACACGTCCTCACCGCCGCCATCCTGCTGGATGAAGCCGAAACCCTTGTTCGAATTGAAGAATTTTACCGTGCCGGTGCCTTCGCCGACCACCTGGGCAGGCATGCCGCCGCCGCGCGGGCCGCCGCCGAAGCCGCCGCCACCGCCGCCACGCGGACCACCGCCGAAGCCGCCGCGATCACCGCCACCGAAGCCGCCCCGGTCACCACCGAAGCCACCGCGTGAGCCGCCG
>CAZNII010000007.1:28395-38739 GCA_964573075.1 uncultured Novosphingobium sp. | reverse complement strand
GCCGCCGCCAAAGCGGTCACCGCCGCCTGCGAACGGATCGAAACTATCTTCTCCGAAGCCGTCCCGCTTGTCGCGCCCACGGCCGCGACGCCCTCTGTCAAAACCCATAAACCGAATCGTACCTTCGCTTCGCCCCATTCAACACGGCCCGGCAACGCGGACGAATCGCGCCGGACGACAGGGCAAACGGCCTTCAGGCCCCCTCCTCTGCACTTTTCCACATAACCCAAATGATCCGCCATGGCGAACGGATTCACGATTCACGCCCCGCGGGCGTGCAAGTGTGACATTTCTGCACGAAACTTTCGCATCGCGAGAGCCGCGACGGGGGACTCTTTGCTGCGCCGGCAAGCACCATGCTTGCCAGCACCGGTCGCACTTGGCAGAGCATTGCCAAGGAGAGCCGCAGCGATGTTCCGCCAATTGACCGACCGCATTTTCGCCAGCCCGCAGATCGGCCTTGCCGAAGTGGCCCAGGCCGCAGCGCAGGGAATCGGGCTGATCGTCAACAACCGCCCGGAAGGGGAGAGCGACGATCAGGTTCCCGGCACCGAGATCGAGGCCGCCGCGCGCGCGGCCGGGCTTGGCTATGTGGCCATTCCCGTGACCCATGCAGGTTTTTCCGAACCGCAGGTCAAGGCCATGGTCGCGGCGCTCGCCTCGACCGATCGGCCGGTCCTGGCCTATTGCCGTTCGGGCACGCGCTCGACGCTGCTGTGGGCCCTCGCCGAAGCGAGCCGCGGGGAGAGCCCCCAGGCTCTGGCCGAGGCGGCGGCCCGGGCCGGCTATGACGTCGGCCCGGTTCGCGCGCTGATGGACATGCTCGCCGGCGGCAGGGAATGAGGCGCGGATGCTGACCCAGCTCATCCAGATCGGCGCTTCGCTTGGGGCAATCCTGCTGGTTTCGTGGCTTTGCCTGAAGCTTGGCCTTGGTGCCGATGTGCGGATCCGCGACGAGGACCATGCCCGGCGGCTGGCCGATGAGGCGGTGTTCGGCTTTGCCCCGACCGACCTGGCGCTAGACCGGGCCGGGATCGGCGCGTTGCTGCGCGATCGCCAGGGCCGGGTCATGCTGCTGCGCCGCCATGGCGCCCATTTCGCCTCGCGCCTGCTCGACAGCCATGCCCATGCCCGGCTCGACCGCAATTTCCTGACCATCGGCACCGGCGAATCCACTTTCGGCAGCGTCACGCTGGACCTTGGCGACAAGGCCCAGGTCTGGGCCAGCAGCCTGCGCCACCTGGGGAACTGAGACCATGGCTCCCGGATTCGATCCCGTCGACTATGCCGTTCCCGGCTTCATCCTGCTGATCCTGATCGAGATCGCCTGGGCGGTGCGCAAGTCGCCCGATGCCTATGAGCCGCGCGATACGCTGATTTCGCTGGCGATGGGGCTGGGCAGCACCATTGCCGGCCTGCTCACCGCCGGTGCGATCGGCGGCCTCTATCTGTGGGCCTTCCAGTACCGCCTGTTCGAGATTCCCTGGGTGTGGTGGGCATGGATCGCCTGCTTCGCACTCGACGATCTGGCCTATTACTGGATCCACCGCGCCGGGCACAGGATCCGCTGGATGTGGGCGAGCCACGTCAATCACCATTCCAGCCAGCACTACAACCTGTCGACCGCACTGCGCCAGACCTGGACCGGCACGATCGCACTGGGTTTCCTGTTCCGGCTACCGCTGGTGCTGATCGGCTTTCCGCCGGCAATGATCGCCTTCTGCATCGGGCTCAACCTGATCTACCAGTTCTGGTTCCACACCGAGGCGATCGACAAGTGCCCGCGCTGGTTCGAGGCGGTGTTCAACACCCCCAGCCACCACCGGGTGCATCACGCTACCAACCCGATTTACCTCGATCGCAATTATGCCGGGGTGTTCATCGTCTGGGACCGCCTGTTCGGCACGTTCCAGCCCGAACTGGCGGACGAGAAGATCCACTATGGGATCGTCAAGCAGCTGGGCAGCTTCAACCTGTTGTGGGTGGCCTTTCACGAATGGATCGGGATCGCCCGCGATGTCTGGAACGCGCCGTGGGGCAGCAAGCTGGGCTATGTCTGGCGTCCTCCGGGCTGGAGCCACGACGGCAGCCGCGACACTTCGGACAGCCTGCGCGAACGCTGGCTGGCGGCGCGCGGCGAAGTTCCGGCCGAATAGGATTGCACCCGTTTAATCGAGCGATTAACGCCTGCTCCGCATAACAGGACGGAGTCGGGTGCATGGACCAGTTCGATGTGATCGTGATCGGCGGCGGCAGCGCGGGCAGCGCGGCGGCAGGCCGGCTGGCCGGCGATGGCCGGCTGAAGGTCTGCCTGGTCGAGGCCGGCGGCGCCAATACCAACATGGCGGTGCGCACCCCCGGTCTGCTGGGTTTCCTTCCCAAGGCCTGCAACTGGGCCTTCGACACCGAACCGATGGAGGGCCTGGGCGGGCGGGTCGGCTACCAGCCGCGCGGGCGCGGGATGGGCGGGTCGAGCGCGATCAACGGCATGGTCTATATCCGCGGCAACGCCTGGGACTATGACAACTGGGCCGCGCTGGGCTGTACCGGCTGGAGCTGGGACGAGGTTCTGCCGGTATTCCGCCGCCAGGAGGACAACCAGCGCGGTGCGAACGAATTCCACGGCCAGGGCGGCCCGCTGCATGTCAGCAACCTGATCTCGCCCAGCCCGGTCGGCGAGGCCTTTGTCGAGGCCGCCAGCCGGCTGCAATTGCCGCGCAACGACGATTTCAACGGCGCGCGCCAGGACGGCTTCGGCATGTACCAGGTGACCCAGTACAAGGGCGAGCGCTGGTCGGCGGCCAGGGCCTTCATCGATCCGCTGGCCGGCAAGCCCAACCTCAGCGTCCGCACTGGCGCGCTGGTCGAGAAGATCGTGATCGAGGATGGCCGCGCGACTGGGGTCGAGGTCCGCTTTGTTGACCGCCGCGAGACGATCCGGGCCAAGGGCGGGGTGGTGCTTTCGGCCGGGGCCTTTGGCAGCCCACAGATCCTGATGCTGTCGGGCATCGGTCCGGGCGCGCACCTGCGGGACCACGGCATCGCCACGCTGGTCGACAAGCCGGCGGTCGGCGCCGACCTGCAGGACCACTGCGACTATCTGGTCGGCTATGAGCTTGATGACCTCTCGCTGTTCGGCGGCTCGCTCCGCGGTTTGATGAAGGTGGCGGCATCGTTCGTCGAACACCGCCTCAGGCGCACCGGCATGCTGACCACCAATTTCGCCGAAAGCGGCGGGTTCGTGAAGATCCGGCCCGATGCCCCGGCGCCCGACATCCAGTATCACTTCATCCGCGCGATCGTGCAGAACCACGGCCGCGACCGGCTGCGCGAGCACGGCTTCTCGCTCCACGCCTGCGTGCTGCGGCCGGAAAGCCGCGGTTGGGTGAAGCTGAAGTCGCCCGACCCGGCAGCACCCCCCGCGATCAACCCCAACTTCCTGTCCGACGAGCGCGACATGGCGCTGCTGCGCGATGCATCGCGGCTGATGTACCGGATCGCCGAAACTCCGCCGCTGTCGGAGCTTGGCGCGCGCGAGCGCAATCCGATCGACTGGAACGACGATGCCGCGCTCGAGGCCCGGATCCGGGAGGTTTCGGACACGATCTACCACCCGGTCGGGACCTGCCGGATGGGCAGCGACGAAGCCAGCGTGGTCGATCCGCGGCTGAAGTCGCGCGAGATCGACGGGCTGTGGGTGGCCGACGCGAGCATCATGCCGCGGCTGGTTTCGGGCAATACCAACGCCCCCTCGATCATGATCGGCGAGCGCGCCGGAGAATTCGTCAGGGCCGCGCTGGCCTGACAGGCAAAGGGGCCGGACTGCTGGTGCAGCCCGGCCCCTTGCTTGCGCGTTCGCTCGATCAGAACGATTTGCGCACGGTCATCCCGAACTTGCGCGGGTTGCCGATGTTGTAGCCCAGGCGCGCCCGGCCGCCGCGTTCACGGTCGAGCGAGAGCAGCGGGTTTTCGTCGAGCAGGTTGTTGACATAGACCGTGATCGACAGCCCGTTGTCCCACTCCAGCCCGGTCGAGAGGTTGACCAGGTTGTAGCTCGGCAGCAGGTACGAACCGAAGTTGTAGCTGCCGGTGCCGAAGGTGTTGGCGCTCGGATTGTACCAGATCGAGTTCGAGAAGCTGCCCGAACCCGGTTCCTGGTCGCCCGGCTGGGTATAGCGATCGCCGACATGCTGGAAGCTGGCGGTGAACGACCAGTCGAGCCCGTCCGAAACCGCGGCGGTGTAGGAACCGGTCGCGGCCATCTGGAACTTCGGCACGGTCGGCAGGCGGTTGCCGTCGCGCATCCCGGCGATCACGTTGCCGCCGGTATCGGTCACCGAGCTGTCGAACTTGGCGTCGATCAGCGAGCCGTTGAGCGACAGTTCGAGGCCCGGGATCGGCTTGGCCGCGATTTCAACCTCGATCCCCTGGCTGTGGGCCTTGGGAACGTTGAAGACCACGCGCGACGAGCAGCTGCCGGCGTCGGCAGTGACCTGCAGGTTCTTGATGTCGTTGTAGAACACCGCGGCGTTGAAGGTCACCCCGCCGGTCGAGGCCTTGACCCCGGCCTCATAGTTCCACAGCGTCTCGTCCTTGTAGGTCGGATGGCCACCATAGGTCAGCGCATCCGGGCCGCCCGCACCGCCCGAGCAGAGCGGAATGTTGAGCGGGTCGTTGACCCCGCCCAGCCGGAAGCCCTTCGAGGCCTGCAGGTTCAGCGTCACCCGGTCGTTGACTTCATAGCTGGCGATGAAGCGCGGGGTGAAGCCGTTCGAGCTGGTCTTGTCGCCGCGGAAGGTATCGCCGTTGGAGA
Organism: uncultured Novosphingobium sp.; assembly: GCA_964573075.1. Lineage (GTDB taxonomy): Bacteria > Pseudomonadota > Alphaproteobacteria > Sphingomonadales > Sphingomonadaceae > Novosphingobium. The sequence goes on along the minus strand of CAZNII010000007.1, from coordinate 33,926 downwards.
AGATCCCGCCCGAGATGAAATCGCGGGTTTCGCGGAAGTCGTAATAGCGCCCGCCGGCAGTCAGCTTGAAGGCACCGGCCTTGTAGCTGGCTTCACCGAACACCGCGAACTGCTCGATGTCATAGGGCAGATCGGCATTGTAGGGCGAATTGGCCGGGAAGCCGTTCGACACGGCGGCCGAAGTGCCGGCACCCAGCGCTGCATCGACATAGGCGTCATAGCCCGGGGTCGGCAGTCGCTGTTCGTACTTGCGGTCGACGTTCGAATAGAACCCGCCGATCACCCACTGCAACGGACCGTCGCCGGCCGAGGACAGGCGTACTTCCTGGGTCCACTGCTGGAGCGAGGTGGTATCGCGCAGGTTCGAGGGCAGGTTGATCGCCGCCGGATTCATCCCCAGCGCAATCGCAAAGGGCGAAACCGTGACCGAGCCGGTCAGCGCCGAGGCATCGCGGCTGACCAGGATGTCGCGATCGATGTAGCTGGTCACCGAGGTGAACTGCACCGCGTCGCCCAGTTCGAAATTCATCGTCAGGTCGGCCAGCGTGGTGCTGTCGTGGAATTCCTCGCGCAGCTTGAGGTACTGGGTGCGCTCGGGGATCACCTGGGTCGGGCTGATCAGCGTGTTGTAGTAGGTGTTGTAGCGTTCCTGCCGGTTGAACCCGTTGGTGCGGATGTCCTGGTGGATGATCCGCGGGGTGATCACCATGCCTTCGACCGGTTCCCAGCGCAGGCTGGCACGATAGCCCCAGCGGCGGCCATCGTTGATGTTCTTGCCGGAAGCCGGGCCGATCGCATTGATGAAGCCGGCGAAGTGTTCGCCATAGGCAACCACCCGAACCGCCATCTTGTCGCTCAGCGGCAGGTTGAATGCACCCTTGACCGCGTAGCCGACATCGCCGCCCTTGAGCGTGTTGACGTTGGCTTCGATCGTGCCTTCGATCTTGTCGGTAGTGGGCTGCTTGGTGATGTAGCGGACGGTGCCGCCGACCGAGCCCGAACCGAACAGCGTGCCCTGCGGGCCGCGCAGGGTTTCGACGCGGTCAAGATCGAACAGGTCGAAATCGGGGGTGAACAGCGACAGCGAGATCACCGATTCATCCAGGTAGACCCCGACCTGTTCCTTGACGCCCGGCTGGTCGCGAACGATCTGGCCGGCCGAAACGCCGCGCACCGAAACCTGGCTCTGGCCGGGCCCGAGGTTCTGCACGGTCAGGCCGGCAACGTTGCGGGAGACGTCTTCGAGGCTGGTCGAGCCGTTCTTCTGCATGGCGGCGGCGGTCTGCGCGTTGATCGAGAACGGAACGTCCTGGATCGTTTCGTTGCGCTTGGTCGCGGTCACGACGATTTCGTTGCCGGCGCCTTCGTCCTCGGCCTCCTGGGCCATCGCCGGGCTGGCGATCGCGGCCGCGGCGATGCCGGCCAGCAGGTGGACCCGATATCCGAACTTGCGAGTAGCTGCGCTACGCATAATTCCTCCTGATTCTTGTTCTGTCTTATCGACGCGCGCCGATTGCCCGGCGGCGATCGCTAGCTGGACAAGGCCAACTGCGACAGCAAGCAGAGAGGTCCGGCCGGTCGCCGATTCGGTCGCCGCTGTAGCCTTTGGGCAACACCGGTTTTGCCGGGATTCCCGGAACTTGCGGGATCAGTGGTGACAGGCCAGCGCCTCGACCACATCATCCAGCCGCGCACCATCGCCCAGTGCCAGCACATGGCCATCGCTGGCGGCGTGCAGCGGGTCCCCGTGCCAGTCGCACATCGTGCCGCCGGCTCCTTCGACCACCGGAACCAGGGCTGCCCAGTCATGCAGCTTGAGGTTGGCCTCGCAGACAATGTCGATCTGGCCGGTCGCCAGCATCGCGTAATTGTAGCAATCGCCGCCCATCACCATCCGCTTGTGATCGGTCTTCGCCGCAAGGCCCATGAAATGGGTCCCGTCGTGATCATCGAAATAGTGCGGACCGGTGGTGGCAAGGGCTGCCTCGGCCAGACTCGGGCAGGGCCGGGTGCGGACAGGGTTGCCGTTGAAGGTGGTGGGCTGGCCCGTTACGCCGACCCAGCGTTCGCCCAGGATCGGCTGGTCGATCACCCCCAGCACCGGCCAGCCTTCCTGGACCAGCGCGATCAGCGTGCCGAAAATCGGGCGCCCGGCCATGAAGGCAGTGGTTCCGTCGATCGGATCGAGCACCCATGTCCGCCCGGAATTGCCCCCGGTCGCGCCAAATTCCTCGCCATGGACCGCATCGCGCGGAAATTCGGCGGCAATCAGCCGCCGCATCGCTTCTTCGGCGGCGCGGTCGGCCTCGGTCACGGGCGTACGGTCAGCCTTGCGCTCGCTGCCGAGCCCGGTCCGGAACAAGGGCCGGATCGCCTCGCGCGCGGCATCGGCCAGGCGGTGGGCCAGCGCCAGTTCGGCGTCGAGCGCCATCAATCGAACAGACTCGAGACCGAGCTTTCCTCGGCGATGCGGTGGATTGCCTCGCCGACCAGCGGGGCGATCGAGATGATCCGGATCTTGTCCGAAGCCAGTGCCGCCTCGCTCGGCTGGATCGAATCGGTGATCACCAGTTCCTTGAGCGCCGAGGCCGTGACGCGCTCTACCGCCGTGCCCGACAGCACCCCGTGGGTGAGATATGCCGTGACGCTGTTGGCGCCGTGGTCCATCAACGCCTGGGCGGCGTTGCACAGCGTGCCGCCCGAATCGATGATGTCGTCGATCAGGATGCAGTCCCAGCCCTTCACATCGCCGATGATGTTCATCACCTCGGACACGCCCGGCTTGTCGCGGCGCTTGTCGACGATCGAGAGCGGCGCGTTGTTGAGCCGGCGGGCCAGCGCCCGGGCGCGGACCACCCCGCCGACGTCGGGCGAGACGACCATCAGGTTTTCCCCGCCGGTCCGCTGCAGGATGTCCGCCGCCATCACCGGGGCGGCATAGAGATTGTCGGTCGGGATATCGAAGAAACCCTGGATCTGCCCGGCGTGGAGATCGACCGCCAGCACCCGGTCGGCCCCGGCGGTGGTGATCAGGTTGGCGACGAGCTTGGCCGAGATCGGCGTACGCGGCCCCGGTTTGCGGTCTTGCCGGGCATAGCCGAAATAGGGGGTCACCGCCGTGATCCGCGCGGCCGAGGCGCGGCGCAGCGCATCGATGCAGATCAGCAGCTCCATCAGGTTGTCGTTGGCCGGGGCCGAAGTCGACTGGATCACGAACACGTCTTCGCCGCGCACGTTCTCGTGAATTTCGACGAAGACCTCATCGTCGGCAAAGCGCCGCACGTCAGCCTGGGTCAGCGGCAGTTCCAGGTAACCCGCGATCGCCCGTGCGAGCGGCAGGTTCGAATTCCCGGCCATGATCTTCATGCGTCTGAGCCCTTCCCGTGCGTGCGAGCGAATCCCTATGCGCCGGGCCTTAGCCATGCCGGAAGGCTTTGCAAGATGCGGCGTGTGGAAGGGCGTGGATGGGGAGGCCGGGAAGGAAAGGGAGCCCGCCGCGGTGACGCCGCAGCCCCGATCGCCCCACTGCCATGGCCGCCCTATTCGGCGACGGGACGCCCCGTATAGTCATAGTCGATCGACGAGAAGCGATCACGGGCAAAGCCGTAGAGCAGCCGCATCCCCTCTGCCCCGGCGCGAATGGCGTGTTCGGCCCCGGCAGGAATGTAGGCCGCCACATTTGGGGTCAGCTGCATAACCTTGTCATCGGCATAGACCGTCGCGGAACCAGCGAGGCAGAAGTAGAACTCCGCCGGTTCATGGCGATGAAACTCAAGGTGCCCACCTGGCGGAAAATCCGCCACTCCGACCACCAGCCCGGAACTGGGCGTGCGGTCCGCCGAAATCAGCGTCTGCCAGGTCAACTGACCGTCATGCGCCTCGCCTTCAAGTGGCAGGTCGCCATAGGGAACGACAAACGGCTGGTCGGTCATGCGGCCACCTTGGCTCGGGCCGGCCTGACCGGCAGGGAACGAAATCAGCTCTTGTTGCGGTGTTCGCCCGAGACCCAGCGGACCGTGCCCGAGCTGGCCCGCATCACCACCGAATTGGTGGTGATCAGCCCGTCCTTCATCCGCTTCACGCCCTTCAGCAACGAACCGTCGGTCACCCCGGTGGCGGCGAAGATGCAGTCGCCTTTGGCCAGCTCGTCGCGGGAGTAGATCTTGTTGAGATCGGTGATCCCCCACTTGGCGGCGCGCAGGCGCTCGTCATCGTTGCGGAACAGCAGCCGGCCGTTGAACTGGCCGCCGACGCAGCGTAGCGCGGCTGCGGCGAGCACGCCTTCGGGCGCCCCGCCCGAGCCCATGTACAGGTCGATCGTGGTTTCCGGGTTGGTCACCGCGATCACCCCGGCAACGTCGCCGTCACCGATCAGCACCACCCCGCAGCCCAGGCCGCGCAGTTCGGCGATCAGTTCGGCATGGCGCGGCCGGTCGAGCACGCAGACGATGATCTCGCTGGGATCGACCCCCTTGGCCGCGGCAACCGCCTTGACGTTTTCGGTCGGAGACTTGGCGAGGTCGATGATCCCTTCGGGATAGCCCGGGCCGACCGCCAGCTTGTCCATGTAAACGTCGGGCGCGTTGAGCAGGTTGCCTTCCTCGGCCACGGCCAGCACGGCCAGCGCGTTGGGGCCGGCCTTGGCGGTGATGGTGGTGCCTTCCAGCGGATCGAGCGCAATGTCGATCTTCGGGCCGGTACCCTGGGCCGAGCCGACCTTTTCACCGATGAACAGCATCGGCGCCTCGTCGCGCTCGCCTTCGCCGATCACCACGGTGCCGTCCATCGCCAGTTCGTTGAGCGCGGCACGCATCGCCTCGACCGCGGCGTGGTCGGCAGCCTTCTCGTCGCCCCGCCCGATCAGCTTCGAGGCCCCGATCGCGGCGGCTTCGGTGACGCGGACCATTTCGAGTACCAGGACACGGTCGAGCACCGTCGAAATGGGGGTATCGGTCTTGGTCATGGCGGGGAATTCACTCCGATTGCATAGGTATGTAGCGGCGCGCTTAGACCGCTGGGCGCGCCCTGTCGAGGGGGCGGCGTTCAGCCGCGATTAAGCGTGCCGGCAGTCCCTAGCCGGCCAGTACGGACGGAAAGGAGCGCGGCGTGCGGCGGATCGCCCTGGCATTGATGCTGACCCATTCCGCAGCTGCCCTGGCCCAGTCCGATCCCGATCAGCTCGACCGGCGGGTGGCCGAACGGCTGGAAGCGGCCAAGCAGGCCTACGGTGTGCCCGATCCGCGCCTGCGCTGCCGGCCGAGCAGCGGCGACGAGATCGTGGTCTGCGTCGACCGCGGCGAGGACCAGCAGGTCGAACGCGGCGAACCCGATCCGAACACGCTGGAAGGGCGGCGGGCGCTCAATGGCGGAATTCCGCGCGCTCCGCAGTTCGACCGCGGCTATTGCCCGGACTGCCAGCACTTCGGCTGGGCTCCCCCGCCGGTCTATTACGTCGATGTCACCAGCCTGCCCGAGGCTCCCGAAGGTTCGGATGCCGACAAGATCGCCAAGGGCGAGGCGAAGGCGCCCTA
>CAZNII010000007.1:0-28295 GCA_964573075.1 uncultured Novosphingobium sp. | reverse complement strand
GCGCGGCCCATCCGGTGGCCGGTTTCGGCCGGACCCAGCGCCTCGAGTTCGGATACCGGCATCGAGAAGGCCGGACCCACCTCGCCCCGGGCGATGTCGATCAGATCGGCCACCACCGCGCTGGCGGTCGGGCCGTCGCCGGCCCCGGCGCCCTGGAACAGCAGCCGGCCCGAAAAGTTGCCCTCGGCCACGACCGCGTTGGTCGCCCCGTCGACATGGGCCAGCGGGTGGTCGACCGGAACCAGGTGCGGCTGGACCCGCTGGAACAGCGTCCGCGCGCCGTTCGCCCCCTCGGTTTCGGCCATGCCGATCAGCCGGATGACATAGCCCAGCGCATCGGCCTGGGCGATATCGGCGGCACGCAGGCGGGTGATCCCGCTGGCATCGACCGCGCCGAAATCGATCTTCGACCCGAACGCGATCGAGGCGAGGATCGAAAGCTTGTGCGCGGCATCGGTGCCTTCGACGTCGAAGGCCGGGTCGGCCTCGGCAAAGCCCCGGGCCTGGGCTTCGGCCAGCACGTCGGCAAAATCGCGACCGGTGTCCTCCATGGTCGAGAGGATGAAGTTGCAGGTCCCGTTGAGGATCCCGTAGACCCGCTCGATCTCGTTCGCGGCGGCGCCTTCGCGCAGCCCCTTGATCACCGGAATCCCGCCCGCCACTGCCGCCTCGAACTTCAGCGCGACCTTCTGTTGCTCGGCCTTGGCGGCGAGTTCGAGCCCGTGATGGGCGATCATCGCCTTGTTGGCGGTGACCAGCGCCTTGCCGGCCTCGATCGTGGTGCGCGAACAGGCCAGCGCCGGGCCGTCCGATCCGCCGACCATCTCGACCACCACGTCGACATCGTCGCGCTCACCCAGGATCACCATGTCGTCTTCCCAGGCATAGGGCGACAGATCGACCCCGCGGGCCTTGTTGCGGTCGCGCGCGGAAACCACGGTAATCCGGATCGGGCGTCCGGCCCGGCGGGCGATCAGCTGGGCATTGGCTTCGACCAGGCGGATCACCCCGACCCCCACGGTACCAAGTCCGGCAAGCGCAATTCTGAGCGGTTCGGCCATGTTCATCCCTTTCGCGGCACGGCCCTTAGGGGGCGGCGGCGCCAGGGGCAAGCCGGCTGATCGGAACCACCGGGCCGCGCTACTGCCGGCTGCGCGGACAGGGCCCCAGTTGCTCGATCACGAAGCGATAGTCGCGCGCGGCGGCCTCGCGATCGGCAGCGGCATTCGAGATGTTCGCCGCCTTGGGCAACTGGGCCGGCAGGAAACAGGCCAGGCGATACCACCCCAGCGTGTCGCGGCCGGGCACGGCGGCATCGCCGGCGACCACTTCAGAGAAGGAGACCGACCAGCGCGGCGGCCGCCCGGGCGTGCGGTTGACCGTGACCGCGGCCGGCTCGCCATTGGCGGTGGCAAGGAACAGCTGGGTTTCCCCTTCTCCGGCAAGATCGCCGCCGACATGGATCGCCTCGCGCACGCCGGTCACCTTGTGCGGCGCGCCGGGAGCATAGAGTTCCTTCAGCACCGCGCGCAGCCGCGTGTCGAGCTGGGCATCCCACAGCAGCTGGGCATCCGGCCTGACCAGCTGCAGCTCGCCCGGCCGCCCCGGGACGGCCCGCGCGAACAGCACCACGCTCTTCTTCTTGAAGGCCGGCGGCTTGCCCTTGGGGTCGAGCGGCAGATCGACCAGATAGCGCAGCGCCTCGCCCAGCGGGACGGTTCCGGCGATCACGCCCTCGGTCTTCGCCTCGACATAGAAGCGGCCCCAGCCGGGACGCAGCCCGCGCGTGCGCTCGGGCTCGACCTGAACGATCTTGCGCGGCTGGGCGCGAATCACCAACGGGGCCGAATCAGCGAGGTCTGCCAGGTCGGCATAGGTCAGAACCGCGCTGGCCGGTGCGGCGGGCAGACGCGAATCGGCGGCCAGCGGATCGGCAATCCAAACCAGGATCAGGGCCAGGCCCAGGGTGGCGAGCGAAGAAGCGGGCTTTATCATGGTCATCAAGTGCCTGCATTGTTGCGGGGCGGCAAGCGGTTTGAAGTCGCGGATTTGCGACGATTCCACCGCCAGTCGAGCCGATCGCGGGTGAATCGGGAGTTAACGGATAAAGCGTTGCGCCTTGCGGCAGGGCCGGTTAAAGCACGCGAAAACCGGGCCAAACAAAACCAAAGGCCCGCGATCTGGCCTGGAAGGCGTCGGGCGCCCGAAAGGTTTCCCGGATTGACCCGCAGGGTGGAAATTTACAATCTGGGTGTCTGCCTCGATGCGATTCTCGCGGGGCGGCAGGCGCCGGTGCCGGGTTTTGGCCCGGTGGGACTGTTTGAGGAGTGATGCGGCTGAATGTCTTACGCAGATCGTGATAGAACGGCAGAGAACACTGTCGGGCTGGTAACTTCCAGCGTGCTGCTGGGCCTTCTGGTCTTCGGCCTGGCGACTGCCTTTGCCGCCGAAGGATTCAAGACGATCATCAAGAAAGTGACGACCGTCGATATCAAGAAGGACGAGCCGAAGAAGGAACCCCCGCCACCGCCGAAGAAGACGCCGGCCGCGCCGCCGATCGTGGCCCCGCCGGTGAAGGTCAACCTGAACGTGGCACCGCCGCCGGTGACTGCGGTGGATACTCCGCCGCCGCCCGCGCCGCCGGTCCCGGTCGCGCTGCCGCCGGCTCCGGCCGCACCGCCGCCGCCGCCGCCGCCCAAGTTCCAGCCCAAGCAGGCGACCCCGAAGAACAACCCGGGCAGCTGGGCGACCACCAACGACTACCCGACCCGCGCCCTGCGCGAGGAGCGGGAAGGCGTGACCAGCTTCCGCGTTTCGGTCGGCCCCGACGGTCGCGTTACCGGGTGCTCCGTCACCGGATCGAGCGGCAGCTCGGATCTTGATGATGCCACCTGCGCCAACGTCACCCGCCGGGCCCGGTTCAATCCGGCCATGGACGGCGAAGGCAACCCGACCTCGGGTTCCTACACCGGCCGCGTGCGCTGGGTGATCCCGAAGGAATAAGTCTCACACCGTTTTTCCGGCCGGTTTCGGCCAACCAGTTTCAACCCAATTTCGCTTGAGAGGACTATCGCATGGTTTTTGAACTTCTCGCCGCTGCCGCCAAGGACGCAGCTCCGCAGACCCGGTTCGGCATCAAGGAAGCGCTGCTGCCCGAAGGTGGCGACCCCAACTGGATCGGCATCATTACCCTGGTGATCCTGGTCGTCATGCTGTTCGGATCGCTGTTCATCCTGTTCACCAAGTATCTCGAGCAGAACAAGATCCTGCGTCAGCACCGCGAAATGCAGGGTTCGTTCTGGCGCGCCGCTTCGCTCAAGGAAGGCGCCGCCAAGCTCGAAAAGGACAGCGCCTGGCGTCAGATCGTCGATGACGGCATCTCGGCCGAGGAACAGCACGGCAAGATGGTCAACGAAACCGACGCCCATGACTGGCTGTACGGTTCACTGGCCCGCTCGGAAGCCTCGATCGTCTCGTACCTCAACAAGGGCCTGGCCTGGTTGGCGACCACCGGTGCGACCGCTCCGTTCATCGGTCTGTTCGGTACCGTGGTCGGCATTTACCGTGCGCTGATCAACATCGGCATCGCCGGTTCGGCCTCGATCGACAAGGTCGCCGGTCCGGTCGGTGAAGCGCTGATCATGACCGCGATCGGTCTGCTGGTCGCCGTGCCTGCGGTGCTTGCCTACAACTACCTGCAGGGCCGCAACAAGCGGATCGCCGAACTGCTCTCGGCTTTCTCGACCGACGTTCTGGCGAACATCAACTCGAAGGGTGCGGTGAAGCCGGCTGTCAAGGCTGCTCCGGCCGCCCCGGCTGCCAAGCCTGCCGCTGCCGCTCCGGCCGCCAAGCAGTAAGCCGCCAACCGGTTCCGGCCCCGGCATTGCGCCAGGGCCGGAACGGACTTTCCACCGGACCGGGCGCTGCCCCATGCGGCAGCCCCTTTTTCGGTCAACGCTTAGGATAGGACTTAACCCATGGCGATTTCGATGGGAGGCGGCGGCGAGGAAAGGCCGATGTCGGATATCAACACCACGCCGCTCGTCGACGTGATGCTGGTGCTCCTGATCATCTTCCTCATCGCGGTTCCGGTTGCGATCCAGACGATCCAGAAGCTCAAGATTCCGGTGATCTATTCGCAGGAATCGAAGAACAAGGTCGAAAACCTGCTGCTCACCGTCAGCACCACTGACGATGCAGGCCGCAGCGCTGGCGACCCGGGCTTTGAAGGGGCTTCGCTGGGCGGAGAATGCCGGGTCTATTTCAACAACATCACCCCGGTGGATTCCAACGAACTGGCCAAGAAGGCTTTCGAGCGGCTGGATTCGATCGTGAAGCGGGTCGGAATGGATGCCTTGAAGGAAAATCCGGACATGATCCCGCAGGTGCACATCCGTGGCGACCAGAGCGCCCCGTGGCGCTGCATCGCCGGTGCGATCTACAACGTCCAGGCGGCTGGCTATCCGACCGTCGGCTTCATTTCGACCCCGGTTGACCCCGAAGGCTGACCCGGGCCGCAACACCTAATTCAGGAGTAACCCACCATGGCAATGTCAGGCGGCAAGGACGATGGCGAGCCGATGATGGAAATGAACACGACGCCGTTGATCGACGTCATGCTCGTTCTGCTCATCATGTTCATCATCACCATCCCGGTGGCGACCCACGCCGTGAACATCGACCTGCCGACCCCCACCCCGCCGACCAATGTTCCGCCGCCGGATCGGCAGAAGAACAAGGTCTACATCACGCCGGAAGGGATCGTGCAGTGGAACGGCCAGGCAGTCGATAACGCCGGTCTGCTCTATCAGCTGCAGGAGACGATGAAGTACAAGCCCGAGCCGGAACTGCAGTTCGAACCCGATGGCCAGGCCCCCTATGACGTGACCGCCAAGGCGCTCAACATCATCAAGGGCTCGGGCGTCACCGCCTTCGGCTTCGTCGGCAACGAGAAGTACGCCGGCTTCAACAAGGCACCCGGCACCTGATCGGTCGGAAGCCTGCCGAACAAGATCGGCTCAAGCAAATCAAGGGGCGGAGCAATCCGCCCCTTTTTTCATGCCGATGATCGGCTTGACTCACGTATGTTATATTGTATCATCAAGGCTGCAATCCGGAAGAAGGAGCGCAGCAATGGCAATCACCCTGAACCGCCCTGCCGGCGAACCGCTTGGCGATCTCAACACCACCCCGCTGATCGATGTGATGCTGGTGCTGCTGGTGATGTTCATCCTCTCGGTCCCGGTGGCCCAGCACGCCCTTATGCTTGACCTGCCCCGCCCCGGCCCGGTCGATCCGGCCACGCCGATCAGGGCCGAAAACGTCTTGTCGGTCACCCCGCAGGCCGCCGTGACCTGGAACGGCAAGGTGGTGGATGATGCCGCGCTGTCCGGACTGCTGCAAACCGCCGCGGCGATGGATCCCGAGCCGGTGATCCGTTTCGAACCGGCCGCCGAGGCCCCCTATGACACCACACTCAAGGTGCTGAACCTGGCCAAGGCCGCCAATCCCGGGCTGTTTGCCCTGTCAGGCAACGAACGTTACGCCGGCTTCGGCCGCGATCGCTGAGCCGGCAGGCGTTCAATCCCCTTCCGGCGCGGGATCGATCCGCATTGCCGCGCCGGCCAGCCCCTCGGCCTCGAACAGCAGCTCGTCATCGGCCTGGCCCTGGGGCACGCTTTCGCGGCCGATCATCACCAGCACCGGCACCGCCAGCGGGCTGACCCGATCGAGCACCACGTGGCGAACCTCGCACGCGGCACGGTCGAGCAGGCCTCCCAGCCGGCCGATGTCGGTCATCCGCGCCCGGGCATCGGCCCAGGCTGCCTCGATCAGAACATGATCGGGCTCGTGCTTGCGCAATACGTCGTAGATCAGGTCGGTCGAGAAGGTCACCTGCCGCCCGGTCTTGCGCTTGCCCGGATGCTGGCGCTCGACCAGCCCGGAAATCACCGCCACCTCGCGGAAGGCGCGGCGCAGCAGATAGCTGTCCTCGACCCATTCGACGAATTCGTCGGCGAGGATATCGGGCGACAGCAGCGCCGCCGGATCGTCGACCCGCCGCAGGCTCCACACCGCCAGCGAATAGTCGTTGGCGACAAAGCCCATCGGGGCAAGCCCGCGCTGCTCCATCCGCCGGGTGATCAGCATGCCGAGCGACTGGTGCGCCGGCCAGCCCTCGAAACAGTAGAACACGGTGAAATGCTTGCCCTCGTGCGGGAAGCTCTCGACCAGCAGCCGTCCCGGCCCCGGCAGCTCGGAGCGCCAGTCCTGCACTTCGAGCCATTCGCGCACGTCGTCGGGAAAGCGCGACCAGCCCGCCCGGTCGGCCAGCAAGGCCTGGACCCGCCCGGCAAGGTGCGTGGTCAGCGGCATGCGCTGGCCCATGTAGCTGGGGATCTGGCCCGGCTTCTTGGCCGCCCGCACCACCAGCTCGGTCTCGCGCATCGCCTCGACCTCAAGGTCCAGCCCGGCAAAGCGGATCGTCTGCCCCGGGCGCAGACTGGCGGCGAAATGCTCCTCGACCCGGCCGAGCGAACGGCCGTTGCGAAACACCACCTCGACCATCTCGCTATCGACGATGATCCCGGCGTTGAGCCGGAACCGCGCGGCATGCTCCGGATGGGTCAGCCGCCACAGCCCGTCGCGACCAAGGGTGATCCGCCGGAAGCGGTCGTAGGCCTTCAGGGCATAGCCGCCGGTCGCGACAAAATTGAGCACCCGCTCCCACACCGCTGCATCGACCCAGGCATAGGGCTGGCTAGTGCGCACCTCGGCCAGCAGATCGGCCGCGGCGAAGGGCCCGGCGCAGGCGCAGGCCATGACGTGCTGGGCCAGCACGTCGAGCCCGCCGGGGCGGAACGCCTCGCCGTCGCGCTGGCCCTGCTCGACCGCCTGTTCGGCGGCAAACGCCTCGAGGAATTCAAACCGATTGCCCGGCACCAGCAGCGCCCGACTGGCCTGATCGAGCCGGTGGTTGGCCCGCCCGATCCGCTGCAGCAATCGCGAGCTGCCCTTGGGCGCGCCCATCTGCACCACCAGGTCGATATCGCCCCAGTCGACCCCCAGATCGAGGCTCGCCGTGGCGACCAGCGCGCGCAATTCGCCCCGCGCCATCGCGCCTTCGACCTTCCGCCTCGCCTCCTTGGAAAGCGAGCCGTGGTGGATCCCGATCGGCAGCAGATCCTCGTTCGCATCCCACAGCTTCTGGAAAATGAATTCGGCCAGGAACCGGGTGTTGCAGAAGATCAGCGTGGTGCGGTTGCGGTGTATCTGGTGGTACAGTTGTGGCACCGCCCAGGCAGCGGCGTGTCCACCCCATGGCACCCGTGCCTCGTCGGGCAGCAGGATCGAAAGCTCGGGCGGCGCGCCCTGCTCACCCGCGACCACGGCGACCTCGTCCGCCCTGCCTGCCGGCGCCAACCAGGCCGCGAAAGCTTGCGGATCGGCCAGGGTGGCGGATAGCCCAACCCGTTGAGCCTGCGGCGAAATCGCCTGCAACCGGGCCAGCGACAGCGCCAGCAGATCGCCGCGCTTGGTCGGCGCGAAGGCGTGAATCTCGTCAATCACCACCCGCTTCAACCCGGCAAACAGGCTTGCCGCCTCAGGATAGGACAGCAGCAGCGACAGCGATTCGGGCGTGGTCAGCAGAACATGCGGTGGATTGGCCCGCTGCCGTGCCTTGCGCTCTGACGGGGTGTCGCCGCTCCTCACCTCGACCCGCATCGCCAGGCCCAGCTCTGCCACCGGCGTCAGCAGGTTGCGCTGGACGTCATGGGCGAGGGCCTTGAGCGGCGAGACATAGAGCGTGTGCAGGCCTTCCGGCGGCGCACCCCCGGCGAGGCGTGAGGGGCAGAAATCGGCCAGGGTCGGCAGGAATCCGCCCAGCGTCTTGCCTGCGCCGGTGTCCGCCACCAGCAGCGCGTGACGGCCCGCTTCCGCCACTTCCAGCATCTCGGCCTGGTGGCGGCGCAGGCGCCAGCCGCGGCCGGAGAACCAGGCGGAAATTTCGGGGGGAAGGCGGGAGTCGGTGTCGGGCATGGGGGGGGTTTTGTTGACGAAACACATCCTTGAAGGCTGATTTGAAGGGTCTCCCCCAGCGCGGGTCGGAAACCGGCCGGGCGAACATAACAGGCGGCGGCGGTGTAGGAAAATCACGCTTTCCCAAACCGGGCGGGACTGCCATCCTTGGCGAACGATGCAAGCCCAGGCCTATACCGAACTGACCGCGATCGGCCTGGCGCTGGCGCTGGGCCTGCTGATCGGGGTCCAGCGCGGCTGGGCCAGTCGCGGCGGTAAGCCGGGCAGCCGCTTTGCCGGGATCCGCACCCATGCGCTGTTCGGGCTGGCCGGCGGGATCGCCGGCGCGCTGCAGATCCGCGCCGCCGGACTGGCGACCGTGCTGCTGGCGGCCAGCGCAGCGCTGGTGGTGCTGGGGTACTGGCGCAGCACCAAGGGCCATGCCTCGATCAGCGGCACCGCCAGCCTGACCGGGCTGATCACGCTTGCCGCCGGGTTCCTGGCCGGGACCGGGGACTATGCCCTGGCCAGCGCGCTCGCCGGGATCACCGTGCTGGTCCTGTCGCAGCGCAGCCGCTGGCACCACTGGCTGCGCCACATCGACGAACAGGAAATGATGGCGATCGCCCGCTTTGCGCTGATCGCGCTGGTGATCCTGCCGCTGCTGCCCGATACCCCCTTCGGCCCATACGGCGCCTGGCGGCCGCGCCAGCTGTGGCTGGTGGTGGTGCTGGTGTCGGGCTTTTCCTTTGCCGGCTATGCCGCGGTCAAGCTGCTCGGCCCGGCCCGCGGGGTGCTGGCAACCGCGGCCGCCGGCTCGATGGTTTCCTCGACTGCGGTCACCGCCTCGCTGGCCGGCAAGCTGCGCGAAGGATCGGGCGATGTCATGCTGCTCAACGCCGGCGTGGCGCTGGCCAGCGCAACGATGTTCCTGCGGGTCATGCTGCTGACCGCGGCGCTGGCGCTGTTCGCCCTGCCCGGCTTCGTCAAGCTGGCCGCGCCGGGGATGGCCATCAGCCTGGTGGCCTGCTGGCTGATCCTGCGGCGGCGCGGCGCGGGTGGCCCCACCTACGATGACGAGGTCAAGCTGCGCAACCCGTTCGATCTTGGCCCGGCGGTACTGCTGATGATCCTGACCATGGCGCTGACCCTGGCCGCACGTTGGGTGCTGGAACGCTATGGCGATGCGGGCCTGGCAACCGTGCTGGCGATTTCGGGCACGGCCGATGTCGATTCGGCGATCATCACCATGGGCAACTTGCCGCCCGGAACGCTGACCGCGCGGGTCGCCGCGCTGGTGCTGGGCCTGCCGGTAACGCTCAACACTTTGTTCAAGACCGCCACGCTGGTCTCGATCGCCGGCTGGCGCAAGGCCTGGCCCGGAGCCACGGCGATGCTGGCCAGCCTGGTCGCGCTGGGCGGCGGGGCGCTGGCGGTATGGTGATCGGCGAAAAGCGGAGGGAGAAACAATGACCGATCTGAACAGAACCGATCCGCTCGACGATTTCGCCCGTCGGCAAATCGCGCTCAACGGCAAGGAACGGCTGGTCTATATCGCCGGCAGCGGTCCGGCGGTGGTGGTGATGACCGAGATGCCCGGGATCAGCCCGCACGTGGCCCGCTTTGCCCGCTGGGTCCGCGATGCCGGGTTTACGGTCTACATGCCGCACCTGTTCGGCAGGGATGGCGCGGTGCCGACCCCGCTTTATGGCATCAGCGAAATCGCCAAGGCCTGCATCAGCCGCGAGTTTCGCGCCTTTGCCGCCAACGCCTCAAGCCCATTGACCCAGTGGCTGCGCGCGCTGGCCGCGCTGGCCCACCAGGAAAGCGGCGGCAAGGGCGTGGGCGCAATCGGGATGTGCTTCACCGGCAATTTCGCGCTGTCGATGATGCTGGAGCCGGCGGTACTGGCCCCGGTGCTGGCCCAGCCCAGCCTGCCGCTGACCAATCCGGCCGGAATGCACATCGCTCCCGACGAACTGGCCGCGGTCAAGGCTCGGATGGAAGCCGAAGACCTGACCGTGCGCGCCTATCGCTTTGCAGGCGACAGCTTCTGCCGGGCCGAACGCTTTGCCGCCTATGCCGAAGCGCTGGGCGACCGGTTCGAGGGCCGGGTCCTGCCTGACAACGCCGCCAACCCGGACTCGCCGATGAAGAACCCGCATTCGGTGGTGACGATCCACCTGATCGACGAGGCCGGCCAGCCGACCGTTCAGGCCCGCGACGAGATCCTGGAGTTCTTCCGGATGCGGCTGACCGGTTAGTGCCCGGCCTGCGGTCCGCGTTCGAGGCCGCTGGCTGCCAGTTGCGCGTCGATCTGGGCCATCAGCCGGTCGAGCCCGGCCTGGTCCTCGCTTTCGGCGCGGGCGACCAGCACGTCCTGGGTGTTCGAGGCGCGCAGCAGCCACCAGCCGTCGGCGGTCGAGACCCGCACCCCGTCGGTGGCATCGACATCGGCGCCGGCGGCCGAAAGGCGCTGCTTGACCTCGTCGATCACCGCAAACTTGCGGCTTTCATCGACCTGGAAGCGCAGTTCCGGCGTATTGACCAGCGCCGGCATCGCGCCGCGCAGTTCGGTCACCGACTTGCCGAGCCGCGCCGAGGCGGCAATCAGCCGGATCGCGGCGTAGAGCGCGTCGTCGAAGCCGTAGTACTGGTTCGCGAAGAACACGTGGCCGCTCATCTCGCCGGCCAGCGGCGCGCCAATCTCTTTCATTTTGGATTTAATCAGGCTGTGTCCGGTTTTCCACATAACCGGCCGTCCACCCAATGCCGAGACTCGCTCGAATAAAGCACGAGAGGCCTTCACATCCGCGATAATCGCGGCTCCGGGCTCCATTTTCAGGAGGTCTTCGGCGTAGATCATGAGCAGCTGGTCGCCCCAGATCACCCGGCCCGTGCCGTCGATCGCGCCGATCCGGTCGCCGTCGCCATCGAAAGCCACCCCGAAATCGAGGTTCTTGGCCGCGACCAGCGCCTTCAGATCGGCCAGGTTCTTCTCCTCGGTGGGATCCGGATGATGGTTCGGGAACGTCCCATCCACTTGGGTGAAGAGCAGATGGTGTTCGCCAGGAAGATCCTTCGTGAGCAGTTCGAGCGCGGGGCCGGCGGCCCCGTTGCCCGCGTCCCAGCCGATCCGCAGCCTGCCGAGCTGCGCCCGGTCGATCCCGGCGAGTCCTTCGAGCATCCGGGCGATGTAGGCGGCCATGACATCGCGGCGCTCGTGGCTGCCCTGCCCCTCGGCCCAGGCGCTAGCACTGGCCATCCGGCCGAGTTCCTGGATATCCTCGCCAAAGAACGGCCGGCCAAGAAATACCATCTTGAAGCCATTGTAATTGGCGGGATTGTGGCTGCCAGTTATCTGAATGCCGCCCTGCACATCCTCGGCTGAAGCCTCGGCATAATAGAGCATCGGGGTCGGCCCCAGGCCGATCCGGACCACGTCGAGCCCGGCGTCGTTGATCCCCCTGACCAGCGCCTCTTCCAGCATCGGCGAGCTGGTCCGCCCGTCATAGCCGACCGCCACCTTGCGCCCGCCGGCCTTGCCCAGCAGGGTCGCGAAACCGCGGCCGATCGCATAGGCGTCGGCTTCGCCCAGGGTTTCGCCGATGATCCCGCGAATGTCGTATTCGCGCAGCACGGTAGGATGGAACTGGTGGCTCATGCTTGCTCCGTTTCGGCCCGCGCCAGCCGCGCGAGCAGCAGATCCCGGGCCCGATTGGCCTGGTGGACCGCTTCGTTGCTGCCGCCCTTGTCGGGATGGACCCGGATCAGCAGGCGGCGGTGGGCTTCGGTTATATCATCGCGGGTTGCATTCCGGTTTACGCCCAGCAGGGCGCGGGCCTGCGCCTCGTCCTGCGAGCGTTCCGAGGCGGCCCACAGTTCCCACGGCCATTTGCCGGTGGCCATGCGCAGCACCACGCAGGCGACAATCGCGAAAAACAGGATGCGGCCCATGCCGCTGCCCTATCAGGCTGAGGCGGCCAGCGCCAGTTCCGGTTCGCGCCCGCCGGGCATCGGCAAGGCCAGCGAGGCGACCAGCGCGCGCAATTCCTGCCGGGCGACGAGGTGGCTGGTACCAAGTTCGCCGAGGTGCCCCTTGTCGAGCAGAGTCAGCCCCGAGGGGAACAGCTCGCGATAGATCACGCGTTCGGAAAGGCCGCTGGCGACCCGGAACCCGACCCGCTTGCTGAGTTCGGTCAGCGCCTGGTCGAGCCGGCGCATGTTGCGCGCCTCGGTGTGCTGGGTGCGGTTCCTGACCACTACCCAGTCCATTTCGCGGCGCTGCTCCTTGATCGTCGCCATCGCCCGCTTCTTGCGCGCTTCCCAGATCAGCTCGGCATAGAACGACAGGCGGCGAACCTTGAAGCTTTCGGCATCGACCTGGCCGATCAGGTCGAAATCGACGAAACTGTCGTTGAGCGGGGTGACCAGGGTATCGGCCTCGGTCGCGACATGGCGGGCGAAGGGATCGTCGCGGCCGGGGGTGTCAAAGATCAGGAAGTCCATCCCTTCGGCCAGTTCGGCGATCTGGGCATCGAGTTCCTCGACGGTCGAGCCGGTGAAAACCGCAAAGCGGGCATTGGGCAGGTCGATTCCGCGGCGGCGTTCGGTTTCGGCGCGGTTTTCCAGGTAGCGGTGCAGGGTGCGCTGGCGCGGGTCGAGATCGAGCGCGGCCACCCGCGCGCCCTGATAGGCAAGGGCAATGGCGACGTGGACCGCGGTGGTCGACTTGCCGGTGCCGCCCTTTTCATTGGCGAAGACGATACGATGGGGGCCGGAATGCGAAGACACGGGACTTGTTGCACCTGCGTAAGAATGGTTGCCGCTTGCTGCGGTGCAGCGTAAAGGCGGGCGGGCTCGAGCCGCAAGCGCGGTCTTACCGGAGGGGTTTCGCACGTGCAAACGGTGCGGCAAGTTGATCCACTGCGCAGTGCCGTCGCGGCGCTCAAGGCCGATGGCCCGCTGGCCCTGGTCCCGACCATGGGCGCGCTGCACGAAGGCCACCTGACCCTGGTGCGCGCGGCCCGCGCCCGCGCCGCCCACGTGGTGGTCTCGATCTTCGTCAACCCGCGCCAGTTCGGGCCTCAGGAAGATCTCGCCAAGTACCCTCGCCAGCTCGCGGTCGACCAGGCGCTGCTCGAGGCCGAGGGGGTCAGCCTGGTCTGGGCGCCCGAAGTCGAGGAAATGTATCCCGCCGGCTATGGCACCACGGTCTCGGTCGCGGGGGTCAGCGAAGGGCTGTGCGGGGCGAGCCGCCCGGGCCACTTCGACGGGGTGGCGACGGTGGTCTGCAAGCTGTTCAACCAGGTCCGCCCCGACCTGGCGCTGTTCGGGGAGAAGGACTGGCAGCAGCTGGCGGTGATCCGCCGGATGGCCCGCGATCTCGACCTGGTCCTGCCCCATGCCGATGCGATCCTGGGCGTGCCGACCGTGCGCGAGGCCGATGGCCTGGCGATGTCGTCGCGCAATGCCTACCTTTCGCCCGCAGACCGCGCCAATGCCGTGGCCCTGCCGCGCGCGATGCAGGTGGCGATTGCGGCAATCCGCGGCGGCACCGGAATCGATGCGGCAATGAATGAGCTAAAGTCCGCGCTGCTTGCCGCAGGATTCGCCTCGGTCGACTATGCCGAGGTCCGCGATGCCGAGACGATCGCGCCGGTCACTGCGCCAGGCCCCCGGCCGGCGCGGCTGTTCGTCGCCGCCCGGATCGGCGGGACGCGGCTGATCGACAATATTCCGCTCTGACTCCAATCTGACGGATTCATGCAAGTTTCCGCTTCGGCGCCATGCCACCACGACGGCAGGCGCTGTGCGCGAACCCGCACGCGCCGGGGGCAGGGCGGGCTTGCTTCGGCAGGTCCGCCCAACTAGCCTTGGCCCCATGGACAACGACCTTCAGGCCCGCCGCATCGAAACCGTCCGCCGCCACATGGCGCTGGAGGTCACCCACGACTGGGACGGGGTGATCGCCACGTTCGAACATCCTCGTTACGAGCTTTACGGCCCCGGCACGGTGTTCGACGGCGAAGAGCAGGTCCGCCGCTATTTCGAGCTGTCGCGGATCCCCTTTCCCGACCAGGGCAATGAAGTGATCGCAATCGCCGCCGATCCCGAAACCGACAGCGTGCTGGTCGAATTCTGGCTGACCGGGACCCACCTCGGCCCGCTGGCGGTAGGCGGGCGGACGATCGAACCGACCGGGCGCGCCTTTCGCCTGCGGATGGCGGCGAGCTTCCAGTTCGCCCCGGACAGCGACAAGATCATCTGCGAGCGGCCCTATTACGATCAGGCCGCAGTGCTCAAAGCGCTCGACCTCGCCTGACGGCGCCACTCGCGCGGGGGCAGGCCGTGGCGGTGACGGAACCAGGTGCTGAACGCGGCGGGGCTGGAAAAGCCCAGCAGGTCTGACACTTCGGCCAGACTGCGGCTGCCCCCGGCCAGCTGGCGCTGTGCCACCTCGCTGCGCGCCGCATCGTGCAGGGCAAGGAAGCGGGTCCCTTCTGCCTCAAGCGCGCGCGTCAGCGTGCGGCGCGAAATCCCCAGCCGGGCGGCGACATGTCCGGCAGTGCAACGCCCGCTCGACAACAGCAGCGAGAGCACCCGGCGGACCCGCTCGGCCATCGATTCGCCGGCTCCCGGATCGGCCAGGCCGAGTACGCCCAGCGCATAGGGCCGCAGCGCCGCCTCGGCCATCGGGTTGGGCCGGTCGAGCAGTTCGGCGCGAATCACGATCCCGTCGAATTCGGCATCGAAGCGCAGCCGCGGTCCCATTACCTGGCGAAACCGTGCCGGATCGGCCGGGCGTGGGCGCGACAGACAGACCTCCTCCGCTTCCCACCCCGGCCCGGCCAGCTGGCGCAGGATCCGGTGCTGCATCGCCACCGCGATGTCGGTCGCCTGGGTGCGCGCGCCCGGGCCCAGCAGGGTCGAGCGCAGCACCACGAGCTCGCCAAAGTGCTCGCGCGTGACCATCAGCGCATCGTTGTGGAGCGGCAGATAGGCCTCGATCGCGGCCAGTGCCGACCCGACGGTGGGCTCGTCGCGCGCCAGCAGGCTGATCGGGCCGAGATTGGCAAAGCCGCGCAGTTCGGACAGGCGCAGGGCGAAATCGTCGCGGCCGCATTCCAGTGCCGCCAGTTCGAACAGCTGGTCAACCATGCTGCAGGGCAGGCGCAGGTCGGGCGTCGCCTCGGCCGAAGCGGGCAGGCCGACCCGGCGCAGCAGCGGCGCCGCGTCCACCTCGTATGACCGGCACAGCGCGGCAAACCCGGTCAGGGCGGCGGCGCGCACGGTCAGGCTGCGGCTTTGGCTCATATCCGTAATTTAATGGCCCATTTTATAAAGTATGCAAGCCGTATCTTCGCTATCGCCGGTTCAACAACCGATGGGAGAGCCTGTGAGCAAGACGCCGATCAGCGACGCCGCGCGTGCCGGCGGGCAGTGGAACAAGGCCTGGGACGAGGCCGCCGCCTTCGATGCCGAATGGATGGAAAAGTTCCTCGACATGGGAACCCATTCGGTCCGCAAGGGGATCATCGACCCGAAGACCTACGAATTCCTGGCGATCGCGGTCGATGCCAGCTGCACCCACATGTATTCGCCGGGGGTCAAGCGCCACATCGCCAAGGCGCTCGATCTGGGCGCCACGCCGGAAGAGATCATGGCCGTGCTGCAGCTGGTGGCGGTGCTGGGGATCCATTCGGTCGCGCTCGGCACCCCGCATCTGGTGGATGAAATGAAAGCCCGCGGGATGCCGATTCCCGCTTCGAAGGAGGACTGACAATGCATTTCCTCGATGACAGCCTGCTGCCCGAAAACCAGGAAAAGCTGGTGATCCAGGTCGCCCCCTATGGCCCGCAATGGCTGCCGGGCGACTTCCCCGAAGACATTCCGGTGACCATGGCCGACCAGGTCCAGAAGGCGGTCGATTGCTATAACGCCGGGGCCACCGTGCTGCACCTGCACTGCCGCGAAGCCGACGGTTCGGGTTCGAAGCGGCTGTCGATGTTCAACGAAATGATCGACCGGATCCGCAGCGCCTGCCCGGACATGCTGATCCAGGTCGGCGGCTCGATCAGCTTTGCCCCCGAAGGCGAGGGCTCCGAGGCCAAGTGGCTGTCAGACGATACCCGCCACATGCTGGCCGAGCTCAAGCCCAAGCCCGATCAGGTCACCATCGCGGTCAACACCAACCAGATGGACATTTCCGCGCTGATGAGTGCCGACGACATCCATGGCACCTCGCTGACCAATCCGGCGATGTTCGAAGCCTATCGCAACATGTATTTCGAATGCGGCCCGGTGTTCATGGAAGAACACCTGAAGCGCCTGGTCGCCAACGGAATCCAGCCGCACTTCATGGTCGGCGATGTCGGGCAGCTCGAAACGATCGAGCGGCTGATCCGCAAGGGGCACTACAATGGCCCGCTGGTGCTCAACTACGTCGCGATCGGCAGCGGCGCTGCGGGCGTCCACCCGGCCGACCTGGTCGATTTCGCCCGCCGCGTGCCCGATGGCGCGGTGCTGACGATCGAGACGCTGATGCGCAATGTCGCCCCGTTCGGCGCGATCGCGATCGCGCTTGGGCTGCACGTCCGCTGCGGGATCGAGGACAACCTGTGGAGCACCAAAGGCGAGCGGATGACCTCGGTCCAGCAGGTCGAACAGATGGTGCGTTTCGCCAATGAGTTGCACCGCGATGTCGCCAGCGGGCCCGAAGCCAAGGCGATCTACCGGATCGGCGAGTTCTATCAGTCGACCGACGAGACCCTGCGCAAGCTGGGCTATCCGCCCAACCGCCAGCCGGGCCAGCGCGGCGTGCCCAGGTGGGAATACGCATGAGGTCAGTGGAGGGCAGAGTCTGCGTCGTCACGGGGGGCGCACGTGGACTCGGGCGGGCGATCGCTGCGGCGCTGGGCGCCGCCGGCGGTCGCCTGGCCTTGTGCGACGTTCTGACCGACGAGCTGGAGCAGGCCGCCAGCGAACTGCGCGCGGCCGGCTGCGAGGTCTTCGCCGCGCCCTGCGACGTTTCCGACAGCGCCGCGGTCGATGGCTTCTTCGCCGCGGTCGATGCCGCGCTGGGGCCGGTCGAAGTGCTGGTCAACAACGCCGCGCTGGTTCCCGGCAGGCCCGAGGACGAGGTTCGGCGCAGCCGTCACTATACCTACCTGACCACGCCCGAGCCGCGCACCTCGCTGGGCTTCACCAGCGCGATGAGCGATGCCGAATGGCTCAGGTACTGGGGTGTCAACGTCCACGGGGTGTTCTTCTGCACCCGGGCCGCGCTCCAGCGGATGGAGCCGCGCGGCTATGGCCGGATCGTCAACATCGCCTCGATCGCCGGGATTTCGGCGCTTTCGGCGCACAGCCCGCACTATTCGGCAACCAAGGGCGCGGTGGTGGCCTTCACCCGCTCGGTCGCGGCCGAGGTTGCCGGCGCCAACATCCTGGTCAATGCGATTGCCCCGGGCGGGGTGGCGACGCCGATGTTCGACGATTACATCGCCCGGCTCGATCCTGAAGCGCGCGGGCGGCTGTTCCAGATGATCCCGGCCGGGCGGCTGGGGACGATGGAGGAATATGCCGGGTTGGTGCTCTACCTCGCCGGCGAAGGCCATTATCTGGCCGGGCAGGTGATCAGCCCCAATGGCGGGATGGTCTGAAGGCGATCCGCGCCGGTCAGTGCGACCAGCGCGGATCGGTCGGGTGTTCGCTCAGGTGGCGCTTGACGCTTTTTCCGCGTTCGCTGGTGTTGGCCCAGATCATCACCGCGCCGGCCATCAGGAAGGCAAACAAGACATAGCGCATGGTTTCGCTCCATCGGCTCTGTCCCCTGGTCGAGGTGCAGGATCGGCCCGCGCGGTGAACGACCGGTTCGCGCGGGTGGTAAGCGCAAGTTAACCCTGTTCGAGCAGGTCCGCCCAGTCCGGATGGCGCTTGAACAGCGCGGCGACATAGGAACATTCGGGCACGATCCTGAAGCCTTGTTCGCGGGCATCGGCAACCAGCGCCTCGACCAGCCGGGCCGCCACTCCGCGTCCACCGATCGCCGGCGGAACCAGCGTGTGATCGGCGACCCGCGCCCCGCCGCGCGCGACCCAGGTCAGCCGGCCGACCGCCTTTGCCCCTTCGACATGGGCGCGGTATTCCCCGGACTGGCCGCCGCCGTGGCGGGTGATCGTGACCTGTTCCATCGCGTGCTCCTTGACGCAGACCATGCCGCCTTGCCATGCAAGATGGCGATGCAGTTCCTGTCCGACAATGCCGCCGCCGTCCATCCCGCCGTATGGGAGGCGATGCGTGCCGCCGATGCGCCCGACGTGCCCTATGATGGCGACGCGCTGAGCCAGGCGCTCGACGCGGCTTTTTCCGGACTGTTCGGGCGCGATTGCGCGGCGCTGTGGGTGGCGAGCGGGACCGCCGCCAATTGCCTGGCGCTGGCAACCATGGTCCCGCCCCATGGCGGGGTGATCTGCCACCGCGAGGCGCATATCGAGCACCACGAAGGCGGCGCGCCCGGGTTCTATACCCACGGGGCCAAGCTGATCCTCGGCGAAGGCGACGGGGCCCGGCTCTCGCCCGCAGAGATCGAGCGGATCCGGGCCCGGATCCAGCCGGGCGACGTCCACGAGGTTCAGCCCCACGCGGTTTCGATCACCCAGACCAGCGAAATGGGCTGCACCTATCGCCCGGAAGAGATCGCGGCGATTGCCGCAACCGCCGCGCGGCTGGGGCTGCGCCTGCACATCGACGGTGCGCGCTTTGCCAATGCCGTCGCCTTTCTCGGCTGCGCGCCGTGGCAAGCCTGCGCCGGGGCCGACACGCTGAGTTTCGGCTGCATCAAGAACGGCGGGATGAGCGCCGAGGCGCTGGTGTTCTTCGATCCGGCGCTGGCCGACCACGCCCGCTGGCAGCGCAAGCGCGCCGGGCACCTGCAATCCAAGGGCCGGTTCCTCGCCGCGCAGGTGCTGGCGATGGTCGAAGGCGGGCTGTGGCTGGACAATGCCCGCGCCGCCAATGCCGCCGCGCAGGAACTGGCCGCAGCAGCAGGTGCACGGCTGCTCCACCCGGTCGAGGCGAACGAGGTGTTCCTCAAGCTGACCCCGGCCGAGCGGCAGGCGCTGCGCGGCCAGGGCTTCTCGTTCTATGACTGGGGCGATGATGCCGCGCGGCTGGTGACCGCGTGGAACGCCAATCCCGATCACGTCGCCGCCCTCGCCCGCGCGATCGCCGCGCTGTGACCGAAAGTGCCGCGCCCACTGCCCGCTCGATCGCGGTCTTCATCCTGCTCGCGCTGGTCTGGGGCTCGACCTGGCTGGTGATCAAGGACCAGATCGGCACGGTCCCGCCGGCCTGGTCGGTGGTCTGGCGGTTCATGCTGGCTTCGGCGGCAATGGCGCTGTTTGCGCTGGCGCGGGGCGAACGCCTGCGGCTGACGGGGCGGGAGCTGGCGCTGGCCGCAGCGATGGGGCTGTTCCAGTTCAGCCTCAACTTCCAGCTGATCTACCGCTCGGAGCACTACCTCACCTCGGGCCTGGTCGCGGTGGTCTTCGCGCTGATGATCCTGCCCAATGCCGTGCTCGGCCGGATCGTGCTCGGCACGCCGCTGAGCGCGCGGTTCATCGCCGGATCGGCGATCGCGCTGGGCGGGATCGGCCTGCTGATGCTCCACGAATACCGCTCCGCCCCGCTTGGCGAAGGGGTGCTGGCGGGGATGGCGCTGGTTGCGCTGGCGATCCTCTCGGTCTCGGTCGGCAACCTGCTCCAGGCCACCCCGACCGCGCGGGGCGTGCCGGTGGTGCCGCTGATGGCCTGGGGGATGGTCTGGGGGGTGGCGTTCAGCATGGCCTATGCGATCGTCAGCACCGGCTGGCCCCGGCTCGATCCGCGCCCGGCCTATCTGGCCGGGATCGCCTATCTTGGCCTCGCCGGATCGGCGCTGACCTTCCCGCTCTATTCGCAGCTGCTGCGCGACTGGGGCCCGGGCAAGGCGGCCTATAACAGCGTTGCCGTGCCGGTGGTGGCAATGGCGCTCTCGACCCTGTTCGAAGGCTATCGTTGGACCACGCTGGCCGCCGGCGGCGCCCTGCTGGCGCTGATCGGGCTGGTGGTGGCGCTATCGGGCCGCAAGTAGCGCGGCCAGCCCTTCACGATAGGTCGGATAGCGCGGCTGCCAGCCCAGTTCGCGCCGCGCCTTGCGATTCGCCACCCGGCGGTTCTCGGCATAGAAGGCCCGCGCCGTCGGCGAGAGGCCCGCCTCGTCCAGGGTCTGAAGCGGCGGCACTGGCAGGCCGAGCAGACGGCAGGCGTGCTCGATCACCGCGTTCTGCGAGGCCGGTTCGTCGTCGGCGATATTGTAGGCGCCCGCGGGAGCGTTGAGCGCCAGTTCGGCGGCGCTGACAATATCGTCGACATGGACCCGGCTGAATATCTGGCCGGGAAGGTCGATCCGGTGCGCCGAACCGCTTGCCGCCCGCTCCAGCGCCGAACGGCCGGGGCCGTAGATCCCCGGCAGCCGCAACACCCGCGCGCCGAGGTCCAGCCATAGCGCATCGGCCGCCGCGCGCGCAGTGCGGCGTCCCTGCCCGGTGGGCGCACTTTCATCGACCCAGGCCCCGGCGGTGTCGCCATAGACCCCGGTCGAGGAAAGATAGACCGGCACCTTGCCGCCCAGCGCATCGCCATAGACCTCGAGCACCGGATCGCTTCCGGCCCCGTCGGGCGGGACCGAGGACAGGACATGGCCGGCATCGGCCAGCGCCAGCCGGACATTGCCGGCATCGTCGAAGCGCAGGGTACCCTCGCGTCCGGTCGAAACCACTTCCCAGCCCCGCGCCTCAAGCGCAGCACCGATCCGCTTGGCGGTATAGCCCAGCCCGAAGATGAAAATGCGCCGCATCGCCCGCTCCATAGGCGGCGGCGCTGGCAATCGGAAGCGGCTTGGCTAGATAAGGGGGCATGGACGCTTCCTCGATTCCCCCCGCCCCCAAGATCATCCACCGCGCAGACTACCGCCCGCCCGAATGGCTGGTCCCCGAAGTCCGGCTGGCCTTCAGCCTGGGGATCGAGCAGACCCGGGTGGTCGCCACGCTCAAGGTCAGGCGCAATGGCGCCGACCAGACCCTGCGGCTCAACGGCGACGGGATCGCGGCCGAAGGGGTACTGGTCGATGGCCAGCCGAGCAATGCCTGGCGGATGGATGGGGCCGACCTGCTGGTCGACCTGCCGGGCGAAGCGCACGAGGTTTCGATCGCCACCGCGATCAATCCCGCCGCCAACACCCAGCTGATGGGGCTCTATGCCTCGAACGGAATGCTCTGCACCCAGTGCGAGGCCGAGGGCTTTCGCCGGATCACCTTCTTCCCCGACCGGCCCGACGTGCTCTCGGTCTATTCGGTGCGGATGGAAGGCCCCGAAGCGCAGTTTCCGGTGCTGCTCTCGAACGGCAACTGCACCGCTGCCGGCAAGGGCGATAACGGCACCCACTGGGCCGAATGGCACGATCCCTGGCCCAAGCCGAGCTACCTGTTCGCGCTGGTCGCCGGCCAGCTGGTCGCCAACCACGACAGCTTCACCACCTGTTCGGACCGCAGGGTCGATCTGAACATCTGGGTCCGCGAAGGCGATCAGGACCGCACCCACCATGCGATGCAGGCGCTCAAGGATTCGATGAAGTGGGACGAGCAGGTGTTCGGCCGCGAATACGACCTTGATCTGTTCAACATCGTCGCGGTCAGCGATTTCAACATGGGGGCGATGGAGAACAAGGGGCTCAACGTCTTCAACACCCGCTACATCCTGGCCGATCCCGATACCGCGACCGACATGGACTATGACGGGATCGAAAGCGTGGTCGCCCACGAATACTTCCACAACTGGTCGGGCAACCGGGTGACCTGCCGCGACTGGTTCCAGCTCAGCCTCAAGGAAGGCTTTACCGTGCTGCGCGACCAGCTGTTCAGCCAGGACATGGGGAGCGAGGCGGTCAAGCGGATCGAGGATGTGCGGGTGCTGCGCGGGGCCCAGTTCCCCGAGGATTCGGGCCCGCTGGCGCACCCGATCCGGCCCGATTCCTACCAGGAGATCTCAAACTTCTACACCGCCACGGTCTATAACAAGGGGGCCGAGGTGATCCGGATGATGCGCACCCTGGTCGGGCCGGAGCGGTTCCGCGCCGGGACCGACCTCTATTTCGAGCGCCATGACGGCGAGGCCGCGACCTGCGAGGACTTCGTCAAGGCGATCGAGGATGGCGCCGGGATCGACCTTGCCCAGTTCCGGCTGTGGTATTCGCAGGCCGGTACTCCGAAAATCACCGCCCGCCTGAGCCACGAAGGCGATGTCGCGACCCTGACGCTGCGCCAGGAAGTGCCGCCCACCCCCGGGCAGGAAAACAAGCAGCCGATGGTCATCCCGCTGAAGCTGGCGCTGTTCGACCCGGCGAGCGGCCGGCACCAGGGCGAACGGCTGGTGGTGCTCGACCGGGCCGAGATGGAATTCGCCTTCCCCGGCTTCGCCGCCCGTCCGGTGCTGTCGCTGAACCGCGACTTTTCCGCTCCCGTGGCGATCGATGCCGATACCACCCGTGACGATCTGGTGTTCCTCGCCGCCAACGACGATGATCCCTTCGCCCGCTACGAAGCGCTGCAACAGCTCGCGGTCCAGCACCTGCTGGCGGTGATCGGCGGCGATCCCGACGCGGCCGGGGCCGATGCGATCGCGGCGGCGCTGCGCAAGGTGATCGCGGATCCCGCGCTTGATGACCTGATGCGCGGCGAGCTCTTGACCCTGCCGGGCGAGGCCTATCTCGCCGAACAGTTCGACGCCGCCGATCCCGGCGCGATCCGCACCGCGCGCGAGGGGCTGAAGGCCCGGCTGGCAACCGCGCTGGAGGACGATCTGGTCGCGCTCCATGCCCGCGCCTCGGCCGTGCCCTATGGCCTGTCAGCCGCGGCCCGGGGCGCGCGCAAGGTCAAGACGCTGGCGCTGGTCCTGCTCGCCGCGGGGGCACCCGCCCTCGCCGCCGAACTCGCCGCCGCGCAGTTCGACGCGGCCGACAACATGAGTGACCGGCAGGGCGCGCTTGGCGTGCTGTGCGGGCTTGAAACCCCGCTGCGCGAAGAGCGGCTGGCCGCGTTCCATGCCCGCTATGCCGGCAATGCGCTGGTGATCGACAAGTGGTTCTCGCTTCAGGCCGGATCGCTGCACCCGGCGGTGCTCGATCACGTCAGGGCGCTGGCCGGCCACGCCGATTTCACCATGACCAACCCCAACCGGGTCCGCGCACTCTACATGGCTGCGGCGGTCAATCCGGGCGCATTCCATGTCGCTTCGGGCGAAGGCTATCGCCTGATCGCCGACCTGATCCTGGCGCTCGATCCGCTCAATGCGCAGACCGCGGCGCGGTTCGTTGCCCCGCTCGGACGCTGGCGGCGGATCGAACCGGCCCGCGCCGCGCTGATGCGCTCCGAACTGGAGCGGATCGCGGCCACGCCGGGGCTGTCGAAGGACACCTTCGAACAGGTGAGCAAGAGCCTTGGCTGAGCCGGTCGAGGTCTTTCGGGCCGAGGCCCTGGCCGGCGTTCCGCACGGCTTCCTTGGCCGGCGCGGCGGGGTTTCGACCGGGCTGGTCGCCGGGCTCGATACGGGCCTGCGCGGAATGGACCCGGCCGATCCGGCGCTAGAGGCGGTGCGCGAGAACCGCCGCCGCGCCGCCGCTGCGGTCCTGCCGGGGGCGCGGCTGGTCGGGGTCTATCAGGTCCACGGCGCGGACTGCGTCGAGGCCGGGGACTGGGCCGAGCCGGAGCGCCCCCATGCCGATGCGCTGGTTACCGACCGGCCCGGCGTGCTGCTCGGCATCCTGACCGCCGATTGCGCGCCGGTGCTGCTGGCCGATGCCGCGGCCGGCGTGGTCGGCGCGGCCCATGCCGGGTGGAAAGGGGCCGTGGCCGGGGTGACCGATTCCACCATCGCCGCGATGGAGCGGCTTGGTGCCCGGCGCGAGCGGATCGCCGCCGCGATCGGTCCCTGCATCGCCCAGGCCAGCTATGAGGTCGACGCGGGGTTTCGCGATCGCTTTCTGGGCGAGGCGCCGGGCAACGACCAGTTCTTTGCCCCCGGCCGGCCCGACCACTTCCAGTTCGACCTCGAAGGCTATGTCGCGAATCGGCTGGAACGCGCCGGGATCGGGCAGATCGAGCCACTCTCGCTCGATACCTATCCGGACGAAGCCCGGTTCTTTTCGTTCCGCCGCGCCACCCACCGCGCGGAACCCGATTACGGCCGCCAGATTTCGCTGATCGGGGTGGGTTGAAGGCAGTTTCGCATTGCGCAACGGCCTCCGACAAATTGGCAGTTGGCAGCGCAGGGCTTCGCGTCTATCAGGCCCGCCAAACCGTCCGGTCAGGCTGCATCTTGCAGGCTGCGGGCGGTTGGCATAGGGGCTTCCTGAAGTCAGGATTTTGAGGGGGTCGCTCCCGGCAGGTGCACCGCACAGGCCAGGGCGGCCAGAACAACAGGATCGGTTCGACCATGGCACATGATGCTAGCATCGACACTCCGCCCGTCACCGACGGCGAGGGTGTGCGGCGCCGCGATTTCATTAATATTGCAGCGGTCAGCGCCGCCGGCGCCGGCGCCGTCGCGGTGGTTTACCCGCTGATCAGCCAGATGGCCCCTTCGGCCGACGTGCTGGCCGAAAGCTCGACCGAGGTCGATATTTCGGCGGTCCAGCCCGGACAGGCGATCAAGGCGGTGTTCCGCAAGCAGCCGGTGTTCATCCGCAATCTGACCCCGGCCGAGATCGAAGCCGCCAACAAGGTCGATCCCGCCACGCTGCGCGATCCGCAGACGCTGAAGGAACGGACCAAGGAAGGCCATGAAAACTGGCTGATCACCATGGGCGTTTGCACCCATCTGGGCTGCGTGCCGCAAGGCGCCGGCGCGGGCGAGGTGAAGGGCGAATTCGGCGGGTATTTCTGCCCCTGCCACGGTTCGCACTACGATACCGCGGCCCGCATTCGCAAGGGCCCGGCCCCGAAGAACCTGCAAGTGCCCGAATACGAAATCGACGGCACCGTCGTTAAGATCGGCTGAGGTACCAGACCATGAGCTTTCCCTGGGCAAACGAATACAAGCCGAGCCACCCCTTCATGGTGTGGATGGATGAGAAGCTTCCGCTTCCCCGGCTGGTCTACAACGCGGTTGGCGGCGGCTATGAAGTCCCGCGCAACCTGAACTATTTCTGGAACTTCGGGTTCCTTGCGGGCCTCAGCCTGGTGATCCAGATCGTCACCGGCGTGGTCCTTGCCATGCATTACGGCGGCGAAACCACCGTTGCCTTCAATTCGACCGAGCACATCATGCGCGACGTCAACTGGGGCTGGATGCTGCGCTATGGCCATGCCAACGGCGCGGCGGCGTTCTTCGCGGTGGTCTATCTCCACATCTTCCGCGGGTTCTACTACGGGTCGTACAAGGCCCCGCGCGAGATGATCTGGCTGCTGGGCGTGGTGATCTTCCTGCTGATGATGGCCACCGCCTTCATGGGCTATGTGCTGCCGTGGGGCCAGATGTCCTACTGGGCGGCCCAGGTGATCACCGGCCTGTTCAGCGCGATCCCGCTGATCGGCGATCCGCTCAAGGAATGGCTGCTGGGCGGCTTTGCCCCGGGCAACGCCACCTTGAACCGGTTCTTCTCGCTGCACTTCCTGCTGCCATTCGTGATCCTGGGCGTGGTGATCCTGCACATCTGGTCGCTGCACATTCCGGGTTCGTCGAACCCTACCGGCGTCGAAGTGAAGAGCGAAAGCGATACCGTTCCGTTCTATCCCTATTACGTGGGCAAGGACGGCTGGACGATCGGGCTGTTCCTGCTGATCTACTCGATCTTCCTGTTCTTCATGCCGAACGCGCTGGGCCACCCGGACAACTACATTCCGGCCAACCCGATGCAGACCCCGGCCCACATCGTTCCCGAATGGTACTTCTGGCCGTTCTACGCGATCCTGCGCAGCTTCACCCAGAACTTCCTGGTGTTCGATGCCAAGCTGCTGGGCGTGATGGCGATGTTCGCGGCGATCCTGGTCTGGTTCTTCCTGCCCTGGCTCGATCGCTCGCCGGTCCGCTCGGCCACCTACCGTCCGCTCTACCGGAAGTTCTTCTGGGTGCTGGTGCTGGACGTGCTGGTGCTCGGCTACCTCGGCGGCGCTCCGGCGGAACAGCCCTATGTGCTGATCTCGCAGATCGCCACGATGTATTACTTCCTCCACTTCCTGGTCATCGTGCCGATCGTCTCCTCGATCGAACGGCCCGATCCGCTGCCGTTCTCGATCACCGAAGCGGTGCTCGGCAGCGACGGCGCGGCCAAGCTGGAAGCCCAGGGCTGACCCTCAGGACAGACGGAAAGATAGCACCATGATCCGCATCATCTCCATCTTCGTCGGCCTGTTCTTCACGGCCGCCCTTGCCTGGTCGCTGCTTTGGGACTCGGTCCAGCTCAGCAAGGACGGGCTGCCGCACACCGCCGCCCATGCCTATGGCAAGCACACGCTCAAGCCGCTCAAGCTGGCCAGCGACGGTCCGTTCGGCAAGTTCGACAATGCCCAGCTGCAGCGCGGCTTCGCGGTCTATCAGGGGGTTTGCGCCTCGTGCCACTCGCTGAGCCACGTTTCCTACCGCGACCTGGCCAAGATCGGCTACAACGAAGCCGAAGTGAAGGCGATCGCCGCCAAGGCCACGATCACCGCCAAGGACCCGCTGACCGGTGAAATGAAGGACCGTCCGGGCCTGCCCTCGGACAAGTTCAAGCCGGTGGTCTATGCCGGCAACGGCTCTCCGCCGGACCTGTCGCTGATCACCAAGGCCCGGCACGGCGGCGCGGCCTATGTCTATTCGCTGCTGACCGGCTATGAAACCCAGCCGGCCGAGCTGGTGAAGCACTTCCCGGATTCGAAGACTCCGGACGGAATGTTCTACAATCCCTACTTCGCCAACCTCAACATCGCGATGAGCCCGCCGCTGACCGCCGACGGGCAGGTGACCTATTCCGACGGCACCCCGGCGACCAAGGACCAGATGGCCAAGGACGTCGCCGCGTTCCTCGTCTGGACCGCCGAACCCGAACTGGCGCAGCGTCATCAGACCGGGGTGTGGTGGATCGTGTTCCTGCTGTTCGCCACCAGCCTGGCCTACATGTCCTACCGCAACATCTGGGCGGACAAGAAGGGCCACTGATCCCTTCGCCCGCCAGGGCAAACAAAAGGCCCCGGCACTCAAGACGAGTGCCGGGGCCTTTGCTTTGCGGGCTTCGGGCTCAGTCGTCGTTGCCGGCGATCAGGCTGCGATAGCCGATCCCGCCGAGCACCCCGCCGAGCAGCGGCGCGACCCAGAACAGCCACAGCTGCTGCAGCGCAATCCCGCCTTCGACCAGCGCCGGCCCGGTGCTGCGCGCCGGGTTGACCGAGGTGTTGGTGACCGGGATCGAGATCAGGTGGATCAGCGTCAGCGCCAGCCCGATCGCGATCGGCGCCGCCCCCGGCGAGGCCAGGCGGTGGGTCGATCCCATGATGATCATGAGGAACATCGCGGTCAGCAGCACCTCGACCGCAAGGGCCGCGCCCATCCCGAACTTGCCCGGCGAATGTTCGCCAAAACCATTGCTGGCCAGCTTGCCGGTGGCGAGCTCCCAGCCGGGCTGGCCCTTGGCGATCAGGTAGAGCGCGAAAGTCGCGATGATCGCGCCGACCACCTGGGCGAGGATATAGGGCAGCACGTCCTTCTGCGGAAACCGGCCGCCGGCCCACAGGCCGACCGTGACCGCCGGATTGAAATGCCCGCCCGATACATGGCCCACGGCATAGGCCATGGTCAGCACGGTCAGCCCGAAGGCCAGGCTGACCCCGGCAAAGCCGATCCCCAGTTGCGGGAAAGCGGCCGACAGCACGGCGCTGCCGCAGCCGCCGAATACCAGCCAGAACGTACCGAAAGTTTCCGCCCAAAGGCTCTTGGTGTTGGTCATCGTCCCCTCCATTTCCTGCGCCCTATGGCGCGTGGAAAGGAGGCTGCGCTGCGGCTTTCGCTAGGTAAAGCTGTATTTACTACAGCCTGCCTCTGCCCGATTGACCGGACCGCGGGCTTGGCGCATAGGGCACCGGCAAGCCCCGGCGGCGATGCGGGTATAGCTTAGTGGTAAAGCCCCAGCCTTCCAAGCTGGTTATGCGGGTTCGATTCCCGCTACCCGCTCCACCCCCGATCAGCGCGATCCGCCATCGACC
>CAZNII010000006.1:33229-54125 GCA_964573075.1 uncultured Novosphingobium sp. | reverse complement strand
CCTCGCCCGCAGGCGAAAATCGTTCCTATTTCAAGGGATTGGTGCGGTCGAGAAGCACGAATTGGTGCACCATTTTCTGACCACTTCGGCACATAGCTGAACATCTTCAAGATGTTGGTATATAAACCCTTTACCCATAGCTGAACATGAATTACCCTCCATTCTCGCTCACAAGGGTGGGCTAAAGGGTGGGCCAGAAAACGGCCCAAAAAGGTGGGCTGGTGCTCCATAACGCGCTTGGACAGCTACGGGCAAAGAACCTCGGGCCGGGGAAGTTTCCAGATGGCCAGGGGCTGTGGCTGGTGAAACGAAGCCGCGAGGCGGGCAAGTGGATTTTGCGCTTGTCTATTGGCGGGAAGCGACGGGAAATGGGCTTGGGCCGCTGGCCGGACGTGTCGATCGCGGAAGCGCGGGAGCAGGCAGCGGAAGCTCGGAAGGCTCTCCGCACCGGGCTTGATCCGATTGCCGAGCGGGAGAAGGTTCGGTTCAAGCCGCATCGCCTAACTGTGGCAGAGGCTATTGCGAGCTGCTTTGAAGCACGGAAGGCCGAACTGAAGCGGGATGGTGAAGCAGGCCGATGGTTGTCACCGCTCAAGACCCACATCATTCCCAAGATTGGCAAGCTTCCGGTTGAGGAGGTCGATCAGCATGCCTTGAAACGGGTGCTTGATCCTCTCTGGCATACCAAGACTGAAGCGGCAGAGAAGGCGCTCCAGCGGATCAACCTGACGCTGAAACATGCAGCGGCACTCGGCCTAGATGTTGACCTTCAAGCCACCATGAAGGCGCGGGCGCTACTCGGGAAGCAGCGGCACAGCGTGACGCACATTCCCTCGATGCCATACAAGGAAGCGCCCGCCTTCTATCAGTGGCTCAAGGCCCAGGACGGCGTAGCCGCACTGGCCCTCCGCTTCCTCATGTTGACGCTGGCACGGACAAGTGAAGTGCGTCTCGCCACTTTTGCCGAGATTGACAGCGATGTGTGGACGCTGCCAGCGGAGCGAACGAAGACGGGTCGTGAGCACCGTATTCCGCTCACCGATGAAGCGCTCAAGATCGTAGAGCGTTGCCGCGAACTATCCCCGAACGAGTATCTCTTCTCCGCCTACAAGGGAAAGCCGATCTCAGATGTGGCGATGTCGGCGTTGATGAAGCGGGAGGGGTACGAGGCGAGGCCGCATGGCTTCCGTGCAACATTCCGCACCTGGGCGGAGGAATGCACGGATGCATCATTTGAGGTGAAGGAGGCGGTGTTGGGGCATGCTGTGGATGTTGGGGTGGTTGGGGCTTACCAGAGGTCTGATCGGTGGGGAGCGAGGAAAGAGCTTCTCACACGATGGATGAAGCACCTCGCCTGACAGCCCGTCCTTGTGATCGAATTTTCCAATCCCAACCAAACCTGCTATTATGAAGCTATGACGCGAAAAATTGACTCTAGACGCTATGCGACGGTCCGCTCCCTCGATGATTTGTCGGAGGACTCTCTTGGCCAATTCGGCGAAAAGGCCATTGGCTTGGTTAAGGCGCGTAAACTCGGCGCAAATGTTCTGCCAGGTTTTGTCATATCGAAGGAAATGACGAAGCGAATTGCGAATTCCAATCGCCCTGAAGATTATATTAAGCTGCTCGCGCCATTCGTATCCAAACTGCTTGAGCAGACAAATGCGAGCTCATTTATTGTGAGGTCGTCTTCAGCTTTTGAAAGCAGTGGCGCGGCCACGTTTTCAGGTATCTTCGATACTTATGTAAATGTGAAAACCACGGAACAAATAGTTGAATCCGTCTCGAAGATATATCACAATTCCCGCCTTCCTACAATCAGATCATATTTTGAGCGGTTTGCCATAGATTTTGACAGCCCGCATATGGCCGTGTTGATCCAACCCTATATTGACTATGACTGCGGGGGGGTTTTCTCGTTCAGTGGCGAGGATATCGAAATAGAATTCACGACTGGTAGTGCGAAAGAGGCCATTGCAGGGCGGGAGTCGTATTCAATCCTCAGTCTTTCTGGTACAGCGGTAAACGATAAAAGAATCTTGCCAAGAGATTCTCATATTGATGTAGATTTGCTTGCCTCTGGAATATTGGATATCAAAAAATCATTACCTCTTGTTGCTGATGAAAAAACATTTGTTGAATTTCTATTTAGAGATAGAGATTTGATAGTAGTTCAACTTAAAGAATTTTTGGGAGTGGCTCTGCATGGCATGAAAGGCGACACCGCACGTCCGCCCGTCATGTCCAACAAGACGTCTGCTATGGAATTTTTCATTGAGCATGATCTGTTCCACAGGGAGAGCAGAATTCTCAAAACTGGCTGGTCTGTTTTCGACGTTGAGGAAAGTGCGAGCCAGCTTCTTGAGAAATACGAAAACATTACAATTAGATTAGCGAGAGGCGGAGAAATAGGTCTTCCACGTAGTTTTTGTTCGAGTAAAGATCAGGCTGCAAGGTTTATCCGAGCTAATGCTAAAAAATCTCATGACATTATTATGCATGGCTATATTGATGTTTGTCGTTCCATTGAAATATTGGTGAGCGAAGATGGATTTATTTTAGAACACGTACCTGGAATGTGGGAAAGCCCAAACAAGCTTCAGCCAGATGTGATCACCATGACGGGTGGTGTCCAGGTGATTTATCGATATCTCAAACCTAGAATGCCGGATGTCGATAAGAACACCAAGGGGGCGGTTAGACTAGACCAGCCGCTCACCGATCATCATATTGAGAGGCTGTTGGAATTTGGAAGGCATGCCTGGAGAACTCTTAGCGAGTTCATGCCTGATCAGCTCCCATTGAATCTGCATGCCGTGTCCGACTCCTTGTTGGAAGAATTCAATTCTCTAAATATCCGAAAAGGTTTCGTCCTGAGTGACGCAATCATCCGCGCGACGGATATTCTGCAAGTGTCAAGCTTGGCGGATCTGACGAACTGGGACGTGAGGCAGGTGGTGCGACTCGCATTGACCACGTCTAGGGGTGATGAAAGGGCGTTGGTTCCGATTGCTGAGAAGCTATCGAAGGCCCAAAACCCCATCATCGTTGATTTCGGATTGCTCTCGCACCCTGCGATGGTGTTGCGGGAGTTTGGTTGTGTTCTCGTTCCGTCTTATCTGGTTCCTGAATGTCTTTCGAAGGCGGAGTATGAGGTAATCCGGAGCAAGCAAGATTTTGCGCTTGAGCCGGTGCAGCGCATCCTTGAGGAAACGGGCATAATCGAAAGTCCCCTTTATCACGTTGTTGAAGACAGAGATCCGGTATCAGCACCTCATTTCCTGTGCATGGCGAAGGATGAAAGCATGGGCGCAGCGGATAGGGGCGGCGTTGAAGAGTTGGAGCGACTTTATCGTGTCTTGTCTGACAGCGGGAGGGCCTTCTTCTACGAACGTGGTCGTGCAGCTGTTTGCACAAGCCCTTATACT
Source organism: uncultured Novosphingobium sp. (assembly GCA_964573075.1). GTDB lineage: Bacteria > Pseudomonadota > Alphaproteobacteria > Sphingomonadales > Sphingomonadaceae > Novosphingobium. The sequence continues at coordinate 50,697 of CAZNII010000006.1, read as the reverse complement.
CGGCCTCGCGAACACTTTCATATCCTTCAGAACATTAACACGCTTCAAACATGCGCTAAGCTTCGAGAGCTTGTGGGCGGTCAACGATTTGAATCTCTGACAGATGCATATCGCGCTACGCCTGTTGTTGGCGATTATGTTGTCTATGGCAGTGATGTGGGGGGCTATTTTATGGCTGCTGCACGTAACGCGCCCAAAGGACTTTTGCGAACCTGTGTTGTAAGCTGAATGAGGAGGGGGGCGTGACTTCGAATGCCAAGCAGACGGGCGGTCACGGCCACGGGAATTCCGCCGCCAAGAGTCAAATGAGTAAAGCCCAAAAGGATCACATCGAAAAGATTTGGGGGCGTGCGCGAGCAAATGCGTTCGCTCATCGTGACGCAACTGAATTGCTATCGAGCTTTTCCTTAGTAATGTTTTTGTATCAGTGCCTATGTGGCCTGACAAGCCTGTTCATTGTCATTGTATTGTACGCTTTGATTTCAAAGGACTCCTGGATATCGACTGGAGCTACGCCGCTATATTTAACAATGGCGTCGCTAATATTCTCAATTATAGGCCTGATTATTTCGGTAATGCAAAATTATGTTCGATTTGAGGAACGCTCCGCGAATCACAGGCACAATCATCATTCCTTCTTGTATCTCGCACAGCGGTCGCGTGAGATTGACTCACCTGGCATAGATGAATTGACTGGCCAGGCACTTATCGACGATTTGGAGCGAGACTTCCAAATCCTAAAGGTTCGTGGTCAAGAGCCAAATGACCGTAATTTCAGAGTGGGTCACACATTCTTAAAAGGAATAGGAGAATCCCAGTTCGGAAAGTTGCAATCAAACAATTTGTCAGAAATGAAGGATGGAGTTGCGAAAAAAGATGTAGATGAAGACACCCAAGATAGTGAAAGCCGTGATGATCTTTTGGATAGAGTCAAGGCGAACAAGATTTCATGGTATGAGAGGCGTATTCGAGGCATTGTCTGGCTAATTTGTTCGTCACTTTACGTCGGCTCACTGATAGCAACCTATCAGGTTGGATTGGCCTATTATGCAGAGGATAAGGCTAACCATGACAAGAAGTTGGCGCTGGAGCGGCTTCACACTGAAGCGGCGAGGTCTGAGACGTCGAATGATGGTGATGTGCAACCGCCTAAAGCGAGCCCAAGTCCCTGAGGTTACTTTTTGACCGGTTGCGGTCGAAGCATTATTCACCGAGATTCCTCACCGCCTTCTGTGTCTGTCTCGGTCTGGGTAACATTTATCGACCAGAGCGATAACTCGTACCCTTCGGTGCGTGTCTCGGTCTGGGCAACCAGAGCGGACACCAAGCGTGTCCTAGACCACATCAAGCCAATTTGACGGCTCTAAATATACCTCTTTGCCAATCACGCGGCGGTTCGATGTGGTCAATTCGACCAATCGGCGCTTTTCCGCTGGCTCAGCCAATTGGTGGCTTGAAACAAGGGATTTTGCCAGTTCGATGAGCGAGCGCACCTCTGCGATTTTCCCAGTGCGATCTGCACATTTACGCCGCTCCTCCGCCAAGGTTTCTTCCTCAAGCGCCAAGCGCTTTCGGCGATCCGCGAAGGTGTCTCGATCGATCAAACGATCCACTAGCGCATCGGTCAGGCGGTCGATCCGATCTTGGATGGCCACTTCCCTGAGCCGCAAGGATTTCTCAAAGTCGCCATCGCTGCCTTCGGAGACTTTGGCTTCGACCCGCGCGAGGAATGCGGACGCATCACTCTCGGTCAATTGGGACCTGGCAAGGCAATCCTCGATAGCCGTAGCTAGATTCTCCTCTCGAACGGTCTTGGTCGGGCAGGCCTTGGCAGGACAGCGGTAGTAGACGTGGCCCTTCTGTAGTTCCGGTACCATTGGGCCAGTGCAATGGCCGCAACGAAACAGCCCGCGATAGGTATGGTCGTGCCGCGTCACCTTTGGACCTGATTTGCCCGACTTTATGTCCTGGACCCGTTGAAACAGACTGGGTGAAATCAGCCTCTCATGCACGCCTTTGTAGGTCATGCCGGTGCGCTTGATGTGGATGATGCCGGTGTAGAACGGATTTTCAAGCATCGTGCCAAGACCAGACAGCGTGAGGCTCCCGCCTTTGCGGTTGGTCAATCCTCTGCGCTTGAGTTCGGCATGGAGGGGCCGAAGCGAATATCGCCGACTACCGTATAGCTCAAAGGCTCGTTTCACTAGTGGCGCGCGGCGCGGATCAAGCGTTTTCACCTTGCCCCCGCCGTTGTCGAGATAGCCGATAGGGGCATAGAAGGGATACAGCCCCTGTTTCAGGCGGCCACTGATGCCTTTGATCGTCTCTTCACGCAGGTTGCGGATGTAGTCGGCAGCGATGACAGCCTGGATGTCGGCGGTTAGGCGACCACCGCGCGAACGAAAGTCGAGGCTTTCGGTGACGAAGTGAATGTCGATCCCAGCATCGGCGAGTTCGCCGATCTTGACCCAATCGGCGGGGTTTCGGGCGGAGCGATCAACCTTGTGGATCACCAGGCCGTGTGCCCTGCCGCGTTGGAGATCCCTGACCATCTGATTGAAAAGTGGGCGACCGCGTTTGGCAGCGGTTTCCTTCTCCTCGAACCATCGCACAATCTCGATGTCGTTGCGACTCGCAAAGGCCGTGATGGCTTCCCGCTGGGCTTCCAATGATACGCCGTCACCCTGTTTGACGGTCGAGACACGAACGTAACCAAAGCACTGTTTCATATGCCGGACTGGCCGGACTCCGAATCTATCATATCCTCGGGAAGAGTCGAATCAGCGGGCCACGGCCAAGAACCGTCGCGCTGCATTCGCTCATACATTTCAAGGCAAAGGTCGAAGAATGCTTCGAGCTGGGGTGACGGCTCCATGTGGACATTGTCGCCTTCGCCACATACCGTTCCTAGGACGCGGAATATCGGCGAGTGCCATCCGGTGGCGGCCATGTCCGCATCGAGAATGGCCGCGATTTCTGCCCGTCCACCATTAGCTGCACATAGGCGTGGTGGTTCGGGAGCCTGATCAGATCCTGCGACGCAATGTCGCCAAACTGACGCGCGAACTCGGGCGCATCTTGCGCGCCAAGGCGGAACGCCATGACACTGCCGACATTCCCCAAGACCGCATCGAACACCGGGCGCTCCACTTGCGAGATATGCTGGTGCGCCAAGGTGAGCGACAGGCCATACTTGCGGGCCTCGGGCAGCAGATTGGCAAACGCCTCGGTGGTGAAGGAGGGGAACTCGTCAATGTGTAGCATGAATGGCTGACGGGCCTTTTCTTCGCTTCCATGGCGCGAAAAGGCCGCCAGCATGATCGTGGTGATGATCAGTCCGCCCATGACATTGGCCATGTCGGTGCCAAGCCTGCCTTTGGCGAGATTGACGATCACGATGCCGCGCTCGTCCATGATGCGGCGAAAGCGGAGTGGCTCTTCTGGTTCGCAGACCGCGCGTCGCACCACGGGATTGGCCAAAAAAGCACCGAGCTTGTTGGCGATCGGGGCCACGCCGTCGATCGAGGTGAGGTAGTTCATTTTGGGGAACTCCTGGGTCCAGAAGGTCCGCACCTGCTCGTCGCCGATCCGGGATATCACCTCGCGGCGGAATTCCTTGTCTACATAGAGCCGCACGATGTCGCGGATGTCAGCATGCGGCTGATCAAGGAGTGCCAAGATGGCATAGCGCAGCAAGTGCTCCATGCGCGCTCCCCAGGAATCGGCCCATTGCTTCTTCAAGGTTTCGATCAGGCCGGATGCGAGCAATGGCCGAAAGGAGCGGTGAACGCGGCCAAGCGGGTTGTATCCAAGTCGGCAACCGGGATCGGCCACGTCGAAATAGAGGTGCGGGCCCTTGAGCTGTCTGTGAAGCTCCAGCGCCAAATCACCGTGTGGGTCGATCAGGCAAAGGCCATGTCCGGCGCGGGCATCGTGCAGGGCCAAGTTCAACAGAAACGTGGACTTGCCGGTGCCGGTCTGCCCGATCAGATAGAGGTGGTGCATCCGGTCAGCCAAGCGAATGCCAAAGGGCCGGTCACCATACCGGTGCCGCGCAATGCCTAGCGGTGTGATCGGGGATTGCATGCCGCTATTGTCGCCATGCGCGCAGTCGAAACCTAGACAGCGTGAACCCGCGTCTGGCGATATCGCCGTGGGCGATATGCGCCGGTCTAGGCGGACAACGCTGCGCGCCGATATCCTGACCGCAGACAGTTCTTCCTTCGTGCTCGCCGTTCGGAGGGAGCGCCCGAGATGGTCTCGGACGCCCCCTCACGAATGGAGAAGGCGATGCAATCCAATACCCAGAGCTGCCACAATGAGGTGCGGCGGCAGAACGATCAATTCCGCTGCTTCGGGATCGGGCGCGGCACGATCATGCTCACCTCTGGCGTGCATGATCGCGGCGCGGAATTCAGGGGCGCGGCGGTTCAGGCAGTCCGGGCTTTCGATACCTTCACCCGCGACAATGATCCGCATGGCGAGCATGACTTCGGAGCGTTCACGCTTCACGGCGAGAGACTGTTCTTCAAGATCGACTACTACGATCTGGGCCTCAGTGCTCATTCGCCCGATCCCGCCGATCCGGCGGTGACGCACCGCATGCTCACCATCATGCTGGCGAGCGAATATTGACTTGGGGCCGCCCTTCGGGGCGGCTTCTTTCGTGCATGCTGAAAGAGTTCCACCAGACGATCGTCATATCGAATAGACGGTCACGCATCCCTTCGCGGGATACCTGGCCGACTAGCATGCAGCGACGAGATTCCGCTAATCTGACGATCAAGACACCCTGCGCGATAGCGCGATAACACCACCCGCGTGGTATGGAGGCACCGGAAAGGTTTCACCTTTCCGGACGAGCACTCTCATACCACGCGGGTGGCTTTGTTATCGAGGGTGCTTGATATTCCGCACGGTGATATTTCGCCTCCTAGAATGGGGCGATCCATACCTCTATGCTGGGCAGCATTAGTAGTTATTTCAATAAAATATGTCATCAGATTTTGCCCTCGACCTGCGCGTCCAACGGCGTCAGGCGGGCTTCACCCAAGACGATGTCGCGCTCTTGCTCGGCGTCCAACAGTCGCACATCTCCGACCTGGAGCATGGCCGCGCCATGCCGACCGTGTTCGAGATCTGCTCGCTCTCGCTCATCTTCGGGCGGACGTTTGAAAGCCTGTTTTCCGAGATCATGGCCGCAGTGCGCGAAGGGATCGCGCGGCGTCTCGATCTCTTGCCGGAGACCGGACGCAGCTATGTCGGCACGCTCAACCGCGATGCCAGCATCACAAAACTGGCCCGCCGCTTAGCAGCCGAATCCGAGAACCATGGAGCCGAATAGGATTCTCGCCCTAGCTGCGGGAACCGGGCGGGTCGGCATGGTCTTCATCGTTGGGCAACGCCTGATGGACTGGCAGGTGTCCAACCGGGCGGCGAAGTCGCCTGTGCTGGTCGCAGCCTTCCTGAGCAAGGTTATCGCCTCGCACAAACCCGATGTGGTGGTGACTGAAAAGCTTTCCACCGCCAGCCACAAGGGCGAGCGTACCAAGGCGCTGATTGCGGCAATGTGCGCGGTGGCGGCCGATCACGAGTTGCTCGATGTTGCAATTGAGCGGCCCAACATGTTCCCGAACAAGTATGCGGAAGCCGAAGCGCTCGTTGCTCGCTATCCCGAGCTGGCCGCCTGGAAACCCAAGCCGCGCCGTTTCTTCGACAACGAGCCGCGCAACACCGTGTTGTTCGAGGCTCTGGCCCTGTCCGACCTCATAGTCGCCAAACGATAACGGCACCCTGGCCGGAGCGAAGCCAGCTGGTCACCCTGCGCGCGCGCTAGTGCGCCAGCGGGAGACCGGCCATGAGCGGGGCCAGAGTGCCAGCGGGTCAGTGACAAGGACTTCGACCCCTGGGCAGCTTGTCTGACCAGAGTGCGTCAATCAATCATTCCCGCTCCGCTGATCTGCTCCTGATCGTCACCCGTATGGGCCGGGACTACAGGCCCGGTGTGCAAAGCGCATAGAGCAGGTCGCCCGGAGGGCAGCCCAAAGACGGAACTTAGATCTCGATTTCATTTGGCAAGCGGGAAACCAGCTGGGCAAACAAAGCCTCTGGCTCGATACCCAATGCTCTCGCGATGACTACGAACTCAATCACATCCACCCGTCGTTCACCTCGCTCAAAATATGAGACGAATGGCTGGGGACGGCCAAGACGTTCGGCCAATTCAACCTGCGTCACTCCCACTGCCTTCCGCGTCTCGACCAACAGGTCAAGCAGTTCGCGGTATGCGTCGGTGAAGACCGACTTCGGCATGCGGGTGACTCCAGCCCTTCGTGGAGTCACGTCTGGTATATATGACCTTGCGATATATGATGTTCATATATACCCCGCAAAAGCATCGCGATTGTATGCGAGCATAGGGGGCCGTTTGTTACTAGTTGAGCACTATGTCGCGCCAAGCCCAGTGCATGGACTAGGCGTATTCTCGAGGCAGTTCATCCGATCGGGGGCAGCCGTATGGGTCGTTCATCCAGTTATCGATCGTGAGATACCTCTATCCGAGTGCCAAAGCCTGCCTCAGCCTGTGATAACCCTTATCGAGACCCATGGTGAATATCTGCCTGAGCGCGGTCTGTTCCGGCTCGCGGCAGATGGTGCGCGCTTTATGAACCACTCTGACCAACCGAACTTGCGCGACGAGGGCGATATGATGTTCGCCGCGAGGGACATCCAACCCGGAGAAGAGCTATTCTGCGATTACCGCATTACCAAAGTCATGTCGTTTGATCCCGACCACTTTCGTGACATGGAAGCCAAAAATCAGGTTAGCCGATGAAAACAGCCGTGCTCCTCATCATGGTCACAGCAGTGACGTTGGTGGGTGACTATTTCATCAAGCTAGCCAGCGGCAAAGCAAACGGTCTCTTTACACCTACCTTCGCCATTGGATTGGTTTTTTATGGTCTCCCGGCGATCGGTTGGTTCTACCTGATGCGCAGCCATGCCTTGTCTGTGATTGGGGTCCTGTACAGCGCCGCGACGATCTTGCAGCTAACCAGCCTCAGCATATTCGTTTTCAAAGAGGGTTTTAGCTGGCGCGAAGCGCTGGGCGTGACTCTGGCACTACTTGCGGTTGCTGTTGTTGGATTGAAGTGAGAACTGGGAACAAGCTCAAACCTGACGAAGCTGAAACTGCGGCAGCCCACCGCGTTCCCAGTCGCCCAGCAACAAGTCGTGATTCGGCTCGGGTGGGCGAAACACTGGCCCAAAATCCTCCCAAGTCTGAAACAACATGAAGGCATTGCCGCTCAGATATCGCTTGCTGGTGAATTCTGCCATCCGCAACGTCCGGCGCTGATCGGACAGAACATTCAGCACCAACAACGGGGCGGTGAGCTTCAGATGCTCTCGGTACGCCCCACCCGCCACATAAGCCTCATACTGCAACAGGCTCCGTTCAAAACTCTTTCGGTTCCAGTTGCTCGAAGTGGTAGGCTCGGTGGCTCGGTCGGCCTCAACCGCGAAGAATCGGAAGCGGTCGCCGCTCTCAGTATGATATTGCAGGCCAAACACCGCATCCGGGATCAGGTCTTTCTTGATGAGATGACCCGTCACAGGATCGGTGATGGTGACGGGGCAACGGAGCTCTGCACCGGCTCGCGCCAGGATTTCCGACTGTGCGATGTATGAAATGTCGTCGCGCACCAAGGTCGCCAGCTCAATCGAAGCCGTGATGCAACTCGTCATAAAGCGATGCAGCCACGGCCCCGAGGGTGCGGCGCGTTTCATGGCGACCAGTCCAGTGCGTTCACGCGCCTGCCAACCTGCCGGTGCCAGGTCATAGACAAGCTGGTTGTATCGGCTGTCCAGGGTGCGGAACTGTTGTGGTGGCCGGACTAGATATGCTCCGCCGTCCGGCGTATTGTCTTCATGGAACAGGTCGCACAATCGTTCGCGGGCGCGCTTCTCGCTGGCGTGGCTATCGCGGGTGAATTGAAGCAAGTACGAGGTCGGCAACGGACCATGTTCGGCCAGTGCCGCGAACCACAGCATGTCCCGTTCGGTCGGGGTGACGCGCTTGCCAGTTGGGTTCGGCGAAAGTCGAGCGCGGCGGCCGAGTGTGTCGGTATTTCCTTGCAATGGCTGACACTCTACTCGTGAGGGCCAGCCATTTATGCCGTTGTGCAGCGGTTGTCTCCGTGCAGCATGTTCAGCATTACTGCGCCATTTGCAGCCATGTTCCGTGATGCGCAGTCAAAGATTTTTCGCCAACTGTTACCAGTCCTCCCCCGGCGTCGTATCGACATGGCCGGGAGGTGGGTTATCCTCGGACTGGCTTGGTGGATGATCGGTTTCTGTCTCCGATGGCACGTCGTTTTGATCTGCGGGTTCGCTCGCTGCCTCCGCTTCGCCTAACTTTGAATAGTGGACGGCATACCGATCACGCATCCGCTGGCGCAGTGCTGCCTGCTCGGCCTTGTCCATTCGCGGCAAGGCTTCCATGTGACCAAACGGAAACGATAACGGCACCGCGCCCTTGGTCTGTCCTCGCACGTGCGCGGCAAAGCTACCCTTCGGTTGCGCCTCGATCAGTTCGGGCTGGCAATAGAGCATCGGTGCGAGCGCACGGGCATCCTTGGCTGAGACCCCGCCCGCGAATTTAGTCGCGGTGTTGGCGGCAAACGCTTCCTGCAACTTCGGTTCAAGCTGGCCGAGATATTGATGCGCCAGCACCATCCCCACATTGTATTTCCGGGCCTGCGCCAGAATCAGCCCGATGTTGCGATCAAAGTAGTCCTGCGCCTCATCTACATAGGCGATGGTCGGAGTGCGTTTGCTTTCGGGCAGGGTGGCGCGCTCCTGCGCCGCCTGGGCGATAAGCGCGATGAAGAAACGCCCGAATATCTCAGTGCCCTGTTCCTTCAGCAAATCCTTGGCGGTGTTGATCAGGATCACCTTCCCCGCGTTCATCTCGGCGAACAGGTCGAGCTTGGAACGAGGGTGTGCGAACATCCGCTCGAAGGTCTGGTTTTCGAGAATGCCCCACAGGCGGCGCAGCACCTGCTTCTTGGTCTGGTCGAATTCCTTGGAGGTGAACTCGGTATCGAAGAAGTGGCGGGCAGTGCCGGACAGTTTCCTGATATGCGGCGCGAACTTCTTCTCGCTGCCCGGTTCCATCAGCTCCCGCAGTGTGTGGATGGTGGCGTCCGGGATATGCAACATTAGCCGGGTCACATATCGGAAGATCACATTCTGCTTCTGCGTCAACTCGGCAGACAGCAGGGTGCCAAGCACGAAGTCGTATAGCTCCAGGATGGAATTGGTGAGCCGCTCGCGCTCCAAGGGCGCGTAGCCGGACAGGCGTTCCATCCCCACATCGAACAGGTTGAGCGACACCGGCCATTCCACATCGCTGGGGTCGATGATGACCACGCGATCGTGGAGCGGTTCACCGGGCGCGAAGACCTTGAGGTTGGAGATCGTGCGGATCAGGTCGCCCTGGCTGTCGAGCACGATGACGGTGCGGTTGCCGTCCACCACGGCTTCGAGGTCATTCGCGATCAGATATTGCAGTGTCTGGGTTTTTCCGTGACCGGACCCGGCGACAATGTGGTGATGCTCAAAGCGCACCTTGGTCGGGATGGTGAAATCGAGCATCTGGTTGAACAACGGCAAGAGCGGTGTGCCGCCGAGGTAGGTGGTGATCAAATGTTCGGGTAATTTGGCGTCGAACTGCTCGGGGAGCTTCGGCGCACGGTTGAAGCTGCGCGGATCGGCGGGGTTGCCGCCAGAGGCCGCAATCAGATTGCGTTCCAGTCGATCCGCCAGCCGCGCGAGCAATCCGCGTTCGGCCAGTTCTTCGGCATGTGCCACTCCAAGCATTGACTGCGTAACGGTGCCAAGGTTGCCAATGCTTGGAAGTAACATGGTTGGGACGATGATACCGTCGATGTCCTCTGCTTCATCAAGAAGGGCGGGACAGGAAGCATAGAGCGGCTCAAGCATGGCCGTGGTGGTGGCGGTTAGCAGTTCACAGTTTTCGTTGAAGTCCGCGACGAGGCCGCGCTGGCGAGTCAGCTCCTCTCGAATGTCCCATAGCTCGGCAATGGTGCGCGTCTGGTTCCAATCGACTTCGGGCAACGAGAACATATCCTCGTAGTCGAACAGGCGCTCAACAAGGCGATGGATGACGTTCGCTTGCGCGTGATCGGCAGGAACGTCCAAGCGAGCGCAAGCGTCGTTCGCGATGGCGGCAATCAATTGGTTCCGATCCGCTTCATCGGCAATTCCGGCTTGCAGAAACAGGCTCGCGACTTCGCTCCATTGTTGGCGAACCAGTTCCGCTTCACCTGGCTTAAACAGGCCATGCACAAAGGCATGGACTCGCGCACCAACGCGCCAGACCATGTCAGGCAGCCCTGAGGATCAGTTCCTTGGCCTGTTCCTTTGGCAAGGGATCGATCGTGTGGCGCTCGACCCCATCCCAGTGCTTGGCGCTTTCCATGACCTGCCTGAACACGCCACAGGCCCCTTCGAGCCAGGCTTCCTTCTTGGCAAGTTCCACTACACTCTCGCAGGTGAAGTTTCGGCCATGCAGCATGTCCTTCACGAAGATCGTCTCGCGCTTTTCGTTCATCAGCCAATAGCCCGCACCGCCCCCGGCTGCGATGCCGCCAAGGAAGCCGAGTGTCCCGCTCGACAGCATGTATGTGAACAGGAGAGCCGCCACGACAAACACGCCAGCACCGAGCTTGATGGCTTTGCGCAGGAGTTCGGAATCATCAGAGCCGATCAGCACCGACTCATCGAAGCGGTAGCGGTTGATCAACGCCTGTTCGTCTTCGCTGACTTCGAGCTTGCCCCAGAGCTTGAAGTTGACCCGGCCCATCTTGCCCGAAGTTTGTTCGCGTTTGAATAGAAGTTCCATTGCTGCCCCCGTTTGGTCCCGCGCGCATTGAGGCGATTGCGGAGGAAATGGTCAAGGATATTTGAGATGGATGCGGGGCGGGTGGTGGGTTCATAATGATGGAGGGTATTCATTATGAAGTCGTGGAAGCGGCTACCAGCGGTTCGCGCAGTGATGAGCAGGCATATTCGGCTATGGATGGGGAATGGCTTTGGGTCTGGATGGGGATACAGGAACCTCAGAGCAGAGTAGCCGTCCTGAGGCCATACAAGGCTTGAATCTGGCTAGCGAACTCTGCCTGTCCTCCATAACTAGGATGCCGGACTTTCGAAATTACCCTTCCACCCGCGATTTTGCCGAGAACCTTCTCGGCGTCGTTTCCAACAGCAACAAGGCGTTTGGGACGAAGCAAGCGGATGAGCTCTTCCAGAATCTCGGTTCCCGCTTTGCGCTCCTTCGCGTTGTGCGCTCTGTTCGTGAACGGATCATCAGAGCGGTGTGGATGGAGCGGAAATACGTTCCAAAGGAAGATTGGTGCAGGAATCTGTTCGAGCATTGCCCAAATGAATTTGGCGGTACGTTCGGCAACCGGCTGACCAATGGTAGGCTTCGAGCGAGCGAGTCCCCAACGGGACAAGTGGTCATGAAAATGGACATCATCGGTGAGTGCCATCCCCGTCCGGCGCCCACCGCGGAATCCAAGATCGCGACCGACCCACAACGAATCGACCTCAAGGAGCGCTGCTGACCGGAGAATGTCTTCCAGCAATGCCGAACGCTGCGCAGGCGCGTTGTCGAGGTCGTGAACCGGGCATTTGTCGGAATAAGGGTTGAACGCATCGTCAAACCGCAGTGCGGATAGCTGGGAAACAAATTGGATCGGCGTCATAGGAACCCTCGTCAGAGGGGCCTATATTCGATTGTCCGTGCATTGCGATCCCCAATCACAACACCGCCCCCATTGTCGCGCACCTGCCTGAACACGGCGTAGCCATCAAGAATGGCTTTCTCCCATAGGCTGAGGGGGCAGTCGGCGACCTCGTAGCCCCGTACGAAGTCGGCTATGGTTTTCAGCATGTCGAATGAAACTGACTTCTGGCCTTCGAAGAAATTCAGTTCTTTGGCGCGAGAGAAAATCCAGGCAGTCAGGCCTTCCTCGACCACGATCGCGCGGCCTCCGTCCTGAGAATCGTCAGTGATTTTGTGGCTCTTGCGCTTCTGCTTGATGAGCGCCCGCATCACCGGCGACCAATGCAAAATGGCAGCATGTGCGAAGTGGAACACGTCGTGGAAACGGTAGTAGTCAGGATCGAGAATGTTGTCGGTCAACGGGTCGCCGATGAAAACCTTGTTCCAGCGCAGATAGCTTTGACCGCTTTTGCGTTGGGTAATCTCGATCGTGAACGTTTCGGGCAACTGCTCCTCGGCTTCAAAGGTGTCGTCAAAGGTCGGCAGCGACTCCATGTCTGGAGGCACAAACCTGCCACGGGTCTTGGCCAAGTTGCTGCGGGCTACATCGCCAAATGACAAACCAGAGACTTGCAAGGTTTTGAGATAGCAGTCGATGAATGGGATCAGGACATTTTCAGCTTGGCTCGGATCGGCCGAGAGGTGCAGCAAGCGCGAGGCCGCTTCGCCTAACGTCAGCAAGGCATCGTCTAGCGCAGCTACTTGTCGGGGCATGACGATACGCGAAATTGTTCCGTTCTCAATGTCACTTGCCGCAAGGGTGGAGGAATAGTCGTCGCTTGAAATTACCGTGTCGAGTAGGCTTTCGAGTGACAAACCCAGTCGGCGGCAAAGTGCGGTGAGATACCAAAGGGTGTCTCCGAATTCCTCCTCAACCATCCGGCGATAGCCAACGAACACGGGACCTTCCCGATGATACTTCTTGGCGGCGGTCATGATCCCGCCGACCTCGCCGAACAGCCCAAACAAGACGGGGCGAATGTCGTCTGGCATCTGATCTGTGGGTGCCACTAGACGGACGTAGTCTTCGATCAGCATCGTTGCGTGGGTATTCGTTTCAACCATCTTCGAGCACCCAATCTAGTGGCCTGCCATAGTAGCCGGGATCGCCGTGAGTGCGCAGCCAAGCGACGAATTCAGCAATCCATGCCTCGTCATCCATGCGAGAACGATTCCGAACCTTGCGGCACAAATCGTATCGACTTGGATCTCGGAATTGCGCCGGAATCTCGGGGCCTTCGCCACCGAAATAGTAGTAGTCACTACTCACCAAGACACGATCTGTACCGGTGTCTCGAGCGACATGATCGGGCCGGATCGTTCCGTCCGGTTTGGAGTGGAACGAGTCCAATTGAAGCCATGCCGTGTCATCGGGCGAACGGAAGTAGATATTGTCGCCGCAGCTTTGCTTGCGGCTGCCGCGCCTTGCAGGTCGTTTGCGAAGGAAACGGAGATCGTTCCAATAGGATCTAAAATCCAACGCCTCGGTGACTTGCATTGCATGGACCAAATTGGTGCGGCGCTTGCCTCCATTCGCCGAGCTGCCTGTGCCAACGATCCAGTCGCCAGGCTTGGCGGTCTTGCGGATCAGCGGCTTGCAGGTAGCGAGCGAGCAATAGCCGTGGAAAGGGTTCGGAGCGAACCCGCTATCGTATCGAACGACATAGGAGAACAGTCGCCGCACCGGGAACAATCAGCCGCACGGATGCCGCGTGATTGAGCGCACGTCTCCGGGCGAACCATCGGGTTTTTGCCAACCATCGCACTTGCCATTGATGGCATCGATGATCGAGTTGCCCGTCCAGCCAACAACGGCATCCGCATAGTTGTTGAGCGCATCGGGCAGGTCGCAGTCCTTGGCTCCGTTTTCCCAGACGCCAATAATCTGCTTGCCGAGCTTATGGGCATATTCGATTTCCCAGTTCACCCATTCGCTATTCTTGGTTCCCGGAGAAATATAAACCAGCAGTGTTCCGGCCCACTGGATTTGCGGGGCCAGAATGCCGGACTTGATGTAGTCGGCAGACTTGGCCTCGTTTGGATTGCTGGAGTTGATAGATGAATCGCGAATGGTCATCCCGTTCTTCGCGAGCAAGTCTTTGATTTTGCCTAAACCAGCATCATCCTCATGGATGTGGCTGATAAACACGTTTTTGGTCTGATTGGCCATGATCGCCCCTCATATTCCCGGTATGTTCCTCACATATGGGTTTGCCAATCAGTCATTCAAGACCAACCGGCGCATTTGCTCACGATATTTCATGAGAGACTTGTTCACACGCTCCATGTCGGTCTTGAGTTCACCATACTTTGGAAATCGCTCTTGGATGCCTTGTGGGTCCAAAACCTCTTCACCGTTGCCATTGTCGTAATTGCGAAGCTCCCGGTCATACCAATGACGGAAGCGCGCTTGCCACTTGGTAAGGTGGGGCCGAAGCCCTTCATTCAGCACCTCAATCGACAAGCCGATGATTTTCTGAGTGCTGCTCTTGCGGAATTTCTGGGCTGGAATTCCCTTCACCAAGTCCCTCGTTACGGTGAAAAAGCCATGCCAGGAATCATAGATTTCTGCGATTACGTCGTCGTCAAAGTCGATCGGCAAGCCGATCTTTCGGGTGCTTAACTCAACCCAAATGGCATATGCTACCTGCTTGTCGATCAGGTTGGGCTTGAATTTGAATTTCTGGCTTCCGATTCCGATGTCAGCTTGATCGATTTCGAAATTTCTCAATGCAAACCCGCCTGTCAGCAAGCGCCAGACGATGACCACGATGACGAGAGTTGCCAAAATGACCAGTAGCCAAATGCTCGCTGTCAAGTTGAGCGAATAGCTCGCTTTGTCCCATGCCAATGAAACTATCGGTTCTAGAGACTCTGGAGGTGCGGGGCTTGGACTTGCGGGCATAATCAACTTGTAGTTGGACAGACCGTCGCTGTCACTCCCTGTAAGTTGGGTGACCGGGCTTGCAATCCCGGCCACCCGCTCCTTCAGCAGGAGTGTCGGCTAGGCGCTTCGCGGCAATCCAACCGTTTCTGAAGCCAGTCGAGCACTTCGGCCTCAACCCACCCCACTCTGGCGGGGCCAAGGTTTACCCGCTTGGGGAATTGCCCGGCCTTTTCCAATCGTGCGATGTGCTGCGGTGAGTACAGAACCAACTCCTTGAGCTGACGCTTTGATAGTATCCTCATCACGATGTTCCCATGAAGAGAGCATCGCGATGCCCCGGTTACGACAAACCCCGAGGTGGCGGCAGGTTACCAGCAACATGGCGCATATGCGAGTCAGGGTTGTGTCCGGCGCTCACATGCAATATATGTTCTCTCTAAGGAGAATGTTTATGAGTGCCGCCGCAATCCGACTCTTCACCCCTAGGGAGGCCGCCGCCGTGAGTGGCATTGCGATCAAGTCGGTCAACAATGCCATCGACAAGCGTATCATTCGCGCATCGTCTCCGGCGTCGGCGAAGACCAGAAAGGTGTCCTTGCGCACCTTGTCCGAGGATGACCTGTTGCGATTGAAGCTGTGGTATGAGGTCGGCGGCGTCCTGTCCCAAGAACGCCGGGAACGCCTGTTCGCAGAGATCAAGGAGCGACCGAACGCGCGCCATGTGAAGGCGGACAACTTGCTGATCATTGACGTGGCTGAGGCGCGCAAGGAGATCGCCGTGCGGACACGCGAGCTAATTGCCGCCGAAGCGGCTATTGTGCGCGATAAGGCCGTTATGGGTGGCGAACCTGTTTTCAAAGGCACTCGCATTCCAGTCCGCACGATTGCGACCATGCTTGATGAAGGCGTGGATGAAGCGGAAATCCTCGAAGGCTATCCCAAGCTGGATCGACGTTCGCTTTCCCTGGCGAAGATTTGGGTCGCCGCACATCCGCGACGAGGCAGACCGAAGTCGCTCCATGACAGCGGCTTCACCTTGAAATCGTCCAAGCGAACCAGCTTGCGGAGCAGCTCGCCGCAATCGGATGCGAGTGCCTGAGGGTGCGCTTTCTGATTGACGAGTGCCTGCATACATCTCTTGTCGGAGAAGCGGTCGCTCGCGGCCATGAAGCGCAGCATGTGAACTGGCTCGGGCTTAGCGGAGAGGCCGACTGGGATTTGATGCCGCGCATAGTCGAAGGCGATTTCACCTTCGTCACAAACAATGCCGCAGACTTCCGTCGTCTCTATCGCCGGGAGGTCATTCACGCTGGCTTGGTGATCTTCGTTCCGCAGGTGACGCCCACTATCCAGCGAGAGCTATTCAACTTGGTCCTCGACGATCTCGGTCAGGCAGGCGACCTGATGAACGAGGCAATCGAAATCAGAATCGAAGGCGAAGAGGTGGTGATGGAGCGATATAGCCTGGCCGACGGTGAGTAGCCCGAAAGTCTGCGCATCACTGCTCATATCAGGCCACTGTGACGCGTGTTTTGAGGTGGGCTAGAGGGTGGGCTGAAATTCTAGCTCATCTCTAATACTTTGAAATATAGCCATAATTTCAAAGGATTGGTGCGGTCGAGAAGACTCGAACTTCCACGGGCTTTCGCCCACAACGACCTCAACGTTGCGCGTCTACCAGTTCCGCCACGACCGCTAAATCATCGGGATGCCGTGGTCGAAAACCTGGCGCCCCGGGGGGGTAGGAGCGCGCCCTTAGCAAAGGGGGCGGGGGGCTGCAAGCGGGGAAACGCGGGTTAACTTTCAAGGCCTGCCTGTCCCGCCCGGGGACGGCGTGATCGGCGCTGTTGCGGACTTGGTGAATCGCGCGTTCACCATTTGCCATGGCGCTGCTGTTCGTTCCTGTCCTGGCTTCCGTGCTGGCCGCCGCGGCCCCCGTGGCTGCGCCGGGCGAGCCGCGGGCGGCACCTGCGGCGCAGGCCACCGTGCGGGCGACTGCCGAGATCGTGCGGGCCGAAACTTCCAGTCCCGATGCGGGCGAGGGCGGGGCAAGGCGACAAGTGCGCCCGCGCGATGGCGGTCAGATCGCCGTCGAATTCGAATAGGGTTCAGTTACCCGGCTTCCAGCCGTATTCGGCGCGCACCGCAGCCTTGGGCACCGGAACCAGCGCCTCGTTGATCGCCACACTTTCGCCGGGGGCGAGCACCCGCTTGGGGGCATGGATCTCACCGGTATAGACCACCCGGCCCCGGGCATCGCGCAGTACCACCAGAATGGTCGGCACCGAACGCGAGGCCTGCGAGATATTGGTCACTGCGCCGTTCGCTTCGAAGAACCAGCTCTGATCGGGCAACTGGCGCTGGCCCTGGCGTTTGTCCGGGAAGTCCAGCTTCAGTCCCGGCTGCTCCTCGGCGAACATCGGCCTGGCGAAGGGCATCCAGCTCGGCAAGCCATACCAGGCCGCAGCGGCGACAGCGCCGAGCGAGACGACCGCAAACAGCACTGCTGCGATCATCCACATCTTGGCAGGATTGCGACGCGGGCGAAACAGCGGCTCGTGGCGGAAGCGGGACTCGCCAGGTTCGTATTCTTCGCGCCCGATCGGCAGCCCGGCTCCCGGTGGCGGCGGCAGGGTTTCGTCATTGAACCGCAGCGGTGGCGGCGGCTCGACCGGGGGCTCTGCCTCGGCGACCGGTTCCTGCCAG
>CAZNII010000006.1:9353-33129 GCA_964573075.1 uncultured Novosphingobium sp. | reverse complement strand
ACCGTGCGCCCTTCCACGCCGATGGCACTGTCGGGAACGACATAGCGCGAGGCGCAGGCAGGGCACATGATGATCATGGTGCTTGCGTTAAGCATGTTGCACCGCCATGCGGCAAGCACCTGCTGGGGAATGGAGGGCGCCAATGCCCTTTTTTCCACATTGATTGGCCGCTATAGCCCGGCACGAACCGCACACCGACTGGATCGATCCCGCTCCCATGACCAAATCCGCCGAAGGGGAAATCGTCCAGTTCGACAATGTGGGCCTGCGTTATGGCACCGATCGCGAGGTGCTGAGCGACGTTTCCTTCACCCTGTTTCCCGGCTCGTTCTATTTCCTGACCGGCGCCAGCGGCGCCGGCAAGACCTCGCTGCTCAAGCTGCTTTACCTGGCCCAACGCCCGTCGCGCGGGATGATCCGGATGTTCGGCACCGATGCGATCACCATGCCGCGCGAGCGACTGCCGGCGCTGCGCCGGCGGCTGGGGGTGGTGTTCCAGGATTTCCGGCTGGTCCCGCACCTGTCCGCCTTCGACAACGTGGCGCTGCCGCTGCGGGTGGCCGGCGTGGCCGAGAAGGAACTGCTCAAGCCGGTTGCCGACATGCTCGAATGGGTCAAGCTGGGTGAGCGGATGCACGCCCTGCCGGCCCAGCTTTCGGGCGGCGAGCAACAACGTGTGGCGATCGCGAGGGCAGTGATCGGCCGCCCCGAAATGCTGATCGCCGACGAACCGACCGGCAACGTCGATCCCGACATGGCGATCAAGTTGCTCCGGCTGTTCGAAGCGCTCAACCGGATGGGCACCACCGTGGTGGTCGCAACCCACGATGTCCACCTGCTCAAGAAGGTGCCGGAATCGCTGATCATGCGGCTCGACAAGGGTCGCCTTTCCGACCCCACCGGGGCGCTGCGCTATCCGCCGCGGCCGCATGGCGGCTTCGGGGCGAGGGGGTAGCGATGGCGATCCGCTTCCCCTCGTTGCTGCCCGGCGGGATCGGCCAGCGGTTGCGCGCGCTTTCGGGCGGCGGCGGACCCGATCTGATGCCGCAGGGCCGCCTTGCCGGCCCGATGCCTTGGGTAATCGCAATCATGGTGGCGCTGACGGTGATTGCCGCAGCCGCCGGGCTGGCGCTCAGCAATACCGCGCGCAATGCCGCGGATGCCCTGTCGGGCGGGGTCACGGTCCAGGTGGTGGAGGCCAATGCTGCCGAGCGCGACCGCCAGGCCCAGGCCGCCGCGCGGGCGCTGCGCGAAACCCCCGGGGTGACCGAGGCGACCGTGGTTTCGCAGGACGAACTGGAAAAGCTGATCGAACCCTGGCTGGGGGTCCGGACTGGCGAAGACCAGATTCCCGTGCCGGCGCTGGTCGATGTGCGGCTGCGCGATCCGGTCGATGGCGAGATGCTGGGGCAATTGCGCCGGCTGGCCCGCCAGGTCGCACCCTCGGCCCGGGTCGATGCCCAGTCGACCTGGCTCAAGCCGGTGTTCGGCGCGATCGATTCGCTGCAATGGCTGGCCTTGGCGCTGGTGGCGCTGCTGGGTTTTGCACTGGCCGCCGCGGTGCTGCTGGCGGTGCGCACCGCGCTTGGCACCAACCGTGAAACGATCGAGATCGTCCATCTGTTGGGCGGGACCGATTCGCAGATCGCGCGGATCTTTCAGCGCGCGATCGGGTTTGATGCCGCCGGTGGCGGCGCGGTCGGTCTGGCGCTGGGTCTGGTCGTGGTGCTGTTCCTTGGGCAGCGCTTTTCCGGGCTGGAAGCCGGGCTGGTCGATTCCGGTGCGCTCGGCTGGGTTGACTGGGTACTGCTGGCCCTGGTGCCGATTGCCGGGGTATTGCTGGCGATGGTAACCGCCCGCATCACGGTGATGCGCGCGCTCAGGAAGATGCTGTAGGACCATGCTGCGCCGACTGCTCGCCTTCATCCTGCTTGCCTGGGCGCTGGGCTTCGTCTGGTTCGCGGTAGCCCTGCCGCAGCCAGCCGGGGAAGAGCGGACCGGCGGGGTGGTGGTGCTGACCGGTGGGGCCGGGCGGATCGACCGCGGGCTTGAGGCATTGCGCGCGGGCTGGGCGCCGAGGCTGCTGGTTTCGGGCGTCGATGCCGAGGTCAAGCCGCACGAATTCGCGGTCGAATACCGGATCGGCAGCCTGCAGATGGCCTGCTGC
Source organism: uncultured Novosphingobium sp. (assembly GCA_964573075.1). Taxonomy (GTDB): domain Bacteria; phylum Pseudomonadota; class Alphaproteobacteria; order Sphingomonadales; family Sphingomonadaceae; genus Novosphingobium. The sequence goes on along the minus strand of CAZNII010000006.1, from coordinate 30,962 downwards.
GTGACCCTGGGCTTTGCCGCCAAGGACACCGTTTCCAACGCCGTGGAAACTGCCGACTGGATCAAGGCGCAAAAACTCCGCTCGATCCGGGTGGTGACCAGCGACTGGCACATGCGCCGCGCGGTGCTGGAACTGCGCCGGGCGATCCCACCGCAAGTGGAAATCGTGCCCGATGCGGTTGCGACCCGGCCCAGCTTCAAGATGCTGTTTCTGGAATACCACAAGTTGCTGGCCCGGCTGGCCTTGGGCCTGGTCGGGTTCTGACGTGGCCCGGCTGCTCGCCCTGCCGCGCTCGCTCGCGTTCTACCTCGTCTTCTACGGCGGGTCGGTGCTGGTTGTCCTGGCCTGCGTGGCCGCTCTGCTGGCCAGCAAGGAGACCTTCCGCTGGACGGTCGATCGCTGGGCCCGCTGGCACCGGCTGTGCATGCACTGGCTGCTGGGCCAGAAAGTGCGACTGGAAGGCGAGATTCCCGAAGGACCGGTGTTTGTCGCGATCAAGCATGAAAGCTTTTTCGAAGCGATCGACCTGGCGCGGCTGCTCAACCGCCCCGGGGTGTTCGCCAAGGCCGAACTGATGCGGATCCCGCTGTGGGGGCTGGTCGGCGATCGCTATGGCCTGGTCGAGGTGCAGCGCGATCAGGGGGCCAAGGCGCTGCGCCACATGATGGCGGCGGCCCGCCGGCTGAGCGGCGAGGAAGGCCGCCCGCTGGTGATTTTCCCTGAAGGCACCCGCGTACCCCATGGCACCGCGCCCGGCCTGCAATCGGGCTTTGCCGGGATCTACAAGCTGCTCGGACTGCCGGTGGTGGCGATCGCGGTCGATTCCGGTCTACTTTATCACCGCTGGTGGAAGCTGCCGGGAACGATCACCTACAAGGTGGTCGAGGTGATCCCGCCCGGCCTCCCGCGCGAGGAGGCGGAGGCCCGGGTTCACGCGGCGATCAACGCGCTGAACACCCCATGAGCGGCAAGCAGCCCACGCGCTCGCCCTTCGAGGTGCTGGGCCCGGGGCTGGTGACCGGCGCGGCTGATGACGATCCATCGGGGATCGGCACTTACAGCCAGGTCGGCGCGCAATTCGGTTATGGCCTGGCCTGGACGATGTTCTTCGGCTTTCCGCTGCTCGCCTCGATCCAGGCGATCTGCGCGCGGATCGGGGCGACCACCGGCTTGGGCATCGCCCAGAACCTGCGCCAGCATTATCCTTCGTGGCTGCTGCGCGCGGTAGTGGTGCTGCTGCTGATCGCCAACGTGATCAACCTGGGGGCAGACCTTGGCGCGATGGGCGCGGTACTGGCGCTGGTGGTGCCGGGACCGGTGCTGGCCTTTACCGTCGCCTTCGGGATCGTCAGCGTCCTGCTCGAAGTGTTCCTGAGCTATGAACGCTATGAGCGGATCCTGAAATGGACCACGCTTTCGCTGTTCGCCTATGTCGGGGTGGTGTTCGTGGCCGACGTGCCCTGGAAGACCGCAGCCTTTGACATCGTGGTCCCTCAGTTCACCTTCGACCGTGAACACGCCATGGCGCTGGTGGCGATCTTCGGCACGACCATCAGCCCCTACCTGTTTTTCTGGCAGGCCGGGCAGGAAGTGGAAGAACAGCACCGCCGCCACATCAAGCCGCTTCACATCAGCCCTCGCCGCGCCGGGGCGGAGCTGCGGCGGATCCGCACCGATACGCTGGTCGGCATGGGCTTTTCGCACCTCACCGCGTTGTTCATCATCGTCGCGACCGCGGCGACGCTCAACGCCAACGGGGTGACCGACATCACCAGCGCTGCTCAGGCGGCCGAGGCGCTGCGACCGATCGCCGGCGAATTCGCCTTCGCCCTGTTCGCGATCGGGATCATCGGCACCGGATTGCTGGCCGTGCCGATCCTGGCCGGTAGCGCCGCCTATGCGGTCAGCGAGACCTTCGGCTGGGTCGAAGGACTTAACCGCAAGCCCCGGGAAGCAAAGGCCTTCTATGCCGTGATCGCCCTGGCGACTGCCGGCGGGCTGGCGCTCAACTTCATCGGAATCGATCCGATGCGCGCACTCTACTGGGCGGCAGTGGTCAACGGCCTGCTGGCCCCGCCGCTGATGGTGGTGACCATGCTGATCGCCCGCAACCGCGCGGTGATGGGCGAACTGGTGCTGGGCCGCGGCCTCGCCTTCGGCGGCTGGCTATCGACCGCGGTGATGTGGCTGGTCGCCGGGGTGTTCCTGCTGAGCTAGCCCTGGTGGTCGCTGCGGCCAAAGTCGGGCCGGGCGTCATCCTGACCTTCCTCGATGATCGAGCGGCGGATTGCGCGGGTGCGGGTGAAGTGGTCGAACAGCTGGTCGCCGTCGCCGATCCGGATCGCGCGTTGCAGCGCGGTGAGATCCTCGGTGAAGCGCTGCAGCATGTCGAGCACCGCGTCCTTGTTGGACAGGAACACGTCGCGCCACATGGTCGGGTCCGAAGCGGCGATGCGGGTGAAGTCGCGGAAGCCGCCGGCCGAATACTTGATCACTTCGCTTTCGGTCACCCCCTCCAGATCGCTGGCGGTGCCGACGATGGTGTAGGCGATCAGGTGCGGCAGGTGGCTGGTGACTGCCAGCACCATGTCGTGGTGGCGTGGATCCATCACCTCGACCTTGGCGCCCAGCGCTTCCCAGAACGCGGACAAGGCTTTGACCTGGGCAGGGTCGGCATCGGCCGGCGGGGTGACGATGCACCAGCGGTGCTTGAACAGGCTGGCAAAGCCGGCATCCGGGCCGGAGCGTTCGGTCCCGGCAACCGGGTGGGCCGGGATCACCGCAATGCCGGGCAGCGCCTCGGCCAGCGCCCGGGCAACGAATTCCTTGGACGAGCCGACATCGCTGACCAGCACCCCGGCGGGAAGATGCGCTGCCATCTCTGCCGCAGCTGCGCCCATCGCGCCGACCGGCACACACAGGATCACGAGGTCCGCTGACGATACGGCTTCGCCGACAGTCTCGCAGACCCGGCCGACCAGGCCGCGCTCGGCCGCGCGGGCGCGGGTGGCGGGATCGGCATCATAGCCGGTCGTCTCGGCGTCCGGCAGGCATTCACGCACCGCCAGCCCGATCGATCCGCCCAGCAGGCCCAGCCCGATGATGGCGATCTTGCGAAAGCTCATTTCGCCGCCTCGGCCAGCTGGCGCAGCACGCGGGCCACGCTATCCATGTCTTCCTGCGTGCCGATGGTGATCCGCACGCCGTGGGCCAGACCCTGGCCGGGCAGCCACCGGGTCATGTAGCCGGCTTCGGCAAGCCCTTCATAGGCGGCTTGGCCGCTAAGCTTGCCCTCGCAGATCACCATCACGAAGTTCGCCTCGCTGGGCACGGCGCGAAGGCCGTGGTTGCCCAGGGCCTCGACCTGTTCGACAAAGCGGGCCCGGACCTGCGCGTTGGCGCGGCGCGAATGCTCGACAAAGGCCTGGTCCTCCAGCGCGACCAGGGCCATGGCCTGGGCCTCGTTGGAGACATTGAACGCGCCGCGCAGCCGGTTCAGCACCTCGATCACCGCATGGGGGCCGGTGCCCCAGCCAACCCGTTCGCCGGCCAGGCCATAGGCCTTGGAAAAGGTCCGGGTGACGAGGACGTTGGGCGCGCTTGCCGCAAGCGCCATCGCCCCGTCGTCATCGGCCGGATCGACATATTCGATATAGGCCAGGTCGATCACCAGCAGTACATCGGCCGGCAGCGCGGCATGGAGCCGGGCAATCTCGGCCTTGGGCAGATAGGTCCCGGTCGGATTGTTGGGGTTGGCGACCAGCACCACCCGGGTCCGCTCGGTCACGGCTGCCAGCAGGGCATCGACGTCGGTCCCATAGTCGTTCGCCGCTGCCTCGACCGGCGCCGCGCCCGCGCGCCGCGCAACGATATCGTAGAGCGAGAAGGCATATTGCGAGAACAGCACCTCGTCGCCCGGCCCCGCATAGGCGCTGGCGGCAAGATACAGCAGTTCGCCCGATCCGGCGCCCATGATGATCCGGGCCGGATCGATCCCGTGCATGGCCCCGATCGCGCTGCGCAGTGCGGTGCTGTCCCCATCGGGATAGCGCGAGGGATGCAGGGCCTGCGCCCGGGCGGCCAGCGCCCGCTCGCTGCACCCCAGCGGGTTCTCATTTGCCGAAAGCTTGACCGTCGGCACACCTTCGCCGCCCGACTTGCCGGGAACATAGGCGTGGATCCCTGCGATCCATGGCTTGGGTGTGGGCGCGCTGCTCATTGCGGGCCGCCCTTAGCAGGCCTTTCGCCGATTGACAGCCCGCTTGTAGTCCCGCAAGCGGCGCCGATGGCCGATGCCGCGATCAAGACTTCCAGCCAGGTGCACGATTTGGCCGCCCCGCTGCCGCTCGACGGCGGGCAGAGCCTGTCGGGCGTGCGCATGGCCTATGAAACCTACGGCACATTGAACGCCGACAGGTCCAACGCGGTGGTCATTTTCCACGCGCTGACCGGCGATCAGTGCGTCGCCAGCCCGCATCCGATCACCGGCAAGCCGGGCTGGTGGATCCGGATGGTCGGACCAGGCCTGCCGATCGATACCGACCGCTATTTCGTGATCTGCGCCAATGTCCTGGGCGGCTGCTATGGCTCGACCGGGCCGGCCAGTCTGGCGGCTGATGGCGCGCCCTATGCGATGCGGTTCCCGGTGATCACGATCCGCGACATGGTCCGCGCCCAGTTGGCTGTGCTCGACGCGCTGGGGATCGAACAGCTGCACGCCGTGGTCGGCGGGTCGATGGGCGGGATGCAGGCGCTGTCGTTTGCCGCCAACTGGCCCGAGCGGACCCGCGCCGTTCTGGTAATTGCCAGCACCGCCCGCCATTCGGCCCAGAACATCGCCTTCCACGAGGTTGGCCGCCAGGCGATCATGGCCGATCCCAAGTGGCAGGGCGGGGACTATTACGCGGCCGGCAAGGGTCCCGAAAACGGCCTCGCCGTCGCCCGGATGGCCGCGCACATCACGTACCTCTCGGAAGAGGGGATGCACGAGAAGTTCGGCCGCAAGCTGCAAGACCGGACCGAAAAGACCTTCGGCTTCGATGCCGATTTCCAGGTCGAAAGCTATCTGCGCCATCAGGGGCTGAGCTTCACTGACCGGTTCGACGCCAATTCCTACCTCTATATCACCCGGGCGATGGACTATTTCGACCTCGCCGAAGAGCACGGTGGCCGGCTGGCCGATGCCTTTGCCCACACCCGGGCGCGGTTCTGCCTGATCAGCTTCGATACCGACTGGCTCTATCCCACCACCGAAAGCCGGACCATCGCCCATGCGCTCAATGCCGCGGGGGCGCCGGTCAGCTTCGTCGAGCTGTCGGCCCCGTTCGGGCATGACAGCTTCCTGCTCGACGTGCCCGCGCTCGACCGGGTGATAGCCGGGTTCCTCGCCCAATGACCGCCCCCCAAGTCGCCCTGCGCCCCGACCTGGCGATCATCGCCGCCAACGTCGCCGCCGGCACGCGGGTGCTCGATATCGGCTGCGGCGACGGGGCATTGCTGGCGGCGCTGCGCGATGGCAAGCAGGTCGATGCCCGCGGCATGGAACTCGATCCGCACGGGGTGGCGGAATGCGTCGCGCGCGGGCTGTCGGTGATGCAGGGCGACGCCGATGCCGACCTTGCCGACTATCCCGATGCGGCCTTCGATTACGCGATCCTCAGCCAGACGCTGCAGACCACCAAGCGCCCCGACAAGGTGCTCGACGAGCTGCTCAGGGTCGGGCGCAAGGCCTTCGTCTCGTTTCCCAACTTCGCGCACTGGAAAGTCCGGCTGAGCCTGCTGTGGAATGGGCGGATGCCGGTTACCCGGCTGCTGCCGATCGCCTGGTACGAAACCCCCAATATCCACCACGTGACCGTGCGCGATTTCCGCGAGCTGGTGGCGGAGAAGGGGCTTCGGATCGAAGGCGAATGGTTCCTGACCGGCGACCGCCAGACCGGCCCGGCGGCCGCCAGCTGGCGGGCCGAACACGCGGTGTTCCTGCTGTCACGGTAAAATCCTCCCTGTCCGCGCAGCGGATGGGGAGGGGGACCGCCGCCGAAGGCGGTGGTGGTGGGGCCTTCCGACACCAGCGCCATGGCCCCTCCGTCAGCGCTGCGCGCTGCCACCTCCCCATTCGGCTTCGCCAAACAGGGAGGACCTAAGCGGAACCATCGTTCACCAGCGTCACTTCATCATCGCGCGCCAGGCACCACAGGCTGAGGCCGGCGGCCTTAGCCCGTTCCACCGCCAGCGATGTGGGCAGCGATACCGTGACCAGCGTAGTCGCGCCGGCGCGGACTGCCTTTTCGACGATTTCGTAGCTGCACCGTGCGGTTGAGAGCACGAAGCCGGGGGAGAGCGGTCGGCCGGCGCTGGCCATGGCTCCGACCAGCTTGTCGAGCGCGTTGTGCCGGCCGACATCCTCGCGGGCGAGGCCGATCTGCCCATCGCAAGCGACCCAGGCCGCCGCATGGGCCGCGCCGGTTTCGCGGCCGAGCGGCTGGTGGCTGGGCAGGGCGTGCAAGGCGGCAAAGATCGCGGCGGGCTCGATCCGCGAATGGCTGGCAACCGGGGGCAGGGCGCGGGCCACTTCGGCCAGGTTCTCGATCCCGCACAGCCCGCAGCTCGATTCGGCGACGCGGCTGCGGACCCGCTCGGTCAGCTTGTCGATCCCCAGGCCGGTCAGCCGGGCGCGGACGATCCAGCCCTGTTCCACTTCGGCAATGGCCAGATCGGCCACTTCGGCGGGACTGGCGGCCAGTCCTTCGTTGAGGGCAAAGCCGGTGGCAAAATCGGCCAGGTCGCGCGGTGTCGCCATCATCACCGCATAGGACAGGCCGTTGAATTCCAGCGCCACCGGCACCTCTGGCACCCAGACGCGCGTTACCGCACGGCTGGTGCCGTCGGGCCGGATGGCACCGGGGATCGGCATTACATCCGCTTGAGCGCGCAGAGCTTGTTGCCGTCGGGATCGCGCAGATAGGCGAGGTAGAGCGCACCCATGCCGCCTTCGCGCACGCCCGGCGGATCCTCGATCGCGGTGCCGCCATTGGCGACGCCGGCTTCGTGCCAGGCATTGGCCTGTTCGGGGCTGTCCATGGCAAAGCCGATGGTGCAGCCGTTGCCGGCGGTAGCCGGCTGGCCATCGATCGGCGCGGTGACCAGGAAGATCCCGCCGTTGTGCATGTAGATCAGGCGGCCCTTGTCATCCTGGATCGCTTCGTTCCCGCCGATCGCCTTGAATGTCGCATCATAGAACTTCTTTGACCGGGCCAGATCGTTCGATCCGACCATGTTGTGGCTGTACATGCCGCCTCTCCTTTTTCGGTTGCGATTCGCTACGTGTATCGCCTCGGGCCATGCGGTCAATCGCGCCGATGCGGGTGCTTCCTGCTTTGCAGACAAAACTGCCCATCGGCAATGTCGCAGCCGATCCTGTCGCAGGGCTGACGCGACCGGCCGGGCAATCCGGCATCCAGCAGCAAGAAAATGCGCCGATTGGGGATGGGTGGTGTGTCCGGATTGCCAAACCAGCCAAATCCTGCATCTTTTCGGCAGGAAAACAGGGACTCGGGTCGCATGGCGGTGATTGCCGTCTACAGCATGAAAGGGGGCGTCGGCAAAACCACCCTGGCGGTGGAACTTGCGCGCCGTTTCGCTGCGGCCGGTCGCAAGACCCTGTTGTGGGACCTCGATCCCCAGGGAGGCGCCGGTTTCCTGCTCGGTAACGGCGAAGTCCAGCGCCACCGCGCCGCAGCCCTGTTCCAGCGCGATGGCAAGCCGCGCCTGCTGGTCGAGCAGACAACGCTGCCCAACCTGTCGCTGCTTCCGGCCGATCCTTCGCTGCGCAACCTGCCGGTCCAGCTGGCCCGGCTCGGCTCGCGCCGGCGGCTGGCGACGATGGCGACCGGCCTGCGCAGCGATTTTTCGCGGATCGTGCTCGATTGCCCAGCCGGATCGGGCGAGATTTCGGATCAGGTACTGGCAGCCGCCGACCTGCTGATCGTCCCGCTGCCGGCATCGCCGCTGTCTTCGCGCGCGCTCGACATGCTGAGGAAGGAACTGGTCCAGCACCACCATCGCCATCCACCGATCCTGCCGGTGCTGTCGATGTTCGATGCCCGCCGCCCGCTGCACCGCGAAGTGCGGGAAGGGCCGGCCGCCAGCTGGCCGGTGATTCCGCTGGCAACCCATCTGGAGCAGCTGGCGGTGCGCCACGCCCCGCTTGAGGAATTCGCGCCGAAGAGCGATGCCGCGCGGGCCATGCGGCGGCTGTGGGCCGGGATCGAGGCCAAGCTGGGCGAACTTTCCGATTCTGGCCGCAAGCTGCATGCCCCGTTCAGCCCCGCGCAAGCGCACGGCGCCTAGTCCGCTGGCGCGCCCGATCTGGCGGGCGTCAAACGGGGTTTCGAACATGTCCGTGATCAGGTTGCTGCCGCTTGCCGCCCTTGCCGCCGTGGCTTTGGCTCCCGCCCCCGCTCTGGCCCGGGAGGCGCGCTCCGGCGCGGCGCGCGAGCTGTCCGATCCGCGCACGCAGCAGGCGATGGGCGACATGCTCGGCACGCTGTTCGGGCTGATGCTCGATTTGCCGGCCGAGCCGCTGGCCCGGGCAATGGACGCGGCTGGCGAGCCCGAAGCGGCCCGCCGCATTCCGCGCGGCGCCCGGATCGGCGACATCGCCGGACCGGATGCGCGCAAGCTGCCTGCCGAAATCCGCCGCCGCGCCCCGGCAATGATCGGCGCGCTGAGCGAGCTGGCCGGCGTGCTTGAGGAAATGGCGCCCGAGTTCGAGCGCGCTGCCGAAGATTTCGGTCGAAGGATCGATGAAGGCGGGGCCGACTGATCTGGCCTTTGCACCGCCGGCAGACTAAGCCGGGCGGGTGAAACAGGAAGCCCGCCACGCCATCGTCGACATCGGCTCGAATTCGATCCGCCTGGTGGTGTTCGGTGGATCGCGGCGCGATCCCCGGGTGCTCTACGATGACAAGGTGATTGCCGGGCTGGGCCGCGGCGTGGTCGCGCGCGGCAAGCTTGACCGGGCGGGGATCGGGCTGGCGCTTGCCACGCTCAAGCGCTTTGCCGCGCTGATCCGTCTGGTCCGGCCCGATAGCTTGCGGGTGGTGGCGACGGCCGCGGTGCGTGATGCTACCAACGGCCCGCAATTTCTCGAACAGGTTCGGGCGCTCGGCCTGCCGGCAGAGCTGCTTTCGGGCGAGCAGGAGGCCCAGGCTTCGGCCTGGGGCGTGATCGCCAGCCATCCCGGCCTGCGCGGGCTGGTTGCGGACCTGGGCGGGGGCAGCCTCGAACTGGCGCGGATCGCGGACGATCAGGTGCACGACTGCGTCTCTTTTCCCTTCGGGGTGATGCGGGTCGCGGCGATCCGGGCCGAAGGGCGCGGGCGGATCCGCAAGGCGGTGAAAGAGGCGCTCGCCCCGCTCGAGTGGATCGACCAGGCGCGCGGTGAAACCCTGGCGCTGGTCGGGGGATCTTGGCGCGCGCTCGATGCGGCGCGGGTCCACCGCTTCGGCGGCGTGCGCGGCGAGCCGTTCCCTGCGCGGCTGACCCGCGATCTGAAGGCAGCCGTGCGCGAACTGGGAACGCACCGGCTGGTCGCGATCCCCGGGGTCAGTGCCGGACGCGCAGCCCAACTCGATCATGCTGCGGCACTGCTACGTGCCCTCGTCGCCGAAACCCGCGTGGCGGAAGTCTGCGTATCGAACGCCGGGCTGCGTGAAGGGTTGCTGTTCCAGGGGCGCCGCTAGTTTTCCACCTGAAATATTCCCCGGGCTGCCCGTGTGCGGGTTGACCGCGCGAATCGCGGTCAGCCATGGGGGTGTCATGTGGCAACTCTACCAATTTCCGCTTTGTCCGTTCAGCCGCAAGGTCCGCCTGCTGCTGAGCGAGAAGGGGGTTGGCTATGATCTGTGGCGCGAAAACCCTTGGGAAGGGCGCGACGAGTTTCTTGCGCTCAACCCGGCCGGGCGCACCCCGGTGCTGCACGATCCGGCCAAGGGGCTGACCCTGATCGATAGCCGGGCGATCTGCGAATATTTCGAGGAAACGGTCGACAAGAACCCGATGATCAACGGCACCGCCGCCAACCGGGCCGAGATCCGCCGGCTGGTTGCCCTGTTCGACGAAAACTTCTTCGGCGATGTCACTGCGCCGCTGCTGCACGAGCGGATGAAGAAGCGGCTGGTCTATCGCCAGTCGCCAGATAGCCGGGTGCTGCGCGAGGCGATGAAGCTGGCGCACGAGCATCTCTATTACATCGACCATCTGGTCGATCACCGGCAATGGCTGGCCGGCGCGACGATGAGCCTCGCGGATCTCGCCGCAGCGGCCCAGATCTCGGTGGCCGATTACCTTGGCGGGCTCGACTGGGCCGGGCACGAACAGGCAGCGGCCTGGTACGGCGTGTTCAAGAGCCGACCGAGTTTCCGCCCGCTACTGGCCGAGCGGATGGAAGTGATTCAGCCGCCCAGCCATTACGCCGACGTCAACGCCTGAGACTTCAGGCGATCAGTTCGCTCAGTAGCCGTCCGAACCCGCTGGTGAGCTGCGCGGCGACATCACCGTTACAGCGCAGCTTGCGGACAAACACCCGTTCGTCGCCCAGCGGAACGTGCTGGAAGGCGTCCCACGGCTCATCCCCGGTATCGAGATCGGCCAGGACCGGCAGCGGCAGGGCGCGGACCTGGTCGAGCCCGAGGATCTCGCGGTGCTCCTCGCGCCTGGTCAGCGAAACCAGATCGGCAAAGCTTGCGACTTCGGCCTGCTGGCCGCTCCAGCGCAACTCGGTTCCGGCGTGGACCACCCCTTCGCATTTTGCCGGCATGGCCCAATCGGGCAGCAGCCCGCGCAGCTCCAGCCACAGCTGGACCGGATCGAGCAGCAGCACGTTGTCCGCATGCTGCTCGGTCTTACCGCCGCGCGTGACGAAGTAGCCGGACCACTGGGAAACCGCGAATGGATCGACCAGCGCGCGCGCGGCAGGCGAAAGGCTTGCCTCGGTCACCGGTTCCAGCGCCTCACCTCCAACCGTGGCGTCGCCGCTGAGCAGAAGCAGCTGCTGGCCGGGATCGCGATCGAGCAGGTGGACCGCGAGAAGCCCGGGCAACATCCCGAAACCGTGGATTGCAAGGTCATAACGCAGCATTGGCCCAATCGTTTCACACTGCGCCGCGCAGGGCAAGTGGCGGGCCGAAAACGATCATTTCGACGGGCGGCAACCGGCTGACCGATTCGCTCGCGAGTCGCGTGGCTGAAATGCCACTTTGGCCGCATTAGCCACCTGCATTAACCACTTCCATCAAGCACCACCGTGCATTGATGTCGATTCGGCCTCGAGAAAAACAATCGTTAAATCAGTCTATTACTCGCCATGATCGGCTAAAATCGGTTGTCTATGATGGTTAACAAACCGCCCGAAAAGATTCTTCTTTGCAATGCCCCCCCTGCTTGCATTAACCTGACAGGGTAACGGCGAGCACCCGAAGTTCAGCTTCTCGGATAGCCAGCCGACATTGGGCCGCAGCGATATTTGTAAGTTTCCAACCGGGATTCCTCCCGGACGGAATTGCCGCGTGGAGTGGTTCGATGGACTATGGCCGTAAAAGTGCTGTGTGGATGGTGCGCTGCGCCGCCGCTGCGGCTGCGGCCCTTGCCTTCGCCCAGCCTGCCCTGGCGGATACGCTGCCGGTCACTGCCTATTATGTCGATCCGGCCCTGCCGGGCTATGCCTACCCAGGTCCGGACAAGGCGATCATCGCGATCGACGTCAAGGCCTCGATCGGCGGGACCTGCGGCTTCGCCACCGGCGGCGCCCCCTCGGGCACGGTCAATGCCGGCCAGATCGATACCACCGCCTGGTCGCAGGACGTGCCCTTCACTGTCGAATGCACCGCGCCGTGGCGGATCGCCGTCTCCTCGCAGAACGGCGCGCTCAAGACCAATGCCACCGGTGCCACCGGCTATGCCACCAAGGCGCCTTACGATGTCGCGCTGAACCTGCCGTGGAACACCGGTTTCGGCAGCGGCACGGTGACTGCCAATTGCCCGGTCGCCCAGATCGACCAGGCCGCCGGCAGCACCGCCTGCACCTTCGAAGGTACCGCCAGCACCACCAACGGCCTGCTGGTGCAGCGCTCGGTCGGTCTGTCGGGCTCCAAGATGACGCTTTCGGCTCCGGCCTATGCCGGCACGGACGTGCTGGTCGCGGGAACCTATAACGACACGCTGATCGTGACGATTTCACCCGCCTCTTGAGAAGCGGGAAACGGGTAGCCCGGCGGGATGATCCGACCGGGAATTGAAACGAACCGCCGGATTTCCGGCACGATGTGAGGATGATGAAGATGAAAAAGATTGCCTGCATCGCGATGGCGGCCACTGCACTCGTTGCAACCCCGGCCATGGCGCAGAGCGCCTCGGGGACCGTCCTGGTGACTGGTATGGTTCCGGGCAAGTGCACCGCCGCTGGCGGGATCAGCGGCACGATCGACCTGGGCGACATCTCGAACGCCGATGGCACCGTGCGCGGCTCGTTCTCGAACAATGTCGGCGGGCTTTCGCGCTCGTTCACGATCGTCTGCACCAGCGCCAACGTGAACATCACCGTCTCGTCGGACGCACTCAACAACACGGCCGACAGCACCACCGGTTCGGGCTACACCGGCCGCGTTCACTACACCTCGACGCTGACTGCCAACAAGGCCGGCGGCGGGACCGGCACTGCGGTCTACACCACCCAGGACACGCTGCCTGCCGCCTCGACGACCCCGCTGGGCGATCGTCTGGCCACTGGCGCCAACAATGTCACGGTGACCGTTTCGAACGGCACCACCACCAATTCGGGCGATGTCCTCAAGCAGGGCACCTACAATTCCACCATTTCCATCACCGTTTCACCTGTCTGATCCGAAACTGCGACCTAATCGGAGATTAATACCATGAAAAAGCTCATTCTTCTCGCCGTCCCCGCCGCCCTGGTGGCTTCCCCCGCCTTCGCTCAGAGCGCTACCGGCTCGGTCGGCGTTAGCGGTGTGGTCAGCGGCCGTTGCGCCGCGCTGACCCCGATCACCGGGAACTTCAACCTGGGCGAACTGGCGCAGAACGACGGCACCGTCGACTCGGCCTTCTCGAACCACGTCGATCCGCTGAGCAAGCAGTTCACCATCGTCTGCACCTCGGCCGATGCGCAGGTTTCGATCGAAGCCACCCCGCTTGACAACACCGGCGACAACACCACCGGCAGCGGTTACACCGGTCGGGTGCACTACACCTCCACCACCGTGTTCCAGCGCGTCTCCGGCACCCACACCTACATCCACAACACCAAGGTGGGCGGCGTCCTGTCGGCTCCCCTGGGCGGCCGTCTGGCGGCGACCCCGAACAACGTGACGCTGTCGGTCAGCAACGGCAGCACCGACAACACCGGCGATCAGCTCAAGGCCGGCAACTACAGCGGTGCGATCACCATCACCGTCGCGCCGCTCTAAGGCCGACCGGTTACTGGAGCATAACTGATGCGCAAGCTCACCCTTCTCGCAGTTCCGGTCGCCCTGGTGGCCAGTCCTGCGCTGGCCCAGAGCGCTTCGGGCACGGTTACTGTGGATGGCACCGTTGCGGGCCGCTGCAGCTTTACCCTGCCCAACGCGACCATCTCGCTGGGTGAGATCTCGCTGGTCAGCACCGGCAAGCTCGATGTCAGCAAGGTCAACGGGCGGTCCGTCACTCTCAATGGCTGGTGCAACAACACCGCCGCGCGGATGACGGTAACCACCACGCAGTTGACCACGCCGACCGCGACTACCGCCGGGTTCGACAATCGGGTGGACTACACCGGAACGGCCACGGCCAATTCGGTGAGCGCATCAGACTCCAGTCTCACTGCCGGAGCCGGTGCCGGCTCGACAGTGGGGCAATTCTCGGGCGATATCGTGGTCACCCTGTCGGGTGCCAGCTCGCCCACGAATGGCCTGATGGTGGCCGGAACCTATACCGGCAACGTGCTGGTCACGCTCGCTCCGAGCACCTGATCGGCACTGGCAAGGCAAAGGATGTGGGACCACACATGAACCGGACTGTCAGCCTTTCCTTCCTGGCCTTGGCCCTGCTGCCCGCCCCGGCGCTGGCGCAGAGCGAGGCGACGGGCACCGTCGCGATCGACGGGCGGGTGGCGCCGGTCTGCATCCTGGGCAACCCGAATCCGGCGCTGGTCGATCTCGGCCAGTTGTCGGCCAGTTCCGGACCCCGCACCGGGCGGATCGCGGTCATCCCCTCGCACACGGTGACGCTGCCGGCCAGCTACTGCAATTTCGCTGGCTCGGTCGTAACCGTCACGGCGACGGCGCTGACCTCGAACGACGCGTCATCGCCGCAACCCGGGTTCGGCCGCGCGGTCAACTACACCGCGTCGGCTAGCAACTGGGCAAGCGGGGCCAGCACCACGACCACCGCCGCGCTGCGCGATGGTTCGTCGCCGACCTCCAGCGGAACCGGGGCAACCCAGCCGCTGCCCAAGGTGGCCGACATCCTGCTGACGCTTTCGAATTTCACCGCCCCCGGCGATCCGATCCTGGTTGCCGGAAACTATAGCGGGACCGTAGTCGTGACCCTGGGTCCGGCTGCGATCCCGAACTAGGAAACCTGACGATGCGCCGCCAAGCCGCCATCATCGCCGCCACGCTCGCCCTGGCCGTCCCTGGGCTGGCCCAGGCCGAAACCGCCAGAGGCGCGACCGACACCAAGACCGTCGGCATCGTCGGCACGGTTCCGGCGATGTGTTTCGGCGGGACGCTGACCGGCGATGGCACCTTCGATCTGGGTGTGCTGGTCGATCTGACCACCGGCCAGCTGCGCACCGACCTGTCCGCGCCGGCCAAGCTGCTGGTGGGATCCTATTGCACTTCGCGTAGCACCATCACGGTTACCGCGACCCCGCTCGAAGCGCAGAACTATGTGGCCTCGCCGCCGGCAGGTTTCTCGCGCGTGGTCCATTACCAGGCGACCGCCTCGGGCTGGACCGCCACCCCGGCCAGCTACAACACCGGTGCGGCCAGCAATGCCGCGGCAACGCAGACCCGCAATACCGCTTTCACCGGCGACATCACCGTGGCCATTTCCAATTTCTCGACCAGCGGCGGGGCGACCCTGCGGCTGGTCGGGGACAACTCTTATCGCGGAGTGGTTACCGTCACTCTCGCGGCGGTGAACTGACATGCGCGCGCTGATCCTGATGCCTCTGGCTTTGATCGCGGCTCCGGCAATGGCCGACAGCCTGCCTTCGCTCACCGCCACCCAGGCGATGCCGGTGACCGGCAACGTGCCCCAGGTCTGCGCCATGCAGCAGGGCCAGATCCAGCCGGGCAGCGTGGTCAACATCGCCGGGCTTGACGGGGATACCCTGCGGATCGTCCAGTTCGTCGATCCCGCGACGCTCAGCGTCAAGGCGGCCAGCGCCACGGTCAGCTTCGAGGCGGTCTGCAACTTCCCCCATGCCGTGCGGATCGAAAGCGCCAACAACGGGCTGTGGCCGGTTGACGGGCGGATTACCGCGGCTCCGGCCGGCTTTGCCTTCGCGGTGCCCTATTCGGCCCGGGTCGACTGGGGACCGGCCAATTCCAGCTTCGATGCCGATGCCAAGACCCGGCGCCTGTCCGAACAGGTGATCAATGTCGATACCGCTGTGGCCGGCCAGCTGAACCTGCGGATCGAGATCGCCGAAGGCGCTTCGAACGTCGAAAACCGCGCCCCGGTCGTGGCGGGCACCTATACCGATACGGTGCGCATTTTCCTGGAGCCCCGCTGATGCGCAAGCTGCCCTTCCTGATCGCAGCCGCTCTGGCTCTTCCCGCTGGCGCCCAGGCGCAGGAATTGACCCGCGCCACCCAGCGGCTGGAAATGGCCGGCGTGGCACCGGTGGCCTGCGTGATCAGCCAGCCGACCGTCAGCAACCAGAGCAATGCCTCCTATTCCGCCACCGGCACGTCGAGCGGCCAGGTCAGCATTACCGAACTGGTCGATGGCCAGAACGCCACTTCGCGGCCCAGTTCGATCGAGCTCAGCTTGCCGGTGGTGTGCAACGCATCGCACCGCGTGCGGATCAGCAGCGCCAACGGCGGGCTCGTGCGGGCGGGCGGATCGCCTTCCGCGCGTCCTGGCGGGTTTCAGGAATTCCTGAGCTACCGCGTCGGGATCGACTGGGCCGGCAAGTCAACCGAATTGCTGACCAGCCGGCTCTCGACAGACATCGATTCAAACCAGCCCGGCAAGGGCGAGATGGTCATTCGCATCGCCACACCCGCTGGCGGCGGTCCGCTGGTAGCGGGTCAGTACAGCGATTCCATCGTCGTCGAAGTACAGCCGGCAAATTGATCACAAGCCTTCCGGTCGCAGGAGATTGTACGTGAAACTACGCCTAAAGCACGCGTTAACCATGTTTTGTGCGGCTCTGCTGCCGGCCCAGGCGGCCAGCGCGATGACCGTGCAACCGGTGGTGATCGATCTGCAGACCGCCGGTCGCGACATGAGCGCGGTGGTGACGGTGGAAAACACCTTCGCCACGCCGCTGCCGGTCGAACTGTCGGTCCAGGAACTGGAACTGACCCCGGAAGGCGTCAAGCAGACCGGGCGTGATCCGGGCGATCTGCTGGTCTTCCCGCCGCAAGCGATCATCGAACCGGGCCAGACCCAGACCTTCCGCGTCCAGTATGTCGGCGATCCGGCGCTGGCCAAGTCGAAGCACTATTACGTGACCGTCGCCCAGATGCCGGTCAAGCTGCCCGAAGGTCAGTCGGCGATCCAGATCCTCTACAACTTCCAGGTGCTGATCTCGATCAAGCCGGCCGGGATCAAGCCGAAGATCTTCGTGCAGGGCGCCTCGATCGGCCGGACCGAAGAAGGCAAGCCGGTGCCGGTCCTGTCGGTCACCAACGAATCTCCCGCGCATGGCTATCTTGCCAACGGCAGCCTGCGGATCGTCGAGAAGGACGCGTCCGGCAAGCAGGTCTTCAGCAAGACCTATTCGGGAGCGGAAATTCAGCAAACCATGGGCTTCGGGCTGATCGGTGGCGGGCAGACCCGCAACGTGACCGTGCCGGTCGAACTGCCGGCGGCCGATGGTACAGTGGAGGCGAGCTTCTCGCTCGACAACTAAGCCATGACTTACGGGGGCAATCGTTTCAGGTATCTGATCGGCGCCAGCCTGCTGGTGCTGGCTGCACCGGCCTATGCCGAAACCGCCGATACTGCCGGCGCGGACGATCAGGGCACCAGCCCGAGCGCGCCCGCGGCGCGGGCCCAGCGGCTCAACCCGACCGGCCGGGCGATCGTGCTGACCGTCCCGGCCAAGGACGGGGCGACCTACCTTGGCGACATGCCCCTGACGATCGGCGCGGATGACAGCCTGGCCTTTCCGGCCGAGCGCGCGCTGCAACTGCTCGAACCGCTGCTGGCGCCCGATGTCACCACCGCGCTGCGCGGTGCCTTTGCCGGCAAGCCGACGATCGGTCCGGGCGATTTCGCCGGCACCGGGATCGGGGCGGAATACAATCCCCGCAGCCTCGAACTGGTCTTCACCATCCCGGTCGAAAAGCGCGCCTCGCGGCGGGTTTCGGTCTCGGCGCTCGATCAGCAATCGGTCGGCAGCTATGTCCGGCAGGCCGATTACAGCGCCTATCTCAACATCCGCGGCTCGGTCGATCTGTACGAAGACGGCGGCAATACCGGGTTCCAGGAGCCGGTGTTCCTGCTCAACAGCGCGATCAACCTCAAGGGCGTGGTGCTCGAAAACGACGCGATCTGGATTCCGGGCTCGAGCGGGGCCGATTTCCAGCGGCTCGGTTCGCGCTATGTCTATGACGATACCAAGAACCTGGTGCGCTTCAGCCTGGGCGATCTCGATGCGCAGGGCCGGGGCTTCCAGGCCGCGCCCGACATCGCCGGGATTTCGATCTTCCGGTCCTATTCGGTGCTCAATCCGCAACAGGTGATCCGCCCGCGCGGGGATCGCACCTTCCGGCTCGAGCGGCCCTCGACGGTCGAGGTGATCGTCAACGGGCAGCAGGTCCGCCGGCTGCAGCTGGCGCCGGGCAACTACAATCTGCGCGATTTTCCCTTCGCCCAGGGCGGCAACGACATCCGCCTCAACGTGCTGGACGATACCGGCCGCACCGAAGTGCTGCGCTTCAACATCTTCCTCGATCAGACCCAGCTGGCCAAGGGGCTGGACGAATTCGGCCTCTATGCCGGTGTCAAGGCGCCGCTCGGCGCGCATGGCCCGGTCTACAGCGACGAATGGGTAGTTTCGGGCTTCTACCGGCGCGGCATCAGCGACAATGTGACGCTGGGCGGAAACTTCCAGGCCGACGATCTGGTCCAGATGGCCGGGGTCGAGGCGATGTTCGGCACCCCGATCGGCTCGTTCGGGACCCACCTGGGCTATAGCCACACCAAGGGCTTCGGCGACGGGTTCGCCGTTCAGGCCACCTTCCAGCGGCTGGTCCAGCATCCCGACGGGCAGGCCGATACCTTCAACCTGTTTGTCGAACACCGCAGCCGCCGGTTTGCCCCGGTGACGTTCTTCCTGGCCGACAACCAGTACGAATACGAACTGGGTGGCGGCTATACCCATGCCTTCAGCTCCGATTTCTACATGGGCGCGAATGCCCGTTACTCGAAGGGCCGGGGGATCAATCCCGATGTGCAGAACTATGCACTGACCGGCGGCTGGCGGATTTCGTCGCGGGCAACCCTCAATGCCGAGGCGCGCTATACCGACGATGCGCGTGGCGACGAATTCAGCGCCTTCCTCAGCCTGACCGTGCGGTTCGGCCGGACTTCCAGCGTCCGCACCGATTATGACACCCGCGATAACCGCGCACGGGTCTCGTACCAGACGATGCACGGCACCGGGGTGGGCAGCTACAACATCACCGCCGATGTCGAACGATCCGATTTCGGGTCGAATTTCGGCCTCAATGCGAATTATTTCACCAACCGGGCAGAGCTGGGGATCAGCCACTACGGCAGCTTCGTCGGCGATTTCGGCGACAGCACCGCGCAACGGACCAGCTTCCGGGTGGGCACCTCGATCGCGCTTGCCGGGGGCGAGCTTTCGATCGGCCGGCCGATCTATGACAGCTTCGCGATCGTCAAGCCGCACGCCAGCCTGAAGAAGGCCAACGTCGTGGTCGATCCTTCGCCGTTCGGTTTCACCGCCAACACCGGAACGATGGGCGATGCCACCATGCCCAATCTTTCGTCCTATTCCGAACGGGTTATCACGATCGACGCGGAAGGCGCGCCGTCCGGGGTCGATATCGGGCAGGGCTCGTTCCGGCTCTTCCCGGGCTATCGCAGCGGCTATGTGCTCGAAGTCGGCTCGGACTATCACGTCACCGCGATGGGCACACTGCTCGATACCGAAGGCCAGCCGGTTGCGCTGGTCGCCGGCCGGGCGGTCGAGCTGGCACACCCCGATCGCGCTCCGGTGACCATGTTCACCAACCGCCAGGGCCGCTTCGGCGCAACCGGTCTCGCTCCGGGACAGTGGCGAATTGAAATGCTCGACGCGAAGAAATCGGTCTATGTAATCACCATTCCGGCAGATGCCGAAGGCGTGGTCCGCCTGGGCGAAGTCTCGCCGGTGAAGGAATGACGAAAATGCTGAGCCATGCGAAGATTCTGAGAGCCCTGGCCATGCTGTTCGGCATGATCGCGGCAAGCGTTGCGACCGGCGCCCAGGCGCAGTCCTGCGGGCTGACCGGGATCAGCGCGATGGCCAGCCCGCTGGTCTACGATCCCTTCAATCCCACCGGCTTTTCGGCAAATAACATCACGCTGAACATCAGCCGCGTGAACCCGCCGGGCGGTGGCACGACCAGCGTGCTCAACTTCTACCTCGATGCCAATTCGGCGACCGGATCGGATGCCAACGGGGTGCAGCTGATCCCGCTTTCGATCAGCGGCCAAGCGTCGCTCGAAGGCGGCTACAACATCTTCTATGGCCAGGGCGCAACCCCGCCGACGTTGCTGCCGATCACGCTTTCGCCCACGTCCGGCAACCGCTTTGCCAAGATCAGCTTCACCGGCAACAACGCCGGTTCGGATACGGTCCAGGTCACCTTCCAGGTGATCATGCCGCCGAACCTCCAGCTCGATGCGGTGCAGAGCCTTTCATTCGACGCGCACTTTGCCTGCAACATCCAGGGCGGCCAGCTGAACGGCCAGACCCAGACCGGCGAGCGCCCCAATGCGGTAACTTTCCCGGTGACCGTGCTTTCGGCGCTGCGCACCTACTATGTCGGCACCGCGCTCGATTTCGGGGACATCACCAATGTCCCGGTCGTTCCGCCCAGCCCGGTGCGGACCCCGCTCGGCAACCACCTGGTGGTGCAAAGCTCGGGCGCCTATTCGGTGACGCTGTCCTCGCAGAACGCGTTCAAGCTGAAGAAGCCGGGGGCGACCACCGTCAACGACGAGGTGCGCTACAGCCTGAAATTCCTGGGTGACACGGTCAGCAATGCGACCCATCCGACGGCCGGGCAGACTGCGATCACCCACACCTGTCAGCAGACCGGGGGCGCGTCGGTTGCCCAGACGCTGCCGATCCAGGCGACGCTGGTCGATGGCGGGGCGGGCAAGAATCCGTCACCCAGCTATGCCGACGTGCTGACGGTGACCATCACGCCGCTGGCCTACAATACGGTAACTTCGGACAATTGCGGCAGCTACACCGTCCCCTGATGCGGGGACGGTGCGGGCGGCCGTCAGCGCTTGCTTAGCGCGGTTCGATCCGGAAGCTGAGCGAGCCGGTCTGCCCGTCCTTGGGCAGCTGCAGTTCGACCGCATGGCTGGCGATCGCGGCCTGCTTGGAGTCGGAGACAATCACCGAACCGCCCTTGCCGAGCGGGATCTTCTTGCCATCGACCAGCAGCTTGGCATCTTCCAGCGCCGGCGAATAATCGGCAATCACGCGATATCCCGCCGGGCTGTTGCAGAATTCCTTGAGCGTGCCGAGCGAGACGGTGCCCGCGACCGGCGCCACCAGGCTGGCTTCGACATTGGCGCGGCAGATCACCGGCACATAGCCGACCACCCCGATGGTGAACTGGTTCGAACCCACCGCGACCGACGGCTGAAAGCCGCTGGCCGGAGCGATGGTGGCGCAAAGACCGGCAACAACCAGCCCGAGCTTGATGAGTTTCATGTTTCGGCCTCCCGAATTTCGTCGGGATGCTCAATGACACGTCAACCTCAATGCCGGGTGACGCGACAAGGTTAACAGCTGATTAGCCACGAATGCTGATGCGAGCGGGATTATCGTGACGATTCAATGGCAAGACGGCCGGTTTGCGGGGAGCAGCGGAAAATTCGCGCCGCGCCATGGCAAACCGGTTTACCGCAAACTTGCACCATCGCCGCAGCTTGCTAGCTTGCCTGGCAGACGGCAACAGCGAGGCGGGGGCGCTATATCATGCGGGATCTGACCGCCATTCGCAGTGCGTTCGGTTGCGGCGAAAGCCTGGCCGCGACCATTTCGGCGCTGGCCCGCCATTCGGCCCATGTCCGCGGGGCGATGTTGTGGCCCTTGCCCGGACGCGATGAAACGACCCTGCTGACCGC
>CAZNII010000006.1:5218-9253 GCA_964573075.1 uncultured Novosphingobium sp. | reverse complement strand
ATGCTTTCCGCAACCGGGCGGATCGCGGCCGAACTGCTGCGCCGCTCGCAAGCCGGTAAGGACCGCACGATCAGCCCGATGCCGGTTTTCGCCGAACTGGCGGTGGCGGTGCAATCGACCCGCGAAACGGTTTCACGCACCATATCGCAGTGGGAAAAGCGCGGGCTGGTGCTACGGGTCGAGGGCGGATTGCAGGTTGTCGCGCCGCACCGGCTGGAAGAACTGGTTTACTGATCGCTTGTCAGCAAGGCGTGGATTGCCCCGCCCAGATCGGGCTCGTCCGGCAAATACAGCTCGCTGCGGATCGGCCCGGCGCCCGATGCGGCCACGGCCACCGCCAACGGATCGCTGGCGAGCGCCATCCCGGCCGGGGCCAGCTGCATCAGCCGGCGTGCGAGCCCGGGCGCCGGCCCATAGGGGACCGCCGTGCCGCTGGCCGGATCGGCCAGCACCGGCCCGATCGCCAGATGCGCGCCGATCGCCGGGCAGGAAGTACCGGCCGTGCGGCAGGCTTCGAGCACCGCGGCGATTGCACCGAGACCTGCGCCGACATCGGCAGTGGTGAACTCCCACAATCCGGCTCGCGCACGCACTGTCCCGGACGGAAGGGCGGCAAGGGCCTTGCCAACGGGGGCGGTGAGCGTGGCGATCTCTGCCGGGGATGGTGTCAGCTTGACCAGTTCATCGAGCCCGATCGCGACATGCAGCGCCAGCTGCCGCGCCGGATCGGGCTGTTCGGGCGGAAACAGCGCCTCAACCGCCGCATCGCGCGGCACAGCCAGCCGGTGCTGCTCGCCCAGGACTGGCTGCCACAGCGCTGCCTGTCGCGCGGTATTGGTCCCGCCGCCGTGCTCGTCACAGACGATCAGCTGGCTGACCGCCGTGCCAAAGCGCGCGGCATTGAGCACCGCGCCGCCGATCGCCAGCTCGCCGGCAAAGGCCGTGGCAAGCGGATCATGGACCGAGGCGGCGTCGCTTCCCGCGATCCGCAACGAAGCTGCCGTCGCCAGCACGGCGCGGAACCGGCCGGTCCATTCGGGACCGGCAGGGGCAACCGATTGCGCTTCGAACTGGTCGACCGGGCAGGGCAGCACTGCGTGGAGCTCGGCTCCGGCCGCAAGCAGCCGTTCGGCGATCACGATATCGGCCCCGGCGGCCAAAGCGCCCCATGCAAAGCCGATGCCCAGGCCGGGGAGCAGCCGATCAAGCGCGATGGCCAGTTGCGTTTCGCCCGCCCCGCCCGCAGCCAGCCCCATGTGCCCGGCATAGTGCAGGCTGGTCGGCGGGGCGAACGGCGCAAGCCAGCCGTCGTCGCCGCGCTGTTCGGCGATAATCTCGCGCAGCTGCGCAAGGGTCGCGGCGCGATCGTCCCAGCCATCGGGATCATGGCTTGCGGCCTGCTCCAAGGCCGCGCTGGCAGCAGAGGCATCGCCCAGCAGCAGCAAGGCTTCGGCCCGGGTGGCGGCCAGGAAATAGGGCGTGTCGGCCGGCGGCTCGGGCGCATCGAGCAGCGCTAGCACCGCCCGGGCTCCATCCTCTGCCCGGACCCGCTCGCCCGCCAGCAGGCTGAGCGTCGCGGCATTGATCGCGAGGTAGGGGGCCGGGGTCAGACCATGCGCCGCGCCATAGGCCGCGGCCGCCTGAGCCATCAGCCGCTGCCGCTCCGCTCCGTGCGTCTGCCGGGCCCGCCCTTTGAGCAACCGTCCCTTGACCACCAGCGCTGCCGGATCGTGCGCCTGCGCGGCGTATCCGCCGCTCTCGAACAGGCTCCAGGCGCGTTCGACGGCCCCTGCCCGGGCCAGCGCGGCAAGCGATGCTAGAGGCTGCGACAAATGCGAACTCCGGTCCGGAAAGGCGGGAAGGGAATCATTCCGGATAGAAATACTCTACCAGCGAACCGGGGTGAATGCCGCCATGGGTGCGGTCGCGGTCCGGATGGATCCCGCCATGGGTCATCAGGTGCGGATTGCCGGGATGAATTCCGCCGTGGGTCATCAGTTGCGGGTTGTTGCCCGGATGGATGCCGCCGTGCGTGAAGGTCTGCATCATCCCGGGTTTCGCCATGCCGCCGCCATCGGCATCGTGGCTCGCATCGTGATCGGCATCGACGGCGGCATGATGGCTGTGGCCGACGTTCCACACCGGCGTCTTGTGGACCCGGTCGAACAGGTTGAAGCGGAACGGGATCAGGAACGGAATTCCCGCGCCATAGCCGATGTCGCTCCACAGCTTGCGCATGGCGTCGATATCGCAGCGGAAGCACAGCCAGGCATTTTCGGGAATGTCGTCCAGCCGCGCGGGGATCGCATTTTCAGGGATCGCCTTGATGCCCTTTTCATCGGCATAGAGCAGCCTGACGTGCCTGAGCGGCTTGCTCGCGCCATAAATGTTTTCCGGCATGAAGCCGATCGGCGGCGAGGCGGGGCCCCATTTGGCCTGCGAATCGTAGCTGAAGCTGTCCGACGAATTGGTCAGCCGGATCAGATAGAGATTGTCACCGTTGAGGATGTTGATCGAAAGATTGCTGGCGGGCTTTTCGTGCGGCGCGCCCGGCCCGGGATCGCCGAAGGCCGAATGCGGCATCTCATCCTTCAGAATCAGCTCCTCGACGAAAGCCTGGACGTCGGCCAATTCGTCGGCGTGCTCGACGAAATAGCTGCGCACATAGGACATATCCATCCGGGTCGGGTCCTTGGCGATTTCATAGCCGACGATGTGAACGGCGCCGTTGATCAGTTCTGCCAGTCCGGTCATTTGCTTCCCCCTTGTTCAAGCCCGGCGATCTTGTCCGAGTATTGCTTCCAGTATTCGTTGGCGGGATCGCGCCCCACCAGCACGGCATTGTCGTGGCGGGCCCTGGCCAGCAGCGCGGCCGCGAGACGGGTATCGCCGGCATCCCGCGCGGTCCGTGCCAGGGTGAAGGCGATTTCCATGTGCTGCTCGCGCCAGAGCATGTTGGCGCCGTCGCGGGCCAGCAGGTCCTCCGAAATTTCGAGCGCCCGCTGGCGGGCCTTGCCGGCGCCGTCGCGGTCGCCCTGCGCATCGAGCGCCGCGCCCAGCCAGACATGGTGAAAGGCAAGATCGTAGCGGGCCATGTCGGTTCCGGGCGTGAGCCCGATCTGGGTTTCGGTCAGCTCGATCGCCTTGCGGCAATGTTGCGCGGCGCGGGCCGGGTTGCCCCCGGTCTTGAGCGCGATTGCGCAGAGATTGCCTGCCACAAGCGCCCGCAGCCCCAGCCAGGCCGGCTTGGTCCGGTCTTGGGGTAGCCGCGCCAGCAGTGCCTCGGCGCGTTCGAAGCGGGGCAGTGCATCGCGCAGTTGGCCCCTCGTCGTCGCGATCAGGGCCAGGCGGTTCTCGCTGCTGGCCTTGGCGAAGATCCGGTCGGGATTGTCCGGATCCTGCCGCAGCAGGGCAGACATGATCCGGTCATGCTCGACATATTTGGCGAAGGCCGCATCTATCCGGCCGCGGTTTTCATCGTCCTCGCCCATCGCCTCGATCACCCGGGCGCGCCGGTCGAGGCTGTCGGGGGGAAGGGCACTCAGGTCGCGCTGGTCGCCGTAATAGCCCATCGCTCGCTGGTTGACCGCATCCATCACGTCGATCCGGCCCACTCCGGTCAGCTTGTCGCGCAGGTCGGTCAACATGAATTCCACCAGTCCCTCTGCCTCGGCGCGCTGGCGTTCGGCCTCGGCGCGGGCGCGCAGGGCGAAGACCAGTGCTGTAGAGAGTATTAGGACCAGTGCGACCGCCCCCGCCGTGACGGCCATCACGCGGCGCTGACGGGCTTGCGCATCGCGCTGGACCAGCCGGTCGAGCGGCTGGCCGGTCAGTCCCGCGACGATCTTGAGCAGGCCCAGCCGCTTGCCGTCCTGCCCTTCGCGGAAATCGGCGGCAAGCGGTTCGAGTGTGCGCCCCGCCTGGCCCAGCAGGGCCGGCGGAAAGGCTTCGTCCGGTTCGCTCGCAACCAGCGCGGCAAGGATCGGGCGTTCGGGGTGAAGCTCGCGGAACAGCTCGATTTCCTGGCCGACCCAG
>CAZNII010000006.1:0-5118 GCA_964573075.1 uncultured Novosphingobium sp. | reverse complement strand
TGCGGCGCTGCCGGGCGCGCCTCTGCCTGATCCATCGTGCCCCCCGCCTGTCGGGGCAGACTGATACAGGCGGCGGGGAAATGCAATCGCCCTGAGAGCCTCGCCGGAAGGTCCGGGTCACCTCCGATTCGCTGCGATTAAGGATTTAAATTCAAGGAAATGCACGATTCCATTTGTCAACCACGCGCGATGGTGGCCTACTGCCGCCACAAGCAACAAAATTTCACAGAGGATGTAGTTTATCGACAATTAGGTTCAAAAAGGGAGAGGGCTATAAAAGGCAAGTTGATTCTTCTGGCGACTGTGTGCGCCTGTTCGATCTCGTTTCCGGCTTTCGCGCAAAGCGCCAATCCAGAGGAAGAAGGCGATGACAAGGAAATCATCGTCATGGCGCAACGAACCGGCCAGCGGCTCCAGGACGTGCCGATCGCGGTCAGCGCCTTCAACTCCGAAGCTCTCGAAAAGCAGCAGATCAAGAACACCTCCGACCTGCAGCTGACGCTTCCCAACGTCACTTTCACCAAGACCAACTTCACATCATCGAGCTTCACGATCCGCGGGATCGGCGACCTGTGCGTCGGCATCACCTGCGACCAGGCCACCGCGATCCACGTCAACGACGGCCCGATGTTCGGCACCCGCCTGTTCGAGGGCGAGTTCTATGACATGGCCCAGATCGAAGTGCTGCGCGGTCCGCAAGGTACCCTGTTCGGCCGCAACGCCACCTCGGGCGTGGTCAATATCCGCACCGCCCGGCCCGACCTGACTGGCATGCACGCCAGCGCCGAGGCGGAGTACGGCAACTACAATTCGATCAAGCTCAAGGGCATGGTCAACCTGCCGATCAGCGACCAGTTCGGGATCCGCCTGGCCGGTTTCTACCTCAATCGCGACGGCTACACGACCAACCTGTTTGACGATACGAAGATCGACGACCGCAACATGTACGGGTTGCGCGGATCGCTGCGGTTCGAGCCGGGTACCGGCACGACGATCGACATCATGGCGCAGTACTTCCATGAAAAAGACAACCGCATGCGCATCCAGAAGCAGCTGTGCCAGCGCGATTCGACCGGGGTGCTGGGCTGTCTGAATTCGACCCGCGGCTATGAGATGACCAATTCGAACAGCACGGCCGGCGCGATCCTCACCTCGCGGCAGTTCTTCGGCCTGTTCAGCGTGCCCGGCAACATCCACCTGACCGATGTCACCATTCCCAATTCGGATTCGTTCTACGGGGTGACCAATCCGGCCGACGTGCGCGTGGTCAACACCGCCTACACGCCGACCTATTACACCCAGGAATGGATCGTCCAGGGCTCGCTCAACCAGGATCTGGGCAACGGCCTGAACCTCAAGATCAGCGGCAACTACCAGGACGTCGAGCTCGAATCCCGGCAGGACTACAACAATTCGGTCCAGAACCGCGCGGCGATGCAGGGTGGGCTGAACAACCTGGCGGCGCTAGTCGGCCTGGGGGCACCGTTCTCGACCTATTTCGGCCCGATCGCCAATGCGCTGATGCCCAGCGGGCCGAACGGCAACCTCTGCACTTCGCTGCCCAACGAAGGCAATTCCGGGGTCTATGCAGGCCAGTCGATCTGCGGTGCCAATCCGATCGCGTTTGACCGGTCGAATTCGTACCATTCGGCCTGGTCGACCGAAATGATCGTCTCGTCGAAGTGGGACGGAATGTTCAACTTCCTGCTCGGCGCGATGTACGGCCGGGTGCACTTCACCGAGGCGAGCTACTATGTCGATGCCTTCACGCTCGACTATGCCACCGGCATTCTCGGGGCCTGGGACGCGCTGGTTGAGGGCAAGCCCACGACCGGCGGGATTTCCTACTATTTCGCCTCGCCGTTCTACCGCAACCACACCGACGACATGAAGCTGAAGACCTACGGCTTCTTCGGCGAGGCCTATTTCAAGTTCAATGACAAGCTGAAGCTGACCCTGGGGCTGCGCTATAACCACGATAACAAGTCGGTCCAGGCGCGCACCACGTTGCTCAACTTCCTGGCGCCGACCGGCCTGGCCGATGCGATGACCTCGCCGTGGCCCAGTACCGCTTCGGCGTTCCTTGGCAGCTACGATGCCGATCCTGGAGTGGCCGGCAACCAATTGTGGCAGAACCGCGAAGTGACCTTCAGCGCCTGGACGGGCCGGGCCGTGCTCGACTATGCGATCACACCCGATAACCTGCTCTACTTCTCCTACTCGCGCGGCTACAAGTCGGGCGGGATCAATCCGCCGCTGTCGGTCGGCTTCAACGTTCCGGAAAGCTTCAAGCCGGAATTCGTCGATGCCTTCGAACTGGGTTCGAAGAACACCTTTGCCGATGGCAAGGTGACCCTCAACGTCACTGCCTTCTACTACAAGTACAAGGATCTCCAGCTTTCGCGGATCGTCAACCGGACCTCGGTCAACGACAACGTCAGCGCCAAGATCTATGGCCTCGAAGGCGAGGCGATCCTGCGGCCGACGCCGGAGCTGACGATCAACCTCAATGCCAGCTATCTGCACACCGAAGTGACCGAAGTGGCCAACCCGATGGCCGATCCGCGTGACTTCGGCGGCGGCCGCGCCGATGCGGTGATCATCAAGGACATCACCACCGCGGCGAACTGCGCGGTCGGTTCCAACACCGGCAGCGCATCGGCGGTCAACACCTTCGTCGGGGCGGTCAACGGTGCCCTGGGGCTGGCTGCTCCGGTCCCGTTCGGAGCCAACAGCGGGATCGCCTCGACCGGGGCGTTCAGCGTCTGCAGCGCTCTCGCGGGGGCGATCGCCTCGCCGTCGGCCGGGCTGCGCGCGCTGTTCGCGACGCCGACCGGTCCGCTGCCCTTCACGCTCTATTCCTCGGGCATCCCGAAAAGCATCATCGGCAACCGCCTGCCGCAGGCCCCGGACTACAAGTTCTCGGCCGGGATCCAGTATGCCGCGCCGCTGGGCGAGATGACGCTGACCCCGCGGGTCGACTTCGTCTATACCGGCAAGAGCTATGGCAACATCTTCAACGGGGCGGTGAACGAGATCCCCAGCTACACCCAGGTCAACGCGCAGCTGCAACTGGACGGCGGAGAAAGGAAGTGGTTCGCGCGGGTCTGGGTGCAGAACCTGTTCGACAACGATTCGATCACGGGCCTCTATGTGACCGACCAGTCGTCGGGCCTGTTCACCAATATCTTTACCCTTGAGCCGCGCCGTTTCGGCGTCACTGCCGGGATCAAGTTCTAACCCGGCCGTGTAAGCAGCCCCTGGCAGGCAAAGGCCCCGGATCCGCGATCCGGGGCCTTTTTGCATTCTCGGCCCGGCCTTTCCGTAACGGCAGGTCCAGGGCGGCGCGCGGTGACGGCGTTCCTGCAACTGTGGCAGTTACGCTACGCTTGGGGGGCGATCTAACGGATCGCTTAAAACCGGTTGTCAAGCGGCGCGGACGGTGTTCTATTCGTATGCGCAACCGCCCGGTAAAGGGACGGGCATTTTAAGGAGAGAGGGCATATGAGGGGTAAATTGACCCTGCTTGCTGGCGTCTGCGCCAGTGCATTCGCGGTTCCGGCCTATGCGCAGGACGCTGAAGAAGATACCGCCAGCACCGAAATCATCGTTACCGCCCAGCGCAACAACCAGCGCCTGCAGGACGTTCCGATCGCGGTCAGCGCCTTCAACACCGAAGCGCTCGAAAAGCAGCAGATCAAGAACACCTCCGACCTTCAGCTCTCGCTGCCCAACGTGACGTTCACCAAGACGAACTTCACCGGCTCCAGCTTCACCATCCGCGGCATCGGCGACCTGTGCGTGGGCGTGACCTGCGACCAGGCCACCGCCATCCACATGAACGATGCGCCGCTGTTCGCCACTCGCCTGTTCGAAGGCGAGTTCTATGATCTGGCGCAGATCGAAGTTCTGCGCGGACCGCAGGGCACTCTGTTCGGCCGCAACGCGACTTCGGGCGTTATCAACATCCGTTCGGCCCGTCCCGACCTGACCGGCGTTTCCGCCAATGCCGAGCTGGAATACGGCAACTACAACCACGTCAAGGCCAAGGGCATGGTTAACCTGCCGCTCGGTGACATTGCAGCCGTGCGCGTGGCGGGATTCTATCTTAATCGCGACGGTTATACCAAGAACATCTTCGACAATTCACAGATTGACGATCGCGATATGTGGGGCATGCGCGGCTCGATCCGGCTTGAGCCGGGTTCGGGCACGACGGTCGACCTCGTCGTCCAGTACTTCCACGAAAAGGATAGTCGCCTGCGCATCCTGAAGCAGATGTGCCAACGCGACCCGACCGGTGTGCTGGGTTGCCTGAACGGAAAAAATCAGTTCCAGGTGACCAATGCGAACACGACATTGGCTTCGGTGCTCACTTCGCGTGAATTTTTTGCCATGCAGGGCATCCCGACCGCCTTCGCGCTGGGCAGCCTCTATGGCGCCGACGTCTATTCGTGGCCTGGCGCGACCAATCCCGCCGATTCCAGAACGGTCAATACCGACTACCCCCCCTATTATTTAGCAGAAGAATGGATCGTTCAGGGAGCGATCGAACAGGATCTTGGTGGCGGGTTGAGCCTCAGGGTCCAGGGAAATTGGCAGGATACCTCGGCCGATGCGGGGCAGGACTATAACCTGTCGGTGCAGAACCGGGCAAATTATCTGCCTGGCCTGACTGCGCTCAACACGGCAGGCACCACCGGTATTCCTGGACTGCCCGTTTCCTATTTTGCGCCTGTCCGGAACGCGCTGATCCCCAATGGACCGGGCAACGTTATTTGCACGTCCTTGTCCGAGGAAACGAATACCGGGGCATATGGCGGGCACCGCATCTGTTCGATGACCCCCCAGGATTTCGACCGGTCGAATGCCTATCAAAGTAGCTGGACGGCTGAGGCAATCATTTCTTCCAAGTGGGATGGCACTTTCAAGTTCCTGCTGGGCGGCATTTACGGCAAGGCCCACTTGGAAGAAAGCAGCTACTACGTAAATGCCTTCGGTCTTGACTATGCCGCCGGCATACTCGGTGCCTTCAATGCGTTGGGTCGGGCTCCGCTTGCAGGAATAGGCGCGACACCGCCACCGCCCGGCTTCCTGGGATCGCCGTTCTACCGTAAT
>CAZNII010000005.1:22706-59085 GCA_964573075.1 uncultured Novosphingobium sp. | reverse complement strand
ACAGAGGACTTTACAGCATACCTCAAGCTTGCTGGAGGTCCCTGCGCCGACAAGGCCAAGTGCGAGCTTTATGGCCGCGAGGCGCTGAACCACTATGCCTGGCTGAAGGCGCAAGGCGTGCCCTATCGCGGCAATTACCTGCCTGGCAAACACATCGAGCCGACCGACGATTCAACCCTGATCTGGTCGGGCAGCGAGGCGGCGGCGCCGTTTTGCGACCTCGCCAAGCCCGCCCCACGCGGCCACGTGATCCAGCACATGGGCTGGGGCGGGGGGCGGCCGTTGGTCGATGTGCTGGAAGCCAGCGCCCGGGCCAAGGGCGTCCAAGTGGTGACCGATGCGCGCGCGCTGGCGCTGGTGCAGGACGGCGACCGGATTGTCGGCCTGGTGGTACGGATCGACAACCAGCCGCGCTTCGTCCGGGCCGCCAAGGGTGTGGTTCTTGCGACCGGCGGCTTCGTGTTCAACGAGGCGATGCGGCGCAAGTACTGCCCCGAAACCTTCAAGCTCAACGATCCGATCGGCGACAAGGACGACGGTTCGGGAATCGAGCTGGGCATCGGCGCGGGCGGCGATGCGATCCACATGGAGCAGTTCTTCACCACATGCCCCTGGACCATGCCGGAAAGCCACGCCAATGGCGTCTTCGTCAACACCAAGGGCCAGCGCTTCATCAATGAAGACTGCTACCACGGCCGGGTCAGCCGCTGCGCGGTCGATCAGCCGGACGGCAAGGTCTACCTGCTGCTCGACAATGCGCATTTCGTCCAGCCGATGGACTTTGCGCGGATGAGCATTGCCGGCACCGGCGAAACCTGGGAAGAGGTCGAGGCCGAATTGGAGATGCCGGTCGGCACCCTCAGCGCGACCATGGCGGTTTACAACGAGCACGCCCGCGAAGGGCACGATCCGCTGTTCGACAAGCGCCCGCCGATCCTGGTCCCGCTGGACCAGGGGCCGTTCATCGCGCTCGAACTCGATTTCCACGCCAGCTATTTCAGCTTCTTCACCCTGGGCGGGCTCAAGACCTCGACCGATGGCGAAGTGCTCGACCGGGGTGGCGTGGCGATACCGGGACTTTACGCCGCCGGGCGCTGCACGTCCGGCCTGCCGGCTTGGGGGCATGGCTATTCTTCGGGGCTGAGCCTGGCCGACTGCACATTCTTTGGCCGCCAGGCCGGGCGCAAGGCGGCCGGTGCCTGAACGCCTGGTCGAGCGGCTGCGGGCGCTGGAAGACCGCGAGGCGATCCGTGACCTGATTGCGCGCTATGGCCCGCTGGCGGACTGCGGACAGGCCGATGCGGTGGCCGCGCTGTTTGCCGAGGACGGGATCTATGCGGTTGGCGGGATGGGCGAGGCGAAAGGACGCGCCGGCATTGCCGCGCTGATCAGCGGGCCGGTCCACCAGTCGCTGATGGCCGATGGCTGCGCCCATGTCCTGACCAGTCCGGCAATCGAACTGGCGGGCGACCGCGCCACGGCGCGCTGCCACAGCATCGTGTTCCGTCACGAGGATGGCGAATGGGCGCCGGTGCGGGTGGCCGCCAACCGCTGGGAACTGGTCCGCGGTCCGGAGGGGTGGCAAGTGACCCGGCGCGACAACGCGCTGCTCGATGGCAGCGCGGCGGCGCGGCTCTTGCTCAGCTGACCAGCTGGCCGCCGTCCACCACCAGCACGGTGCCGGTCGCCTTGCGGGCCTTGTCGGAAGCCAGGAACGCAACCGCTTCGGCAATGTCTTCGGGGTCGCAGCTGCCATCGACCAGCTTGGGCATCCCGCGCATCACCATGGCCCAGTCAAGGTCGCCTTCGGGCGGCGCCTGCTTGGTCATCGGCGTGTTGACGTGGCCCGGCGCCACCGCGTTGATCCGCACGCCCTTGGGCGCGTATTCGGCCGCCAGCGCGGTGGTCATCCCTACCACCGCGTGCTTCGAGGCGCAGTAGGCGGCGGTGTAGATCATGCCGCGTAGGCCTGAGGTCGAACCGATGTTGACCACGTTGCCCTTGCTTTCAACCAGATGCGGAAGCGCGGCCTGGCACAAGACGAAGACGCTGGTCGTATTGATCCGCAGGATCCGCTCGAAATCCTCGACCGCATAGCTTTCGGTCGGGCCCCACTTGAGCATACCGGCGATGTTGCACAGTACGTCGAGCCCGCCCTCGGCCGCCTTGGCCACCAGTGCGCGGCACGATGCGTGGTCTTCGGCGTTGTAGGTCACCGCCGTGGCGGCATCCCCGATCAGCGCGGCGGTCTCGGCGAGGCCGGCCTCGTTGATATCGCCGATGATTACCTGCGCACCTTCGCGCGCGAACAGCAGGGCGGTGGCTCGTCCGATCCCTGAAGCCGCGCCTGTGATCAGAACTCTCTTGCCGTCAAACCGCACTGCCAGCCCTCCTCAGCCGAATGTCTCGGGCGCCTCGCCCATCACCACCACGCTTGGCCGGCCCTCTGCATCCACCGTGTGAATCAGGCAGGACAAGCGCCTGGAACGGGTTTCGGCGATCCACCAGCGCCCGCCTTCCCGCACATAGAGGTCGTCGTACTGGACGCCCATCTGGGTCAGCGTCCGGCTGGCCAGGTTGATGTTGTGGAACAGCAGCGACCAGCGACCGCGCGCCGCGTCGCTGCCGTTAAATTCGATCACGCCGTTGGCGCCGTGGTGGATGTCGAAGATCCCGGGCGCGCAGCCCATTTCGGCATAGACCGCGACAAAGGCATCGCGGCTGTCGAAGGTGGGAAAGCCGTCATAGGCGATGACGGCCCCGTCCGGCTTCAGGCAATCGCGGACCGCTTCCGGGTCCTTGGTATCGCAGGCCCGCAGGTAGCGCGCCTTGAGGTCGCGGATTGCCCGGTCGTCCTCAAGGCGCTGCAGCCGTTCCTCCAGACTTGCCATCCCGCTCAGAACTTCAGCCCGACCGTGACACCGAAGGTGCGCGGTTCGGGGAAGTAGCCCAGCAGGATCCCGCCGAAGCCCGGGCCGAAATCGATGAAGTTCGACGGGTTGTCTTCCTTGGTCAGGTTGCGGACGAAGACCGAGAGCTCGGCCTTGGCCCCGCCGACCGGGATATCGCTGATGCTGGCCCGCAGATTGACGATCGTGCGGCCCTGCGATTGGCTGGAATGGGCATTCTGGTCCGACGGGGTCGGGGTAACCAGCGCATAGGGGAAGGTGTAGTACTTCGAGACGTAGTTGACATCGCCGTAGAGGTTGAGCTTGCCCCAGCCGCCGCTCAGCGCTTCCCAGTCAAACCCCAGCGAGGCGGTGGTCTTGGGCGCGTGCGGGAAGGCGCGGTTGGCCGAAACGTCCACTCCGCCATCGATGAAGCTCTTGTACTTCGGATCGAGGATCGCCAGCGAGCCGTTGATCGTCAGGCTGGGCAGCGGCTTGAGCACGGTTTCGAACTCGAGCCCCTGGATCCGCGCACCGGCGGCGTTGCGGATCACCGATGCGGCACCGGTGGTGGCGGTGAACACCGACAGCTGCATGTCCTTGTGCTCGTCGCGGAAGGCCGCGACGTTGAAGATCACCCGGCCATCGGCCAGCTTGGTCTTCATGCCCAGCTCATAGCTGTCGACCTTTTCCGGGCGATAGGCCGTGCACAGCTCGGTCGCCCCGCTCGGGCAGGCCGGAGTCGGGGCGACGAAAACGTTGGTTTCGCCATTGAACCCGCCCGATTTGAAGCCCTGGGCAAAGCGCGCGTAGAAATTGACGTTTTCGTTGGCTTCCCAGGCCAGGGTGACCGACGGCGAGAAGTTGTTGTACTTCGATTCCGGTATCGCGCCATAGGGCAGGTCCGCGATCACCAGCGGCGAGAAGATCCCGCTGCCAGCGTCGAAATTGATCCGAAAATAGCGCCGCACGTCCTTCTTTTCGTGAGTGTAGCGCCCGCCCAGGCTAACCTTGAGGCTGTCGGTCAGCTTGTAGTCGAGCTGGGCAAAGAGCGCGAAGGCTTCGGTGTTCGAGCCGTAGTCCGATTGCAGATCGACCCCTCCGCCGAAATAGGTCTGCGGGTTAAGCGTTTCGGCCTTTTCGTCGAAATAGAATGCACCGAGCACGAAGTTGAGCCGCCCGTCACCGGTTTCGCCGGACAGCTGCAGCTCCTGGCTGAAGGCGTTGTAATCGGTGATGCGCTGGGTGAAGGCCACCGGCATCGGCGAGCCATCGAGGTCCAGCCCGTCGGCCCAGGCCAGATCACGGTAGGCGGTGATCGACTTGAACGTTACCGGGCCGAGATCTGCGGTCAGGGTCAGGGCATGGCCATAGGAGCGCGAGCGTTCATAGGCCGGCGCGTCGATTGCGGCAGTGGTGACCCGGTTGGGGTTGGCATAGAGATGCAGCGGGAAGAACGCCCCGCCGAACGGGAAGCCCGGCGAAGCGGGATCGAAGATGTCGCGCGGATCGCCGTTGCGGTTGACCCGCAGCAATTGCGAGAACGGCGGATCCTGGTTCGCCTTGCTGTAGTCGAAGGTGTAATCGGCGGTGATCGCGTCGGACAGCTGGGCGCGAACCTGGACCATGAAGCTGCCCGAATCGATCGAGTCGGTGCGGTCGGCCCCGGACGGCGAATTGGGCACCAGGTCGATCAGCCCGTCGCGCTTGCGGTACTGGCCCGAAAGCTTGACCGAAAACGGGCCGATCTGCGGCAGATCGAGCACGCCGCGGACCTTGAGTTCATTGAAACTGCCATAGGTTAGGTCGAACGCGCCGCCCAGTTCGCCGCTCGGCTTCTTGGTCACCAGATTGACCGCGCCGGCAAGGGCATTGCGGCCATAGAGCGTACCTTGCGGGCCGCGCAGCATTTCGACGCGTTCGAGGTCGGCGACATCGAAGATCGAACCCTGCGCCTTGGCGATATAGACCCCGTCGAGATAGAGGCCGACCGCCGGCTCCCAGGTAATCGCCGGGTTGATCGTGACCGAACCGCGGATCGAGATCTGCGAGATTGTCTTCGATGCCGGCGCCCGCTCGATCTTCACGTTGGGAGCAATCGAACCCAGCTTGTCGATCGAATCCACCCCGCGGCTTTCAAGGTACTGGCTGCCCACAGCGGAAATCGCGATCGGCACATCCTGGAGATTTTCGCTGCGCTTCTGCGCGGTAACGACGATATCGCCGATACCCTCGTCAGATTCCTGCCCCGCATCCTGGGCAAAGGCCGGAGTAGCGGCCAGTGTGGCCATGGCGACAAGCGATACAGTGCTGAAAAGGCGCATTTCGATCCCTCCCTTGGTGCCGGCTCGGCCATTCACGTTGGCCGATCATTGCGTAACACAAGTGATATTGAATTACGCGAAGAGCGATTGATTGGCAATCGGAAAGGCGATATCGTAACCAAAATATATGAAGCTTACGCGTTTGGAGAGGTTATGCTGACGTTCGCCGTGGCCCTGGCTGCTGCCGGCCTCCCGGATGAGGCGCAATGCCGCGCTGTCATGGATGACCCAGATGCGGCACTGGCCTATGCGGTCGGCCTGCAGGGCTTCATCTATGGCTATCCGCTGGTTGACCTGCTCAAGCAACAACACAACGAAACCCACCGGATCGGCGTCGATCAGCCGGTCGCCGCGCCGGTCAATGCCGTCGCGATCTATCCGCATCTGCTGACGCCCGAAACTCAGGGACAGTTGCGCGCCGCCAATGCCGATACGCTCTACCTCAACGCCTGGCTCGATCTCTCGCGCGGGCCGGTGCTGATCGAGGTGCCGGCGTTCGGATCCCGCTATTACACGCTGGCCTTCATGGACCTCTATGGCCGGCCTTACCATGTCGGCACCCGCACCAACCGTGGCGCGGCGGCGCGATATGCGCTGGTCGGCCCATCGGGCGGGACTGTCCCGGAGGGTTATTCTGCGCTGCGCCTGCCAACCGATACCGCCTGGATGCTTGGACGGGTGCTGGTGAGCGACCAGGCTGATCTGCCCAAGGCACAGGCCCTGGCCAAAGCGATCCGGATGACCGGCGCGCCGGGCGAGCCGGTTGGAGATGCCGCACCGCTGCGCCCGTTCGACAGCCTGCTCTATTTCCAGATGCTCAACCGCGCGCTGCGTGTTGTACCGGCCAAACCGGGCGAGGCGGCGCTGATGGCGGGTTTCGACCAGGCCGGGTTCGGCCCGCATCGCCAGTTCGATCCTGACAAGCTCAAGCCGGGCGAGGCGCTGGGCCTGGGCTGTGCGGTGCGACTGGGGCCGAAGGTGCTGGCCCAACGCGGCTTCCGCCCGGCGCGGGTGCAGAACGGCTGGATGTGGTCGGGGGCAATGGCCGATCCGGGCGACAATTTCCTGCTGCGCGCCGAAGTCGCACGTGGTGGCTATGTCAACGCGCCCGAGGAATCGATCTATCCCGCAGCGATCACCGATGACCGGGGCGAGCCGCTGCGCGGCGACCGGCGCTACCGGATCCGTTTCGCCAAGGGGCAATTGCCGCCAGTCGATGCCTTCTGGTCGCTGACCGCCTATGATCGAACGACTTCGCAGCTCGTCGAGAATCCGCTGCGACGCTACAACATTGGCGATCGCACCCATGGGCTGCGGTTCGACAAGGATGGCGGGTTGACGCTCTACATTTCCAACGCCCGGCCCGCGCAGGGCAAATCCAACTGGCTGCCAGCGCCTGCTGGCGCGTTCCACCTGGTGATGCGGCTCTACCTGCCGCGCAAGGAAGCCCTTGACGGCAGCTATGCCCTGCCGCCGATCGAAAGGATCGACCCATGAAGATTTCCGCGAAGGTCCACCTGCTCTCCGCCGGGCTGGTGCTCGCCTTGCTGGCCGGGTGCGACAAGGCTCCTGGCGGTGGCAAATCGGGGGCGGCAGAAGTCAAATTGTCAGCCTATCCGGAAAAGGTGCTGTGGGGCGATACCCACCTTCACACCTCGAACTCGCCCGATGCGTTCGGCTTCGGCAATCGCCTGGGGCCGGAGGACGCGCTGCGCTTTGCCCGGGGCGAGGAAGTGACATCGACCATGGGGGTCAAGGCTAGGTTGGCCCGGCCGCTCGACTTCCTGGTGATCGCCGACCATTCGGACGGGCTCGGCTTCGTCAAAAAGCTGGCCGAGGCGCCGCGCTTCCTGTTGCCCAATGACAGGCTCAAGCACTGGCACGACATGTTCAACGCTGGGCCGGAGGAATCGGCCAAGGCCATGGCGGAAATGATCGATTCGGCCGGAACCGCGGAAGCCAAGAAGCTGGCCGACCCCAAGAAGCTGGCCGAAGACAGCCGCGAGATCTGGAACGATCACCTCGGCATTGTCGAGGACTACAACGAGCCAGGCAAGTTCACCGCTTTCATCGGCTTCGAGTACACCTCGATGCCCAACGGCAACAATCTGCACCGGGTGGTAATGTT
Organism: uncultured Novosphingobium sp.; assembly: GCA_964573075.1. GTDB lineage: Bacteria > Pseudomonadota > Alphaproteobacteria > Sphingomonadales > Sphingomonadaceae > Novosphingobium. The sequence continues at coordinate 51,745 of CAZNII010000005.1, read as the reverse complement.
CCGCGACGGCGCCGACCGGGCAGGGAAGGTCATGCCGTTCCTTTCCCAGACCAGCGACAAGCCCGAGGACCTGTGGTCCTACATGGATGCCTATGAACGCAACACCGGCGGGCGGATGTTGGCAATCCCGCACAACAGCAACATGTCCAACGGGCTGATGTTCCAGCTGACCGGACCGGGCGGGGCACCCATGACCGCCGAGGAAGCCCGCCGCCGCGCCGCGCGCGAGCCGGTGGTGGAAGCGACGCAGATAAAGGGCGACAGCGAAAGCCATCCGTTCCTCTCCCCGGCCGATGAATTTGCCGGGTTCGGAGTGAACGGCTGGGACCAGGCCAATCTCAACGCCACGCTGCCGACGTCGTCAGACATGTACGCCGGCAATTATGTCCGCGAGGCGTTGAAGCGGGGGCTGCTGATCGAGCAGCGGACCGGCGCCAATCCCTATCGCTTCGGGCTGATCGGATCGACCGATAGCCACACCAGCCTGGCCACAGCCGATGAAGACAACTTCTACGGCAAGCATAGCGGCAACGAACCGCGCACCGAAAAGTTCGACCGGGTAACCCCGGTGATGAACATGGGCACCCGGCTGGGGCGCTTCAACTGGCAGTACCTCGCCGGCGGATATGCTGCGGTCTGGGCCCGGGCCAATACCCGCGAGGAAATCTTCGACGCGATGATGCGCCGCGAGGTCTATTCGACCACCGGTCCGCGGATGGTGGTGCGGGTGTTCGGCGGCTGGGACTTCAAGACGGAGGATCTGGGCGGGGACTGGGTCAAGGCCGGCTATGCCCGCGGCGTGCCGATGGGCGGAGTTCTGCCCGAACGCAAGGACGGGGCGCCCAGCTTCATCCTGTCAGCGCTCAAGGACCCCGATGGCGCCAACCTTGACCGGGTCCAGGTGATCAAGGGCTGGGTTGATGCCGGCGGCGCCGCCCACGAAAAGGTCTTCGATGTGGCCTGGAGTTCGCCGGAGACCCGCAAGCTGGCCGGCGGCAAGGTCCCGGCGGTCGGCAACACGGTTGATCTTTCGAAACCCGGCTACACCAATTCGATCGGTGCGGCGACGCTGGCCACGGTTTGGCGCGATCCCGAATTCAATCCGGGGCAGCGGGCGTTCTACTATGTCCGGGTGATCGAGATCCCGACCCCGCGCTGGGTCGCCTATGACGCCGTGCGGTATGGGTTGAAACTGGGGCCAGACGTCCAGATGATCGCCCAGGAACGCGCCTATACCTCTCCGATCTGGTACGAGCCCAAATCATGACCACGCTTGAATCCCGCATCGACCGGCTGGAATCGCTCGACGCGATCCGCCAGCTGCCCGCCAAATACGCCCTCGCGCTGGATATGCGCGACATGGACGCGATGGTAACGCTGTTCGTCGCCGATGTCCGGGTCGGAAAGGACGCGAGCGGTCGGCAGGCGCTGCGCGCCTATATGGACCGGACGCTGCGTTCGCCGTTCACCGGCACCTCTCACCATATCGGCGGGCATGTGATCGAATTCGACGATCCGGATCATGCCCACGGCATCGTCTATTCGAAAAATGAGCACGAGACCGGCGATGAGTGGGTCATCATGCAAATGATGTACGTCGATGACTATGTCCGCCAGGACGGGCGCTGGTTCTTCGCCCGGCGGCTGCCGCTCTACTGGTACGCGACCGATCTCAACAAGCCGCCGATCGGCGACAACAAGATGCGCTGGCCCGGGACGGACTGGGTCGAGGGCAACTTCCACAAGCTGTTCCCCAGCTTTGCCGAATTCTGGGCGCGCGAGGGCGACGATGGCAGCCCGGTGCCCGAACCCGCTCCGCTCGAGAAGTTTCTTGAGACCATGCGCCGCGGTGCGGCCGCACCCAGGGTCAAGGTGCGGGCGGATTGACCGAGCGGCCCCGCAACCGGCGCGGCTGCGGCTGCCTGATCGCGCCGCTGCTGCTCGCCGCTTTCGCGGCGGCGATCGGCTGGCGGCACGTCGACCGCGAGCTTGACGATCCGGTACCCCTGGCGGGCCAGTCGAACGCACTGGCGCGCTGGGACGATACCTTTGTGCCGAGCGCCGTTGCCGGCGCCCTGACGCCGCATCCGTTCCTGGCCCGCGACGCCAACGCCACCATGCATGGCGATGCCGGGCAATCCGATACCCACCTTGCCGCCGGCCCGTTCGGTGCAGGTCTGGAAGTGCGCACTCGCCAGTCGGGCAATGGCATGCCACGCCAGTGCGCGACATTCGTGCATCGCAGCGACGGCAAGCTGGTGGCGATGTGCGGCGGTCTTTCCGGCTTCAGGATGGTGCTGCTCGATCCGGAGAGCCTTGCCGCGCTTGCCTCGTTCGACCTGCCGATCAGGCCCAGCGCGTTCGAAGCGGTCGTCAAGCGTGATCGGTCGATCATGATGAACGATTCTTCGGGCGGCGCTTACCTGTTCCTTGATGCCCAGGACCGGCTGGTGTTCGCCAACAGCCGCTGGATGGTGCAGCGACTTGTTGCCGATCAGGAAAATGGCAGGTGGTCGTTCCGGGTCGAGCGCGAATGGGATCTCAAGCCCTATGTCCCGCACGATTGCATGAACTGGGACAACTGGTTCCCGAACAGCGAGTGCGACAAGGTGACCGCAGTGATGCCCGACCAGGCCGGGCGCTATTGGTGGACCACCCGCAGCGGCCGGCTGGGCACGCTCGATCCGGACAGCGGCGCGGTTTCGGTCATCCGGTTCGACGGCGAGGAAATCCAGAACGCACTCGCGGTCGATGCAAGGGCGGTCTATGTCCTGACTGACCACGCCCAATATGCCTTCTCTGCCAGCCCGGACGGCAAGCCGGTGCAATTGTGGCGCAGCGCCTATGATCGCGGGACCCGCCGCAAGGTCGGCTCGATCAACCAGGGCAGCGGCACCACCCCGACACTGCTCGGCGACCGCTGGATCACCTTTGCCGACAATGCCGACCAGCGGATCAACATCGTTGTGCTGAACCGCCAGGACGGGCGCCGGATCTGCACCGTCCCGGTCTTCACTTCGGGAGCCAGCGCCACCGACAACAGCGTGATCGGCTGGGGCCGCTCGATCATTCTGGAAAACAACGCCGGCTTCTCCAGCGCTTACGAGCAGACCGACTATGGGGCAGTGGCTGGCGGGGTTGTCAGGGTCGATGTGCGGGGCGATGAAAGCGGCTGCGACATCGTCTGGACCTCGCCGCTCAAGGTGCCCTCGGTGGTGCCCAAGCTATCGGCCGGAAACGGCATTGCCTGGTTCTACAGCTTCGAACCGGCCACTGCGGCCGATGGCACGGCCAGCCAGGACTGGTCGCTTGTCGGGCTCGATTTCGCCAGCGGCCGGGAAGTGATCAGGATCCCGACCGGCCGGGGCCAGGCGTTCAACAACAACTGGGCTTCGATCTCGATTGCGCCGAACGGATACCTCTATGTCGGCACCACCCGGGGCCTGATCCAGGTTCGCCAGCGCGCTCAGAAGTAATAGCTGGCCCCGTTGGCAACCAGCACCGAACCGTTGACATAGCTGGCATCTTCGCTGGCGAGAAAGGCCACGGCGCCAGCGATTTCGGCCGGGTCGGCCATCCGCCCCAGCGGGATCGCGGCTTCCATCGAGGCAATCCATTCTTCCGGAATGCCCTGCATGATCGGAGTATTGGTCGGCCCGGGCGCAACCGCGTTGACCCGGATTCTGCGCGGCGCGAGTTCGCGGGCGAGCTGGCGGGTCAGCCCGATTACCGCCGCCTTGCTGGCGCAATAGTGCGGGCTGCCTTCACCCGATTGGGCGCTGGTCGAGCTGATGTTGATGATCGTGCCGGGGTTGCCGTCCGCAGCCAGCACCCGGGCGAATTCGCGGCAGGTGTAGAAGGTGCCGTTGAGGTTGACTGCCAGCACGGCGGCCCAGCCGGCGTCTTCCATGTGGATCAGCTGATCGACGATCACGTCCGAGCTGCCCTTTTCGGCCAGCTCGGCATTGCGCTGTGCCATGGCACCGTAGAATTGCTCGGAGCCATCATTGGCGGCCTGGCCGATCCCGGCATTGTTGACCGCGATGTCGAGCCGCCCGAAGGCCTCGCGCGCGGCCTTGACCGCAGCGGCGACCGAAGCCGAATCCGCCACATTGCAGGCCAGCGCCAGGTCGGCCCCGCTCGCTTCGGCTTCGGCCAGGCTGAGGTCGAGCGCGGCAACCCTGGCGCCGTCCGCCATCAGCCGCTTGACCACCGCCGCCCCGATCCCGCGGCCCGCGCCGGTGACGATTGCGGCGCGGCCATCCAGCCGACCGCTCATTCCGCGTTGCTCCCGGTCAGGTGGTTGGCGGCGATAGAGCCGAAGGTCATCGCCGGGCCGATCGTCACCCCCGCGCCGGGATAGCTTTCGCCCATCGCCGATGCCGCGCTGTTGCCGATCGCATAGAGCCCGCCGATCGCCTTGCCCTTGGCATCGAGCACCCGGGCCTGGGCATCGGTCTTGAGCCCGCCGTTGGTGCCGATATCGCCGGGATACATCGGCATGGCATAGAACGGTCCCTTCTCGATCGGACGCAGGCAGGGATTGGGGGCAACGCGCGGGTCGCCATACATCTTGTCATAGGCCGCTTCGCCGCGCTTGAAGTCGGGATCCTCGCCCCGCGCGGCATGGTCGTTGAAGCGGGCAACGGTCGCTTCCAGCCGGGCCGGATCGACCCCCATCGCCTCGGCCAGTTCGGCAATCGTCCGGCCCTTCTTGAGGATCGTCTTGACCATCCCGTTCTGGGCCCAGTCGGGCACCAGCGGATAGACCGGACCGACCGGATAGGAGTGGCGATAGGTGTGATCGAACACGAACCAGGTCGGGCTGGCGTCGCCATGCTCCTGCTGGCGACGCGCCATCTGCTGGCCGGTGATGTGATAGGACGCGGCTTCGTTGAGATAGCGTTCGCCCCGTTGGTTGACCATGATGCTGCCGGGCAGGGCTCGCTCGATCGTGCAGAGCCGGCCGCGATCTTCGCCCGGCACGTAGAACACCGGCGCGGCCCAGGTCGATTGCAGGTTCATCGTATCCGCGCCCAGCGCCTGCCCGGCCCGGATCGCATCGCCGGTATTGCCCGAAGTGCCGCCCGAATAGAGCGCGTTGGGATAGAGCGGGGCATGCTGGTCGCGCATGGCCTGGTTCTTGTCGAACCCGCCCGCGGCCAGAACCACGCCCTTGCGCGCGCGGATCCGCATGGTTGTGCCATCGCGCCGCACCACCGCGCCCACCACTTTGCCTTTTTCGCTGACCAGCTCTTCAAGCGGGCTGTTGAGCCACAGCGGCACCCCGGCCTGGTTGAGTGCCAGCCGCAGCCCGCCGGCCAGGGCATTGCCCAGGGTCAGCCGCCGGTCCTTGCCCGAGGTGAAGCGGAACGGCCAGTCGAACCAGTAGCGCAGCAGGCTCTTGGCGAGGTGCAGGTGCCAGCCGGGACCGCGGAACAGCAGCAGGTAGGTTTCGTCGAAATGCCAGTTGAGGAACCCGAACAGCGATGCCGCCGGGCTGGCATAGCGCAGGGTCCGCACGTCCTTGCCCAGCCGGCGCCCGTCGATCGGCAATGGCATATGGGTGCGGTAACCGGTCGGCGATCCGCCCGGGTTTTCCGCGTGGTAATCGGGATAGGGAAAGGCGTGGTATTCGATCTCGGTATGGGCACCCAGCCAGCGCAGCATCCTCGATGCATTCTCGACATAGGCGCGGATGTTTTCATCGGGCACGTTGTCGGCCGATAGCGCGCGGACATATTTGAACGCGTCATCGACATTGTCGTGAAAGCCGGCCGCCGCCGCCTGATCGCTGGCCGGGATCCAGATCCCGGCGCCCGAAGTGGCGGAAGTGCCGCCCCACAGCTTTTCCTTCTCGACGATCAGCACGTCGGCATGGTTCTTCGCCGCGACCAGCGCGGAGAGCATCCCGCCGGCGCCCGATCCCACCACCAGGACGTCAACTTCCTTGTCCCAGGTCCCGCTCATTTCGGTCTCTCCCCGCTTGGCCGGTGGTTCAGGATGGAATGTAGAGCTGGGCCGATTTGCCGCCATCGACCGGCAGCGCGACCCCGGTGATGTAGCTGGCCGCGTCGGACAGCATGAACACGATCGCTTCGGCCAGTTCGTCCGGCTCGCCGCCGCGGCCCATCGGGATTGCCCCGGCGGTCTTGGCTGCCAGTTCCGGCGCCTTGGTCGCGAAATCGAGCGTCGCGGCGGTGTTGACCTGCCCCGGAACGATCGCATTGACCCGAATTCCCAGCGGCGCGCCTTCCATCGCAGCAACCGCGGTGAACTGGATCAGCGCCGCCTTCGAGGCCGAATAGCTCGAATAATTGGGCATGGCCCGGATCGCGGTGGTCGAAGAGATGTTGACGATCGAGCCTTTGCCCTGCTTCGCCATCACTTTCATCGCCGCCTTGGTGCCCACGAACACCGCCTCGCTGTTGACGGCAAAGTCCTTGCGCCAGTGGTCGAGCGTCAGCCGGCTGATCGGGGCATAATGGGTCGACATGGCATTGTTGACCAGCATGTCGAGCCGGCCGTGGCGCGTGGCAACGTCCTCGATCAGCGCCTCGAAAGCGGGGAAATCGGTGACGTCGAGCTGGACCGCCTCGACCTTACCGCCCTCGGCCTCGATCTGCGCCCTGGCGGTGTCGAGCTGTTCCTGGCGGCGACCGCAGATCACCACCTGTGCGCCGCGCCGCGCCAGCAGCGCTGCGGTGGCAAGTCCGATCCCGTCGCTGCCGCCGGTGACAATGGCAACCCTGCCATTAAGATCCTGGCTCATGGCCTCTCCTGTTCCGTATCTTATCGATGCCCCGCAATGAGGGCAGGCAAAGAACGCAATTGACGCAGCAATGCGGTTTCTGTCAACCTAATGCGTAATCAGAATGTCAAATGACTACGAATCTTTGGGTTGAGGAGCGCGCATGACCGATCTTTCAGGCAAGGTGGCACTGGTTACCGGCGCAGGGCAAGGGGTTGGACAGGGAATCGCCCTGGCGCTTGCCGCGGCCGGGGCGAAGATCGCGGTGACCGGGCGGACCCTGGCCAAGCTCGAGGCGACCTGTGCGCTGGTGACCGAGCGTGGGGGCGAGGCGCTGGCAATCGCCGGCAACGTCAAGGATGCCGAAAACCTCGCGGCGATGGTCGCGCAAACGGTCGAGCGGTTCGGCGGGCTCGATATCCTGGTCAACAATGCCCAGGAGGTGCCGAACGGCAAACTGCTCGACGTCAGCGACGAGGCTTTTCTGGCCGGGTTCGAATCCGGTCCGCTCGCCAGCTTCCGGCTGATGAAGCTGGCCCATCCGCACATCGTTGCGCGGGGCGGCGGGGTGATCGTCAACCTGGCATCGTCGGCCGGAATCCGCTGGGACATGACCGGCTATGGTGCCTACGGCGCGGTCAAGCAGGCCACCCGGGTGCTGACCCGCGCAGCGGCGGCCGAATGGGGGCGGCAGGGCATCCGGGTGCTGACCATCGCGCCCCACGCCGAAAGCCCCGGCCTCAAATGGTGGATCGCCAACAACCCCGAAGAGGCCGAGGCCTTTTTCCGCACGATCCCGCTGGGCCGGATCGGCAAGCTGGAAGAGGATATCGGCCGCGCCGTGGCCGCGCTGTGCTCGCCCGAAATGGGCTATCTCACCGGCGCGACGATCCCGCTTGATGGCGGGCAGGCCAATTTCGACTGAGGGGCGGCTGATGGAAAAGGTCATTTGCCTGGTCTGGGCCGATCCCGGGGAAGGGCGCGAGGATTTCAATGCCCGGCTGCTGGCCGAGCTGCCCGCCCGGCTCGCCGGTACGGGAGCACAGCGGGTGCGGATCAATCTCGAGGATGCGACTGTCGCGCCCGGCGCGCAGTTGCGCCAGTCGCGGGGGGCGCGTCAGCACGATGCGGTGGTGCAGTTCTGGCTGCCTTCGGCCAATGCGCTGTTCCGCGCCGAAGTCGACGCCGCGCTCGACGCTGCGGGAGAGCGCTGGGCCGGGTGGGTCGTGGCCGAATCGACGATCATCGCCAATGCTGCCCATCCGCCGGTGCCGGGCAAGCGCACTGCCGGCTGGGCGCAAATGGCCTTTCTGGTCCGCCCGGAACAGCTCAGCCATGATGAATGGCTCGCCGCCTGGCAGGACCGGCACACCCTGGTCGCGATCGAAACCCAGGCCAACTTCGAATATGTCCAGAACCTGGTGGTCCGCGCGATCACGCCCGATCCGCCGCCCTATTGCGCGATCGTCGAGGAGTGCTTTCCCGAAAGCGCGCTCAGCGATCCGTTCGTGTTCTTTGATGCTGTGGGCGACCCGGCAAAGTTCAAGGTCAATCTCGACCGGATGATGGCCAGCTGCGATGCCTTCATCGAACGCGGGACTATCGACGTGATCCCGACCGGCCAATACAACTTCGCCTGAGCCGGGGATTGCGCAGGTGCATGGCGCGATCGCCGGAAAAATGAATTTTGCGTAAGAAATGACTATTTGAAATCCGCAAAACATGGCTTAATGCAATGCCGGACGCTCCAATGCGTCGAATCGAGGGAGAGAACATGGCTGCGTCAAAGGTCGCGCTCGTCACCGGGGCGAGCAGGGGTGCGGGACGCGGGATTGCCCGCGGGTTCGGCGAACTGGGCTATACGGTCTATGTCACCGGCCGCACGATCGCGCCAGGCGATGCCAAGGGCTGGGACGGATCGGTGCTGCCCGGCACCGTCGCCGAAACCGCCGCCGAAGTGACCGCGGCGGGCGGCAAGGGCATTGCCGTGATGTGCGACCATGGCGACGATGCGCAGGTCGCCGCGCTGTTCGAACAGATCGAGCGCGAGCAGGGCCGCCTCGACGTGCTGGTCAACAACGCCACCTACATCCATCACCAGCTGATCGAGAAGAAACCCTTCTGGGAGAAGGAGCTCGACGCGGTGAAGATCCTCGATGTCGGGCTGCGCAGTGCCTATGTCGCCAGCTGGCATGCGGCGAAGATGATGGTCCGGCAGGGCTCGGGGGTGATCGCCTTCGGCTCCTCATTCGGCGGATCGTGCTACATGCACGGCCCGGCCTATGGCGCGCAGAAGGCGGGGGTCGACAAGTTCGCCCATGACATGGAACACGACCTGCGCGGCACCGGGGTGATCGCGGTTTCGATCTGGATGGGGCCGCTGGTTACCGAACGCTCGCTGATCGCGCAAAAGACCAACCCGGAACAGTACGAAGGCTTCATCGACGCGGCCGAGAACCCGGAGTTCACCGCCCATATCATCGACGCGATCGCCCAGGCTCCGAACCGCGACGAGCTGTCCGGCCAGACCCTGATCGGCGCAGAAATCGCCAGGGATCTGGGCGTGACCGACCGCGGCAAGGAAAAGCCGAGCTACCGCGACATGCTGGGCAGCCCGCGGCCCAAGAACCCGGCGGCGGTCTACTGACGTGGCCAGCCAGTTCCACCTTGCCGACCTGTTCGAAACGGTTGCGCGGACGATCCCGGATCGGATCGCGCTGATCGGCGAACATGAGCGCCAGACCTTTGCCCAGCTCAACGAGCGTTGCGACCGGCTGGCGGCTGGCCTCGCTGCGCACGGGGTGGGGCGGGGGGATTCGGTCGGCCTCTATCTCTACAACGGGCCGGCCTATCTCGAAGCCTTCATCGCCGCCTGCAAGCTGGGCGCGGTACCCTACAACGTCAACTATCGCTACCGCGCCGACGAGCTGCGCTACCTGTTCGCCAATGCCGATAGCGCTGCGATCATCCACGGCGCGGAATTCTCGCCCATCATCCGCGAAGTGCGCGACGAGGTGCCGACGCTGAAGCTGACCGTTGCGGTCGAGGACGGGTCGGGCGCGGACATTGCCGGGTCGGTGCCCTATGCCGAACTCCTCGCGCACGAACCGGGCGGTCCGTGGGAACGCAGCGAGGAGGACTATCTGCTGTGCTACACCGGCGGGACCACCGGCATGCCCAAGGGCGTGATGTGGCCGCACCGGGCCTTCGTCTTCGCCTGCGCCGGCGGGGCGGGGTACTTCAACCCGCACGGGCCGATCCAGCAGCCGCAGGACATCGAGAGCCGCGCGCGCGATGGCTATCCGCTCAAGATGTTCCCGCTCGCCCCGCTGATGCACATGGCGGCGATGTGGGCGCTATGGAGCGCGCTGCTCAACGGGGTTGCGATCATCCTCGACGAAGGGCGGGTGTTCGATCCCGAGCGGGTGTTCGACACTGCCGAGCGCGAGGGCGCCAACCTGATCCAGTTCGTCGGCGATGCCATGGCCACTCCGCTGCGCGATGCGCTGCGCGCCAATCCGGGGCGCTGGAACCTGGCCCACGTGGTCAATCTCGGCTCGGGCGGGGCGGTGTTCTCGCAGCATTTGAAGGACGATCTGAAAGCCCTGGTGCCCAGCGCCAACATCACCGACGGGCTTGGCTCCTCCGAGACCGGGATGTCGGGGCTGGCCGAAAAATCCGACGAGGGCGTGATGCGCCTGCCGGCCAATGCCCAGCAGCAGATCATTGTCGATGGCCGGCTCGGTGTTACCGGTGAAACCGGCTTCATCGCCCGCACCGGCAATACCCCGATCGGCTACTACAACGACCCGGTGAAGACTGCGGAGACTTTCGTGACGATCGACGGCACGCTTTGGGCCGTGTCGGGCGATGCCGGACGGCTCGACGATGACAATATGATCACAGTCTTCGGGCGCGGATCGACCTGCATCAACACCGGCGGGGAAAAGGTCTTCCCCGAGGAAGTCGAAGAGGCGCTGCGGACCCACCCGGCGATCTTTGACGCCGTTGTCGCCGGCCAGCCCGACGAACGCTGGGGCGAGCGGGTGATCGCGGTGGTATCCCCGCGCGAGGGCGCGGACCGCCCGCCCTATGACGCGGTCAAGGCCTACCTCTCCGGCAAGCTGGCGGGCTACAAGCTGCCCAAGGCGCTGGTCTGGGTGGACGAGGTCAAGCGCTCGCCGGCCGGCAAGCAGGATTACCAGTGGGCCAAGGAAATGGCGGCAGGAGCACAATGAGCCAGATCGACCCCGTCTTCGCCGCGGTCACTGCTCCGGGCACGCCGTTCGAGCTGACCGAGCGCGACGGCCTGCTCCAGTTCGCAAATGCCGCGCCCGATCTTCAGCTGATGATCGAACATGCCCGGCGGCACGGCGACAAGACCTTTCTGGTCGATTTCTCCTCTGACGGGGCCGAGCGGCGACTGACTTTCGAACAGGTCTTCGCCTGGCGCGATCAGCTGGCGCCGATGCTGCACATCAAGCGCGGCGACCGGGTGGCGATCTGCATGCGCAACCGGGCCGAATGGATCGTCGCTTTCATGGCGGTGATCAAGGCCGGGGGCATTGCCGCGCTGCTCAACAGCCGCGGTTCGCCGGCCGAACTGGTGGCGATGATCGACGATGTCACCCCCGCGTTGGTCCTGGCCGACAGCCGCCGCGCCGCGCTGATCCGCGAGGGCGGCTATCAGGGCCGGATGCTCGATCTGACCAGGCCCTTCGAAGGGCAGGAAATCGAGCGCCGCGCAGGCGAGGCGATGCCCGATCCGGGGCTGGCCCAGCCGCTCGATCCCGCCACGATCCTGTTCACGTCTGGCACCACCGGTCGCGTCAAGGGCGCGGTGCTGACCCACCGCAGCCTGATCACCGGGCTGATGCTGATGCAGCTTTCGGGCGTGATGGTGCTGCACAACATGGCCCGCGCCCACGGTATTCCGGCCGAAACGCTGATGGCCAACCTGCCGCAGCAGGCGGTGCTGCTGGTCTATCCGCTGTTCCACATCTCGGGCCTTGGCGCGGCGTTCCTGTCGCCGCTGTTCGCTGGATCCAAGGTCGTGATCATGCGCCGCTGGGACGCGCAGGAGGCGGTGCGACTGATCGAGGCGGAAAAGATCACCATGTTCTCCGCCGTGCCGACCATGCTGTGGGACATGCTGCACCGCGCCAAGCTGGGCGACGCCGACCTGTCCTCGCTGCGCAACATCGCCTCGGGCGGACAGGCGCTGCCGGTCAACCTGCTCGACGAGATCCGCGAAGCCTGCCCGCAGGCGGTGATGGGCACCGGCTATGGCATGACCGAGGCATCGGGTTCGCTGGCCCAGGCGGTGGGCGAGGATTTCATCCGCAACCGTTCCTCCGCCGGTCGCGTGCTGCCGCTGGCCCAGGTGCGGATCGTGGCGCCCGATGGAAAGGTAATGCCGACCGGCGAGAGCGGGGAGATCCAGCTCAAGGGCGCGATGGTCATGGCCGGTTACTGGAACCGCCCGGAAGAGACCGCTGCGGCCTTTACCGAGGATGGCTGGCTGCGCACGGGCGATGTCGGCTATGTCGATGCCGAGGGCTACATCTTCATCGTTGACCGGGTGAAGGACATGGTCATTTCCGGCGGCGAGAACATCTATTGCGCCGAGGTCGAGCGCGCCATGGGCGAGATTCCCGGGGTGGGCGAATGCGCCGCCTTCGGCATTCCCGACGAACGGCTGGGCGAACTGCTGGTCGCGGTGGTCAAGGGCGAGGGCCTGAGCGAACGGGCAGTGATCGAGCGGGTCGGCGAACGGCTCGCCCGCTACAAGGCCCCAGGTCGGGTGGCGATCGTTACAGAGCCCCTGCCGCGCAACGACGTGGGCAAGGTCAACAAGGTGGCGCTGCGCGCGGCCTGGTCAAATCTGATTGGAGAACAGTGACATGGGCATGCCCAAGGATATCGGCATCATCGATTGCATGCTTGGCATTCCCGAGGCGGAGGACCGTTCCGACTGGTTCACCGCCTTCCGTCCGCTGATCAAGGACGCGCAGACCCTGCAGCAGTTCTCGATGCCGGCGCAGTACATGTTCAAGGACGTGCCGCAGACCGGCCATGCCGACGATTACGTCAAATGGACGGTCGAGCAGATGGACAAGCACGGCATCGCCAAGGCGCTGGTCGGCTGGAACGAGAACGACACCTCGCGCCGGGCCAAGGAGCTTTACGGCGACCGGTTCTTCTTCGATCTGCCCTGCGATCCCAACAAGGGGATGGAGGAAGTGCGCCGGATCAAGCGGATCCATGCCGAGGTCGGGCTTTCCGCCATTTCGGTGTTCCCGGCCGGAACGCTGCCGCAGGTGGCGATCAACCACAAGTACATGTTCCCGCTCTATGCCTGCGCGGTGGAACTGGACATTCCGATCTGCCTCAACGTCGGGATCCCGGGACCGCGCATTCCGATGGAAACCCAGAAGGTCGAACATCTGGACGAGGTCTGCTGGTTCTTCCCGGACCTCAAGATCGTGATGCGCCACGGGGCCGAGCCGTGGCAGGACCTGGCGGTCAAGCTGATGCTCAAGTGGCCGAACCTCTATTATTCGACCAGCGCCTTTGCGCCCAAGCACTATCCCAAGGCGATCATCGATTACGCCAACACCCGCGGCGCGGAGAAGATCATCTATGCCGGCTATTTCCCGATGGGGCTCAGCCTGGAGCGGATCATGTCCGACATGGAAAACGTGCCGCTGAAGGACGAGGTCTGGCCCAAGTTCCTGCGCGACAACGCCCAGCGCGTGTTCAAGCTCTGACACCGATCAAGAAGACAACAAGACCGGAACATCCGGGGAGAATGACATGACCGAAGCCGCAACCGACGCCCGCACGGCCCCCGTTGCCGTCTGGCAAGTGCTGGAAAAGATGACGAAGGAAGAGCGCGAGGCCTGGCGCGTCGCGCCCTTGGCCAATCGCCCGGCGCCGGAGCAGCGCAATCTCGACATCGGGTTCCCGTTCGGCTGGTACCCGTTCATGCTGGCGAAGGACCTGGCCGTCGGCGAGGTCAAGCCGGCCCGCTATTTCGCGCGCGACCTGGCCGTGTGGCGCGGTGAGGACGGCCAGGTGCGGATGGTCGATGCCTGGTGCCGGCACCTGGGCGCGCACATGGGCCATGGCGGCAAGGTGCACGGCAACCTGCTCGAATGCCCGTTCCACGCCTGGCGCTATGATGGCGAAGAAGGCGTGGTGAAAGAGATCCCCTATGCCAAGGCGATCCCCCCGCAGGTCAAGCGCAAGTGCACCCGCACCTGGCACATCCGCGAGGCGAACCAGTGGCTGTGGGTGTGGTATCATCCCGAAGACGAAGCCCCGCTTTACGAAGTGGCGCACTTGCCCGAAGCCAGCGATCCCGACTGGACCCCCTATGACATCGTCGAATGGAAGATCTTCGGTTCGCTCCAGAACATGGCCGAAAACGGCGTCGACTTCGCGCATTTCAAGTACATCCACGGCACCGCCGAGCTGCCGACTTCGGAACTGTCGTGGGGTGAATGGGACCGCTGCGGGATCGTGCGTGCAAAGATGGGCACGCCCAAGGGCATGGTCGATGGCGCGATTACCAGCAATTCGATCGGGCCGGGCCAGGCCTGGGTCCGGTTCACCGGGATTTGCGAGACGCTGCTGGTGGCCTGCATCATTCCGGTCGAGCAGGACGAGCTGCAGGTGATATATTGCTACACCCAGCCCAAGAGCCAGGCCGAAGGACCGATGGCGGGGCTGGCACGGGCGATCATCAAGGACGTCAACAAGCAGCTCGATCAGGACAAGGTGGTGTGGGACCGGATGCGGTACGAACCCAACCCAATCATCTGCGACGGCGATGGCCCGATCCCGCATTTCCGCAAGTTCTATTCGCGCTTCTATGCCGCGGGCGACGGTGTCCCCGGCTCACAGCGCCAGGCCGGCTGAACGTGACGACCCGGCGCGAAGTGGTAGCGGGCGGCGCGGCCGCTGCGGCCATGGCAGTCACGCCGGCGGCCATTGCGGCGAAGCCTGGAGGGATCGCCGCGTTGCTGGCCAGCCATGACGCGCTGGGTCTGGCCGGCCTGGTCCGCAAGCGCCAGGTCGCTCCGTCCGAACTGCTCGATGCCGCGATTGCCCGGGCCGAAGCGCTCAACCCGCGCTTCAACTTCATGGCGCAGAAGCACTATGACTATGCGCGGTCCGAACTGGCCAAGGGCTTGCCCAAGGGACCGTTCACCGGGGTTCCCTGGCTGCTCAAGGATCTGGCCGCCTATATCAAGGGCTTGCCGACCGAAGGCGGCAGCCGGCTCAACAAGGGGCAGCGCGGGCTGTTCACTTCGGAACTGGTCGAACGCTATCGCCGCGCCGGTCTGGTGGTCTTCGGCAAGACCACCACTCCCGAATTCGGGCTGACCGGTACGACCGAAAGCGCGCTGATGGGTGCCACCCGCAACCCCTGGAACCCCGAGCGGATTGCCGGCGGATCTTCGGGCGGGGCGGCAGTGGCCGTGGCTTCAGGGGTAATCCCGGCCGCCCATGCTTCCGACGGCGGCGGTTCTATCCGGATCCCGGCTTCGTGCTGCGGCCTGTTCGGCATGAAGCCCAGCCGCGGGCGGATGCCGATGGGACCCTACCGGACCGAAGGCTGGGGCGGGCTTTCGGTCCAGCATGCGATTACCCGCTCGGTACGGGATTCGGCGGCGCTGATGGATGCCACCCACGGGCTGGAGCCGGGTTCGCGTTATGGCGCTCCCAGTCCGGCCGGAACCTTCCTGTCCGAAGTCAGCCGCAATCCGGGGAAGCTGCGGATTGCCTACATGCCGCGCCCGGTCGGCGGCAGTCCGGTCGATCCCGATTGTCTGGCCGCCGTCGCTGCTGCGGCGAAGCTGTGCGAGAGCCTGGGCCACCATGTCGAGGAAGCCGCGCCCAAACTGGACGTTGCCGCAATAGGCCTGGCCAGCTTCGTGCTGATCGCCGCCTCGGTCGCCGCGGACGTGCTTGATCGTGCGAAAGACCTTGGGCACGAGCCGGGCGCGGACCTGCTCGAGCCGATTACCTTGGGCTTCGTCGGCTATGGCCGGACCACTACCGGCATGGACTTTGCCCGAGCCAACAACACCCTGCAGGGCGTTGCGATCAGCGTGGCCAAATTCATGGCGCAGTACGACGTGATCCTCTCGCCAACTCTGGCCAGTCCGCCGCTCCCGCTGGGCCGGATCAATCTTTCCCCGGGTGTGAGCTTTGAGGAATGGGGCACCCGCGCGGCGGTATTTTCGCCTTTCACCCAGCTCGCCAACCTGACCGGCCAACCAAGCATGTCGGTGCCGCTCGGGCAATCGCGCGACGGTCTGCCGATCGGGGTGCTGTTCACCGGACGCTATGGCGACGAAGCGCTGCTCTATCGCCTCGCCGGCCAGCTGGAGCGTGCCGCCCCCTGGGCCAGCCGCCGCCCGCTGGCAAGCGCGGGCTAGGAGAGGCCATGCGCAAGCTGATCGCCGCCGCGACCCTGCTGGCAATGGCCGTCACGGGTTTGCCCGGTCCCGTCGGGGCAACCCCTGACGAGGATGCGATCCGGATGGGCCGGGCGCTGCTTGGCAAGGAATATCCGCAGGCCCTGCGCAACCTGGCCCGCAACGATGGTTTTGGCGGCCCGGTCTCGCCGCTGCTGGCAACCCGGATGCAGGACCGTTCGCCTGAGCTGGTAGCCGAGGCGCGCCGGCTGATGACGGTCGAGCCGCGCGGCAAGGGCATGTGGCTGATCCGCTTCCCCTACGTCAACGTGGTGCTGGTCGAGACGAAAGACAGCCTGGTGCTGATCGATACCGGCTATGCCGCGATCGGGCCGGTGCTGCGCGAGCTGATCCCGACGTTGAGCAAGAAGCCGCTCAAGACCATCGTCCTGACCCATACCCATGTCGACCATGCCTATGGCGCTTTCGCCCTGCTGGCCGACCGGCCCGAGATCATCGCCACCGACCAGTTTGCAGAAATCGCCGCGGTCGACATCCGGATGCGCGGATCGATCGCCAAGTACAACAACCAGCCGCTGGCACTGCAGCCGTCCAGCCTGGCCGATTTCACCCTGCCGAACCGGACCTTTTCCGCCACGCTTGAACGGCGCATCGGCGGAGAGCGCTTCGTCTTCGTTCATGCTCCCGGTGAAACAGAGGACCAGCTCTACGTCTGGATCCCGGGGCGGCGCACGGTGGTGACCGCCGACTATTACCAGGGCTTCCTGCCCAATGCCGGCAATGGCAAGCGGATGCAGCGCCATGTCGAGGAATGGATCGCCGCGCTGCGCCACATGGTCTCGCTCCGGCCCGAACTGCTGCTGCCGATGCACGGCGGGGCGATCGAGGGCGAGCAGGCGATTGCCGGGGCGCTGGGCACCACTGCCGATGCGATGGACCATATCGTCGGCCAGGTTGTCGACGGGCTCAACCGGGGCGAGCGCAAGGACATCGTCCTGTCGCAGCTGACCTGGCCCGAACGCTTCGCCAATTCGCCCTATCTCGCCACCTCCTATGTCCGGCCAGAAGATATCGGCGCGATGGTGGCCAAGCGCTGGACCGGCTGGTGGGACGATATCCCTTCGCACTTCAACGTGATCCCGTTCGAGCGCGAAGCGGCCGAATTGCTGAGCCTGGCCGGCGGAGTCGAGCGGGTTGACCGGCGCGCCCGCGAACTGATCGAGACGGACCCTCGGTTGGCCACGCGCCTGGCCGACTGGGCCTATTTCGGCGCGCCTGACGATCCGCGCGCGATGCAGCTGGCGGTCGATATCTACATGCGCCGGATCGCGATGCCCGACACGCCGCTGCAGGAATCGATTGTCTATCTCAATCACGCTGCCAAGGCCCGTTACCGGCTTGAGCAGCATCGCAAGGGAAAGGAAGCCGGCAATGGCCGAAGCTAATATTGTTGCCGATCTGGCGGGGCTACTGGGGCTGATCGGGCTTGCCGGTCTGGCCGGGATCAAGCACCCGGTCGACAAGGACCGACCCGGAATGCCGATCCGGCTGCTGGGGCTGCTGGGGCTAGGCGGTCTGGCCGGGATCTGGATCGCAGGGGCCGGGGCGATGGGCGCGGCCGGCGCGCTGGGGCTGTGGAATCACCAGAATCCCAGGCTGGCCTTCTGGGGCAAGCTCGGCTGGGTCTTCCCGGTCGGTGCCTATTACCTTGCCCGGCACTACCTGGGCTGATTTTTCGCATATCTGAAGGGGTTTGAAATGCGCGGACTGAACGGAAAGGTCGGAGTGGTTGCCGGGGGCGGCCGGGGGATCGGCGCGGCCACTGCGCGGCGGCTCGCCGAAGAGGGGGCCAGCGTGGTGATCGGCGACATCACCGAGGAATGGGCGAAGGAAACCGCCGAGGCGATCCGCGCTGCCGGGGGCAAGGCGATCGGGGTCCACCTCGACGGGACCAAGGCCGCCTCGCAGCAGGCGATCGTCCAGGCCGCGCTCGATGAATACGGCGCGCTCGACTTCTATCACTCCAACCTTGCCGGTGGGACCGAGGGCGATATCGACGCGCTCAACTGCCCCGAGGAAGTGCTCGACCGCTCGTTCGCGATCAACACCAAGAGCCACCTGTTCGCCACCCAGGCCGCGCTGCCGGTGATGCTGGAGCGCGGCGGCGGGGCGATGATCTACACCTCGTCGGGCGCGGCGATCGGCGGCAATCCGTTCCAGGTGGCCTATCCGATGACCAAGAACGCGATCCATGCGCTGGTTCGCCACGTTGCCGCCAAGTACGGCAAGAAGGGGATCCGCTCGAACGGGATCTGCCCCGGTGTCGTTCTGACCGAGGCGGTCAAGCAGCACCTCAGCGACGAATATGTCGAAGCGACGCTCAAGACCGTGCCGCACACGCGGCTGGGCCATCCCGACGATATCGCCGCAGCGGTGGCATTCCTGGCCTCGGACGACGGGGCCTGGGTCAACGGGCAGGTCTGGCACGTCAACGGCGGCCTGATCAAGCGCGACTGATGGACCCGGCGGCACCATTCCCGGCCGGCGCGGCGCTGGTCCTGGGCGCCAGCGGCGGGATCGGCGCCAGGGTGGCCGAAGTGCTGGCCGCCGATGGCAGCGCGGTGGCGCTTGCCGCAAACCGGCGGCTCGAACAGGTTGCCGGGCTGGCCGCGCAGATTGAGGCGCGCGGCGGCAAGGCCAGCGCCCATGCCGCCGACGTGCGTGACCATGCTGCGCTTGAGCGACTGATAGCAGAGGTCCTGGCAAGGCACGGGCGAATCCACACGCTGGTCTGGGCAGTGGGACCGCTGGTTGAGCAATACTACCTCGCCGATACCCCGCCGGAGGCATGGCGCAACGCCTTCGATACCGAAGTTCACGGTCTGGTCGCCGCGGTCGGGGCAGTGCTGCCGCACATGCGCGCCTCGGGCGGCGGCTCGATCGTCCACCTCGGGTCGGCCGGGCACTTGCGCTGGCCCGATCGCGACGGGCTTTCGGTCGTGCCAAAGGCCGCCAACGAGAGCTTCCTGCGCGGGATCGCCCGCGAAGAGGGTCGCCATGGGATCCGCGCCAACTCTGTGCTGGTCGGGGTGATCGATGCCGGCATGTTCCACGAACTGATGGCCAAGGGCGCCTTCCCCGAAGGCTGGACCGAACAGACGCTGGCGATGCTGGCGGTCAAGCGTTGGGGCCAGCCGGAGGAGATCGGCCACGCGGTCAGCTGGCTTGCATCGAGCCGCGCGGCCTATGTCACCGGGCAGCAGATCAACGTTTCGGGCGGGTTCGGGCTGTGAGCGGGGCAGGGCTATTTGCCGCCCCGCAGGACCTGCGCGACCTGGCCGTCCGTTACGCCCTGGCGGTCGACAGCCTCGACCCGGCGATGCTGGCCGGGCTGTTCACCGCCGAAGGTACCCTGCGCGGTCACGGTCAGGCCGGGGTGCGCTATCGCGGTGCCGATGGCTTTGCGCAGATGATCGAGCAGGTCCGCGCCAGCTTCATGAAGACCATGCACAACGTCTTCAACCAGACCTTTGACCGGGCTGAAGATGGCACGGTTACCGGCCACGTGACCGGGATTGCCAGCCACATCCTGCCGCCGGACGCAGGCGCGGCGGACTGGACGCTGCTGGACTTTGCCATGCGTTATCACGACCGCTACGCCCGCGAAGCGGGGCAGTGGAAATTCGCCGATCGGCAGCTCGAGGTGGTCTGGGTCGAAACGCGCAAGGTCGGGCCGTTCAGCCCGGCAATGATGGGGCGCGACTTGCGGGGCTTCTGAATCGTGGATTGATCGCGGTCCGCCGCGCCGCAGCGGTTGACGCAACGGGCAATTGGGGGTTTGTCGAACAGCATGAGCGAGGCATTTCCGATCGATGATGTCGACCGCGCGATTGTCGAACAATTGCGCGTCAACGGCCGGGCGACCAACCAGCAGATTGCCAACAACCTTGGGCTGACCGCGGCGACGGTATCGGCCCGGATCCGGCGGATGGAAGAGGCCGACAAGCTGCGCGTCGTCGCGGTTTCGGATTTCTCGGCCCATGGTTTCAACGTACTGATGGAAGTCGCGATCGAGGTCGATGGCCGGCCAGCCTCCGAAGTGGCGGCCGAACTGGCCGAATTTCCGGAGGTCTTCGCCGCCCATCTGGTGACCGGGCGCTATGACATCGACATGCTGGTGGTGCTGCGCGACATCAACGACCTGCCGCACCTGCTGCTCGACGAATTCGCCAAGGTGAAGGGGATCCGCTCGATGGTCCCGGCAATCGCGGTCGACGTGATCAAGTACAAGTTCGACGTCGCCCCGATCGAAGCCCGGGAGGACGCATGAGCGCGCCCCAACTCGACGAACTCGACCGTCAGCTGATCGAGGTTCTGGCCCGCGACGCGCGCGTTTCCAACCGCAAGATCGCCGGCGATCTCGGAGTTACCGAAGGCACCGTACGCGGCCGGATCAAGCGGTTGCAGCAGGACGGGCTGATCTCGTTCACCGCGATCACCAGCTTCGGGCTGGCGGATTCGGCGCGGCTGGCCTTCATCGGGGTCCAGGCCGAAGTCAGCGAAGTGCGCGAAGTGGCGCGGCGAATTGCCGAGCTGGGTCAGGTCAACGCGGTGATGATCACCATGGGCCGGTTCAATATCCTGGCCTTCTGCCTGTTCAGTTCGCTCGACAGCCTGCTCGAACTGGCATCGGACCAGATCCTTTCGATACCGGGCGTGCACCACGTCGAAACCTCGATTGCGGTCAAGACCATCAAGTACAACGCGCGGGTCGTGCGGATCACCGAGATCGACCAGGCTGGAGACGATTCCGAGTAGCCTGTTATGCGTAGCCCAGCGGGCCGCATATTGCGCATATCGGCATAGATTCCCGCAAAGGCCGGCCAATCACGTAAAGTGGTTGCGCAGGCCGTGCGTTATGCGCTATTCCCGTGGCAACGAATCCATGGGGAGAGTTTATGGCTACCACCGCAGACTATGGTCTGGGCGAGTTCACCTATCCGCGCGGCTGGTTCATGGTTGCCCGCTCGGAAGAGGTTACCGCAACGCCGATGGCGGTTCGCTATTTCGGCGAAGACATGGTGATCTATCGCGGCGCGCAGAGCGGCAAGGCCTTCATGATCGAGGCCTATTGCCCGCACATGGGCACCCACCTGGCGCGCAATACCACCTCTTACGTGGTCAAGGACGGCGAGCATGTCGAGGGCGACAACATCCGTTGTCCCTATCACGGCTGGCGCTTCGGTCCGGACGGCCGGGTCAACCAGATTCCCTATTCACCTGCGCCGATCCCCAAGGCGGCCTGCGTGAAGAGCTGGAAGATCATCGAACGGGCCGGGTGCCTGTGGGCGTGGTACGATCCCGAAGGCCTGGAACCGGACTATGATCTGCCGCCGTTCGAACAGTACGATACCCCGCACTGGGTCAACTGGAACGTGCGCGAGCTCGGCTCGCTCGACTGCCATCCCCAGGAAGTGGTCGACAACATGGCCGACAAGGCCCACCTCGAACCGGTCCACGGTTCGATCGACATGGTCTCGTTCGAGAATGCCTTCGAAGACCATGTCTGCCGCCAGATCCTGTCGGCCGGGCACAAGACCCTGGCCTCTGACGGGGGCGAGCCGATGACCAACGATACCTGGTACACCGGCCCGGGGATCCTCCAGTCAGTGATGATCGGGGCCAACCCCTCGCACATGCTGATCGCGCATACCCCGGTCGACGACGGGGTGATCAAGGTCTGGTACGGGCTGTTCGTGAAGGTCGACAATGCCGAGCCCAATGCCGACGATCTTGCGCTGGCCAAGGCCTATGAGGACGCCGGTGTCGATGCCTTTGCCCAGGACTTCGAGATCTGGGGCAACAAGCGGCCCTGCCTCAACCCGATGATGGTGCGCGGCGACGGGCCGTTCGACAAGGTCCGGATCTGGTATCGCCAGTTCTACAATCCGCGCGCCCAGGCCGAAACCTTCCAGAAGCGCGTCAATGGCCGTTACACCACCAAGGGGACCAAGACCGCCCCGTGGGAAAGCGCCGCCTGAACCATCCGGCTCTCCAGGGAAAAGGCCCGCCGCGAATGATCGTGGCGGGCCTTTTCCGTTCTCGGGGCAGGGCCCGCCTCAGGTCGCGGTGGCGCCGCCATCGACCACCAGCGGATGGCCGGTGACGAAGCTGGCCTGATCGGAGCACAGCCACAGCACCGCTGCGGCGATTTCATCGGCCTGGCCCATCCGGCCCATCGGGGTCAGCCCGTCGAGGATCTTGCGCATCTCCGGATTGGCGGCGAGAGGCGCGGTCATCGGGGTTTCGATAACCCCGGGGCAGACCGCGTTGACCCGGATCCCGGCCTTGGCCCAGCGCAGCGCGCCGTGGCGGGTCAGGCCGATCACGCCGTGCTTGGTCGCGGTGTAGCCGGGCTGGGCCGGATTGCCGACCAGCCCGTTGATCGACGAGGTATTGACGATCGCGCCCTTGCCCTGGGCCAGCATCACCTCGGCCTCCTCGCGCATGCAGTACATCACGCCCGAAAGGTTGATCGCGATCGCCCGGTCCCACACCGCGTCGTCGTATTCGTCGGCGCCCATGTTGTTGATGCCGGCATTGTTGTGGGCAAAGTCGAGCCGCCCGAACTCGCTCACCGCGCGGGCGACCAGCGCCTTTACTTCTGCCGGTTCGGCGACGTTGCAGCGCTGGTAGACCGCCCGCCCGCCGGCGGCCGCGATCATCGCCACGGTTTCCTCGCCCCCGGTGTCGTTGACGTCGGACACGACCACCGCCGCGCCTGAGGCGGCAAAGCCCAGCGCGGTGGCGCGGCCGATCCCGCCGCTCGCGCCAGTGACCAGCGCGACCTTGCCGTCAAACCCGTAATTCATCCTGCCTCTCCTTGATATGCGTAGAAATTGGCTTACAGGATAACGCAAATAGCGGTCAATCTCTGATCATGGGGTTTGAATTCGAATGACTGACAGCCTTTTCTCTCCGGTCTCCCTCGGCGATATCCGGCTCGCCAATCGCATCGTCATGGCCCCGATGACCCGCGACCGGGCGGGGTCCGGCGACGTTCCGACCGAGCTGATGGTAGAATACTATGCCCAGCGGGCAAGCGCCGGGCTGATCGTGACCGAGGGGGTCCAGCCCGGTCCGGCAGGCAAGGGTTACTGGCGTACCCCAGGGATCCACAGCGCCGAGCAGGTGGGGGGCTGGAGTCGGGTGGCCGATGCGGTCCATGCCCGCGGCGGGCGGATCGTGATGCAGCTGATGCATTGCGGGCGGGTGGTGGTGCCGGCCAATCGCGGATTCGAGGCCGACGTGATCGCGCCATCGGCCATTCCCTGTCCGGTCCAGGTGCCGGGGCCGGACGGCACGCCGATGGACTGCGCCATGCCGCGGGCGATTGCCGCCGAGGAGATTACGGCGCTGCTCGAGGAATATGCCCAGGCCGCACGCAACGCGATCGCGGCCGGGATCGACGGGGTAGAGCTGCACTGCGCCAGCGGCTACCTGATCAACCAGTTCCTCAATCCGGCCAGCAACCGGCGCGACGATGAATTTGGCGGCAGTGCCGAAAGCCGCGCGCGCTTTCCGGTGATGGTGCTGAAGGCGCTGGCCGAAGCGATCGGTCCGGGGCGGGTGGGGTTCAGGATCTCGCCCGGCAATCCCTATAACGGGATGGATCCGGCCAACCCGGCGGATACTTTCGTGCCGTTCCTCAAGGCGGCGGACGGGCTGGGGCTGGCTTTCGTCCACGTGGTCGACATGGGCCTGCCGGAACTCGATGTGCTGGCGATGCTGCGCGAGAACTTTTCAGGCCCGATCATCGCCAATAACAACCTCAAGGCCGACAGCGCCCGCGCGCTGCTCGATGCCGGACAGGCCGAGGCGGTCAGCTTTGGCCGGGCCTTTATCGCCAATCCCGACTTGGTCGAGCGGATCGCCGCCGGCGCGCCCTTGGCCAAGCCCGACTACGCCTTGCTCTATACCGGCGAAGCCAGGGGCTACACCGACTATCCGGCGATGGCCGACTGAAACGAAGCGGGCCCCGGCCTTTCGACCGGGGCCCGCCATCGCCGGGTCTGGGAGAGATCAGCCCACGGCGCGCAGGTTGGGCGAATCGCCTTCGCCCTCGGGCCGCGCATAGTACCGGCTATACCACTGACGGAACTGCGGGATCGGTCCATCACCATCGCAGATGATCGGATTGGCTTCGAAGCGCATCCGGTCCCAGATCACCTTGTCCTGATCCAGCTGCTTGCCGATATCCTTGATCAGCGCCCGGGCAAGCCCTGCGCCGGGGCCGGATGCCTGCTTCTTTGGCTGGGTATAACCATAGCGCACGCGCAGAACGTCTTCCTCGACCGGAACCAGGCTGGCAACCAGCAGGGTTTCGGAAATGCCGCTGAAGCGCACCCAGGATTGCCCCGGTCCCATGGTTTCATAGCTGATCAGGCCGTCGATAACGCCATTTGGCGTGCCCATCTTGGCCTTGACGTCAGCCCCGCGGCCCCATTCGCCCCAGCGTAGTTCGGCGGCGGGGACATCGGCGGTGCCATGGATGTACTTGAAGTGGGCCACATCGACCCCGTTTTCAGCCATGTTCTGGATCGACCCATAGATCACCCATTCCTGCATGTCGTAGTCGGTCCAGTCGGGATCGCCGACTTCATCGTGGACCACCACGTCCCACATCGGCGCGACGTTCTGGTCGGGGTGATACCACACCCAGATCCAGCCGTTGGCCTCGGTCACCGGCCAGGTGCGCAGGCACTTGCGCTTGACCTGCGGCGGGATCGCCTTGGCATAGGGGATGTCCTTGACCACGCCTTCCTCGCCATCATAGCGCCAGGCATGGAACGGGCATTCGAGCAGGTTGCCCGAAACCTTGCCGCCGTGGCCCATGTGTGCGCCCAGGTGCTTGCACCAGGCGTCGGTCACGCGGACCTTGCCGTCCTCGCCGCGCCAGATCGCCAGGTCCTTGGAGAAATAGCGCAGCGGCTTGACCTGGCCGACCGCCACGAAATCGACCGGCTCGATCGCGTACCAGCCGAACGGGAAACCGATGTCGAGCCCGCGCTCGGCGGGGGAGGGGCGGTCGTCGAGCGGGGCCACCCGCCAGTCGATCAGGTCCTGGCCGCGCAGTTTTTCAAGGATCTGCCAGACCGCCACGGGGGGCGTGCGGGCGTCGGTTGCACTGGTGTTGCTCATGGCTGTTGTGTTCCTCTCACGCGGCCTTGGACTTGGCGCCGGGCCGCTTGTCGATGGTGGTATGGACGCCGTTGACGCGCCCCTGGAACTCCGCTGCCTTGTCGCGGGGGTTGTAGAACTGGCGGTACCAGATCCGCTCCTTGTGGAACGGGCCGTCGTCCGGAATCTGCATGATCGTCAGCGCCGGTTCCTTGTACTGCCAGACTTCGAAGTCCTGGGCGAAGGCATCGAGCGCGACGTCCTGGTAGGAACGGGCCATCGAGATCCCGGATTCGTCGGCGCGGCCGTCCGAGACCTTGACCATCAGCGCGTACCACACCCGCACCTCGCCATCTTCGACCGGGGTGTTGCAGATCATGATGATCGAGGGATGCTGGCCTTCCATCCGCGAAAGCAGGATGCCCGGGCCGGTGTACCAGGTATCGTTGACCAGCACGTCGGCATCGGTGTCGGTCACCAGGGTGCGGTGCCCGGCGGCAAAGCGCTGGCGGATGATGTGGTCTTCGAACTCGTTCTCGAAATAGACGATGTCCTTGCTGCCGTGGACCGGGATGAAGTGGGCCACGTCGACCATGTTGTCGAGGATCTCCTGCGGGTGGATCGGCAGGGTGCCCAGCGGGTCGATCCGCCAGCGGACCCAGCCCTGTTCCTCCATGTCCCATTCGGCAAAGGCCGGGAGATCGAAATCGGGCTGGCCGCCTTCCTCGTCGTGCCACATCCAGATGCAGCCGGCGCGCTCGATCACCGGGAAGGTCTTGATGCAGGCCGCCTTGGGGATGCCGTGGGTCGAATAGGGAATGTCATCGGCCTTGCCATCTGGGCCGAAGCGCCAGCCGTGCCCCGGACAGCGGATCGATTCGCCCTGGATCTGATCGCCGTCCTTGACGACATAGCTGGTGGTGTTGCGGCCGATGTGGATCCGCATGTGCGGGCAATAGGCGTCAACCAGATAGACCTTGCCGCTCTCGCCCCGGTAGGCGACGAATTCGCGCCCGAAATAGTGCAGCGGAACCGGCTTGTCGGCGATTTCCGAGCTTTCGGCGATCATGAACCAGCCGCGCGGGAAGGTCAGGCTTCCCAATCCGTATTCGACAGTCTTTGCCATGTCTTCTCTCCCCTTGGCGGATCAGATAAAGGTGTCGGTGTTTTCGTTGCCGAGCAGCACCGAGCCCAGGTTGCGGCTGACCGAACCGGGGTTGTTGGCGATGTGGGTGCGGCCCGAATGGATATCGACGAAGGCCCGGACCAGCGGGCTGTCGCGGTAGATCCCCAGCGCCCCGCAGGAATAGAACATCCGCGAGATCAGCTGGGCGCAGCGATCGAGGATCTGGCCCGACTGGAAGCGGAACAGCAGGCGTTGCTCAAGGTCGTATTCCGCCCCGGCCGCTGCCTGGCCCATCAGCACGTCGAAGTTGCGATAGAGCACCAGCTTCATCTCGTCGATCGCTGCGACAGTTTCGGCGATCACGCGCTGCGCGTCGGGATCGTTGGCGGTCTTCGAGAAGTCGTTCGAGCTGACCCGCTTCGAGCCATAGTCGCGGAACGCGTCGAGTGCGCCCTGCAGTGCCCCGATCGAGGAGGACGAGACCGCGCGGACAAAGATCTGACCGAACGGCAGCTTGTAAAGCGGCGCGTCGTTGACCTTCAGCCCGGGGCTGGTGGTCTGGAACCCGTCCTTCGAACGGTGGGTGCGATAGGCCGGGACAAAGGCGTCCTTGACCACCACGTCCTGGCTGCCGGTGCCGCGCAGGCCCAGCGTGTCCCAGACATAGTCGATCTGGAAATCGGTGCGCGGGACCAGGAAAGTCCGATAGTCCGGCGGCCCGCCTTCGGGATCGGGCACCAGCCCGCCAAGGAAAGCCCACTGGCAATGGTCGACGCCCGAGGAAAAGCCCCAGCGCCCGCTGATCCGGTAACCGCCTTCGACCGGCGTCACTTCGGCGCGCGGCATGTAGGACGAGGAAATCAGCGTGGTCGGATCATCGCTCCACACGTCGGCCTGGGCCTGGGCGTCGAACAGCGCCAGCTGCCAGTTGTGGACCGCGACCACGCCCAGCACCCAGGCAGAGCTCATGCAGGCTTCAGCCAGGGTCATCTGCACAGCGTAGAAGCTCTGCGGATCGAGCTCGTAGCCGCCCCAGCGTTTGGGCTGGAGGATCTTGAAGAACCCGGCTTCCTGGAAATCGCGGATCGTGTCGTCGTGGACCTTGCATTCGTCCTCGCACTGCCGGGCGCGCTCGCGCAGCGCGGGCAGCATGGCACGGGCGCGGTCGACCAGGGTCTGGGTCAACTCGGTCTTGGCGGCATTGGTTTGCATGGGTGCTCTCCCGGAAAAAGGCCTGGGTTCAGGCGGCGTCGGCCAGGGCGGCCTGTTCGTCGGCGCCGAAGCCGACGCTGAAATCGTGGCCCCACAGGCTGACCGAGGTGCTTTCGAAGACGCTGTGGTGGTCCCAGTCGATGGTCCGCCCGCCAAAGCCGTATTCGATCGCGAAGCCGCCGGGGGACATGAAGTAGAAGCTGGTCATGTGATCGTTGGTGTGCTTGCCCAGCGTCGCCATCAGCCGGACCCCCTGGGCCAGCATCCGGTCATAGGCGCGGCCAACCTCGTCGAGGCTGTCGACCTCGAACATCAGGTGGATGCAGCCCGACGGCACTTCGCCTTCGAACAGTGCCAGGCTGTGATGGCGGCCGTTGCCGCAATGCATGAAGTCGATCCGCTGCTCGAATCCCGGGGCGGGCCGATGGACCAGAATGTCGGACAGGCCGAACCCGAGCACGTCGCACATGAAGGCCCGGGTCGCGTCGATCTGCGGGGCAGGCAGGACCATGTGGCCCAGGCCGAGATCCCCGGTCACGAAGCGCGGCACCCCGGCGGGCGAGACGAAGCGCTCAAAATCGGTGACGTAGCCATAGGCCAGTTCGTGGCGGTTGCCCGACGGGTCGCGGAACCAGACCATGTCGAAAACATGGCGCAGGGCCTTTTCCTCTGCCGAGGCAGCATGGAATTCCACCCCGTGGGCGGCCAGATCCTGTTTCGCCTGCTCGAACTGGGCCTGGCTGTGCAGTTCCCAGCCCGAGGCGAAATAGCAGTCGGTATCGCCGGGTTCGATGAAGACCCGGCCGGCCCGCTCGTCCATCTTGAGCGCGAGACCCGAACCCGCATCGCGGGCGGCCATGCCCAGCATGCCCTCGCCGAAATCGCGCCAATCGCGCAGGTTGCGCGACTTGACCACCACATAGGACAGGGCTGCAACTTCCACGGCCATTCTCCACCCGGGACTTTTCTGGACACAGGACTAGTCAGGGCGGGTCGGGCGACATTGACCGGAATCAATTTTGAGACATTTTGCGTAATCAGAATAGCTTTGAATAACGCAATTCGCGACCATAGGCGACAAGAGTGGCTTGTAATGCGGATATTTGGACGCGAATCGACGCGAGAAGCATTGACCCGTCGATCCCTTTGGACAATGGTGGTGAAAACCACCCAGGGAGCAAGACACCGAAATGGCCGCCAAAGACTATGCCGCACTTCTTGCACCGGGCCGGATCGGGACGCTGGAGCTGCGCAACCGGATTGTCGTGACCGCGATGGGGGTCAGCCTGTCCGAGCCGGACGGCCATGTCGGCGAGCGGCT
>CAZNII010000005.1:3374-22606 GCA_964573075.1 uncultured Novosphingobium sp. | reverse complement strand
CGGCTCAAGGTGCTGGAACCGGCCGATATCGACCTGGTGGTCAGCCAGTTCGGTGCGGCGGCGGGGCGGGCCAAGGCTGCCGGGTTTGACGGGATCGAGATCCACGGCGGACACGGCTATCTGCTCTCATCGTTCATGTCGCCCAAGACCAATACCCGCACCGACGAATATGGCGGGCCGCTGGAAAACCGGGCGCGGCTGCTGCTGCGGGTGATCGGCGCGGTGCGCGAAGCGGTGGGGGTGGACTTCCCGGTCTGGGTCAAGCTCGATTCGATCGAACACGGCAAGGATGGCGGGATCGACCTCGCCGCCGCGCTCGCGGCCGCGCGGCTGGTCGAGGCCGCCGGGGTCGATGCGATCACGGTTACGTCCTATCATGATACCGGGCAGGGCAAGCTCCATTCGGGCTCGAACATCCCGCACGTGCCCGAAACCAACATCCCGGCCTCGGCCGCGATCAAGGCGGCGGTCGCCCTACCGGTGATCGCGTCGGGCCGGGTCGAACCCGAAGCTGCGGCAAGCCAGATCGCCGCCGGGCAGTATGATTTCCTGGCGATGGGCCGCAAGCTGCTGGCCGATCCGGCCCTGCCGCGCAAGCTGGCCGGCAATGCGCCGGAATCGGTCCGGCCCTGCATCTATTGCTATACCTGCGTTTCGACTGCCTATGTCCGCACCCCGGTGCGCTGTGCGGTGAACCCGGACACCGGATTCGAATGCGAACGCGTCCAAGCCAGAGTCAGTGGCAGGCATTTCGTCGTGATCGGCGGCGGACCGGGCGGGATGGAAGCGGCCCGGCGGCTCAATGCCGAAGGCAACCGCGTTACCCTGATCGAGCAGGGCGCCCGGCTGGGTGGGACGCTGCGGATCGCGGCGCTGGCCTATCCCGCCAACGAGCGCCTGCTTGACTGGCTGGTCCAGGAGATCGAGCGCTCCTCGGTCGAAGTCAGGCTGGAGACTTCGGCCAGCACCGAGCTGCTGCGGCAACTGGCGCCCGATGCGGTGATCGTTGCCACCGGCGCGCGGCGCGACATGCCCGAGCTGCCGGGGGGCGATCTGCCGCACGTGTTCAGCGGCGATGACATGCGCAAGCTGCTGCTGGGCGAGGGTTCCGAGGCGCTCAAGCGCAAGACCGGGCTGATGACCCGGCTGGCGACGAAGGTGGGCGCCGCCACCGGGATTACCGCCAACCTCGAATTTGTCCGCAACGCGACCAAGGCCTGGATGCCGCTGGGCCAGGACGTGGTGATCATCGGCGGCGAGCTGGTCGGGATCGAGCTGGCCGAATTCCTCCACGAACGCGGCCGCACGGTGACAGTGATCGAGCCGGCGCCGCGGCTGGGCAAGGGCCTGCTGCTGGTCCGCCGGATGCGGATCCTGGCCGAATTGAAAGAGCATGGGGTTGCCCTGCACGGCGGCGCGCAGGACATCGCGATCGAGCCGGACGCGGTCCGCT
The DNA here is from genome assembly GCA_964573075.1 of uncultured Novosphingobium sp. GTDB lineage: Bacteria > Pseudomonadota > Alphaproteobacteria > Sphingomonadales > Sphingomonadaceae > Novosphingobium. Next base: position 21,153 of record CAZNII010000005.1, on the reverse strand, counting down.
TTACTGATGCGGCCGGGGCCGTCCAGCAGGTCAAGGCCGATCACGTGATCGTGGCGATGGGCGCCAGTGGCGATACCGCTCTGGCCGATCGCCTGCGCGGCGAGGGCTTCACGGTCGAGTCCGTCGGCGATTGCAACGGCGTCGGCTATATCGAAGGCGCGATCCGGGGCGGAGCGGAAGCAGCGACGCGGTTGTTGGCCTAGGATTCGAGGTATAGCGCGCGCAGCCGGGCCACCTCGCGCGGACCGATTCCCAGCTCCTTCGCGAGGTAGGCTTCGACGCTCCCGTATTCCCGGTCGATGTAGTCGAGGAACCGGACAATGTGCGACGCGCCGGACGGTTCGTACAGCGGTTCGGCGCGCATCCCGCCGGGCATGGCCTGGCCGCGGGCATAGAGCTGGGCCATCGGATTGCCGGGCCAATCCTCGGGCCGGATTGTCGGCATCTCGTTGGCCGGCTGTCGCAGCGCGGTGGAAAGGTGATAGTCGGCCACGATCGTATCGCGGTCCACCCCCAGCGCCGAAAGGATCAGCGCCGCGCCGATCCCGGTGCGGTCCTGCCCGGCCGAGCAGTGGAACAGTAACGGGCCGTCGTTGGCGAGCAGCCGTCGGAACAGCGCGCGGTAAAGCGGCGCGAGATTGCGTTCGGTCCCGGCATAGAGCGGAGCCCCGTCCTTGCTCCCCATCCGCGCCAGCATCGGGCGGATCGAATAGTCGTTCGAAATGAACAGCGCCCCGGTCCGGTCGTCGAGCATGGTCGGGGCGATCGCCCGCTCTTCCAGCGAGCGCAGATCGACAATTGTCGCCAGGCCGAGGCTGCCGAGGAATCGGTAGTCGGCCTCGCTAAGCAGGGGCAGGGCGCCGGAGCGGAAGATCCGGCCCCAGCGCAGGGGCCGGCCACCGGCCCCGACATAGCCGCCAAGATCGCGGAAGTTGGAGCCGCGTTCCAACTGGAGCTGGCGCTCGCCGACCATCAGCGTCTGGCCACTGCCGCCATCGCGCAGCACCAGATAGCGGCGCCGGTCGGCCGGCAGGACGACCACGGCTTCGGTGCCCTTGAAGCGCCTGACCAGCACGCTCCCCGCCGCCTTGCGCTCGGCCCGGTCGGCAGACTGGATCGTTACCGGGTCATCGTCCGACCAGCTGACCCTGACCCGCTCGGCATCGATCCTGACAACCGTCGCGCGGTCGATCGCTCCGGCCGGGGTCGTGGCGAGAATGGTGCCGATCAATCCGGCGACGATCAATCGCATTGCGCTTGTCCCTTCTTCCGATCCCATCTGGCCGGCTTCATCCGCGATACATCGAAGCGGACTAGGCCGAACACCGTGGTGTACATCAAGGCACCGTCGTCGTCCGTCTTGACCCCCGTGAAGGCACCGTTGAAGCGCGGATCGGTGCCGGTCGGGATCGACATCACCAGCTTGCCGCTGTCCTCGGCAAAGCCAAGCTGGGAAAGGCCGCGAGACCCGATGCCGACCGAGCCGTTGAGCACCACCATCCGGCTGCCGCCGCTGTGAAACGGCACGGTCGCCACGGTCCCGACATCGGTCCTGCGCCACAGCGAAGTCCAGCGCTTGCCCTTCCGATCCCAGCGGAACATCGCCACCCCGCGCGGCAAGGGGCGCGTGGTGCCAAGCAGCAATCCGCGCAGATAGGCACCCTTGGCCGGATAGGGCCGGGCCTCGCCCGGGGGCGGCATCGAATTGAGCACGAAGGCATGGCGGCCGTGGACCACCACTGACTGTTCGGACTGGACGGCCGGAAATTCCGGCCCGAGATCAACCGTTGCCTGATCGACGATCCGCGCCGAGGCAAAGCCCGGTCGGCCCTTCCAGCCGCTGGGCGGGCGGTCGCGCCAGAAGGCCACCAGCCGCATCTTGGCGGCGCCATCGGTCAGCACCACCAGCTTGTCCTCGTTCGGCCCGAATCCCAGGAGCGTGGGAGTTGAGCCGGTTCCGTCCGCAATCTTGCCAACGGGAAGGCGCACCCCGCGATCGTATTCGGCCGACCAGGCCCCGCTGGCGGGGTCGGAATGGATCTGGCCGGCCGCATCGACGACCAACCGGTACATCCGGTGGTTCGAGGCGACGTAGACCGCGCCGCCGCCGGCTTCCTCGCTGGTGGCAAATCCGTTGGTGAACAGTTCGTCGCTGTCGCTGACCGTGAAACTGTCGACCATTCGCAACGTCGCGCGGTCGAATGTCGCGATCCTTCCGCCCAAGGTACTGACGACAATGTAGCCATTGAAGGTCATCCCCAGGCCGAAGGCGGCATCGCCGGCAAAGAAAGTTCCGCGTCTGACCCGTTCGTTGTCGAACAGCGAATCCGGCAGGGCGGCATAGCGCGGCTCGCCGAGGCGGGAATACGGATCGGCGGGATCGAGATTGTCGATCTGCACCAGCCCACGCGCATTCGCGCCGATGAAGCCGTGGTCGCGGGTGAACAGCGAATAAAGCACGCCCTGTTCGACCTGATCCTCGACAGCCTGCAACAGGCGATTGGGCTGAGCGGTAAGATAGCCGGCAAGACCGGGTTCATCGCCGGCGTCAAGAAACCCGCGAATGGCGTCGGCCTGGCCGAACCGCCCCGCATCGTCGAGCAGGCGCAGCCCGGGCAGGTTCTGCCGGATCGGCCGCCGGTCGATTTCGATGAAGCGGCCATCGACCAGATGCAGCTTGCGCAGCGCCGTGCCCGAGAAAAACCAGTACACCCGCTTGCCCCTGACCGTGGCGCCGTAGGCCGGGATGCCAAGACCGTCGCTGGGCACGATCGCGGCGGCGGTCGGGGTCATGCAGAAGTGGCCCTTAGGGACAGCGGCCGGGGTGCTGTCGGTCGCGGCGTCGTTCCAGTGGCTCTGATTGTTGGGGCTGTCGGCCATGTAAGGATTGCGCGCGGGCCCGTTCCCGGCTGCGGCCGGCAAGGCGCTCAGCACCAGCGCTGCCATGGCAACCGGATACAAGAACGGGGCCGTCCGCTGGACGGCCCCGTCTTGCCTACCCGCAGAACGGGTAAAGGTCATGCTTCAGAACTTGATGCCGAGCGTGACCCCGTAGGTGCGGGGATCGCCAAAGAACCCGCCGGCATAACCCAGCGGGCCGAAATCGATCCCGCGGACGAATTCGTGGCGGTTGGTCAGGTTCTTGCCCCAGACCAGCAGCTGTGCCTCGCCACCGGCAAGCGGGATCTTGTCGATCGAAACCTGGGCGTCGATCTGGTGCTTGGGATCCGAGAGCAGCTGTTCGTTGTACGGGGTCGAGATCGAATTGGCGAAGCTGTACTTCGGCGATTCGTAGGTATAGGCGACCCGCGCACTGAACTGCATGCCGCCGTTGCCGATCGGGAAATGCAGGTTGCCGGCGATGTTGGCAGTGTACTTTGACGTATAACCGGTCTGCGAGATCGAGGCGATGTCGACGATCGGGGCGCCTACCGCACCCGAGGTCGGAATCTTGAACTCCTTCACGTTAGTGTCGACATATCCGAAGGTGCCGTCGATCGAGAAGAAGTCAGTGATTATCGCCTGGCCTTCGATTTCGAAGCCGGTGTAGTCGACCTTGCCGACGTTCACGATCCGCGAACCGTACACGCCGGGGGTCGAAGTGATCACCGGAATGTTGGCCGCCAGATCGTCGAACTTGTTGTGGTAGACCGCAAAGTTCAGGCGCAGGCGCCGGTCGAACAGTTCGGTCTTGAAGCCGGCTTCGAACGAGGTGATCTTTTCCGGCTTGAACGGCACAAGGGTGCTGGTGCCGGCCTGGGTGGTGTCAGGCGCGTTGAACCCGCCCGAACGGTAGCCGCTGGCAGCGCGCAGATACATCGAGATGTCGTCGGTGAATTCGTACCGGGCCATCGCGTTCCAGGTCAGCCGCTTGAAGCTGGCATTGCCGGTGTCCGGGGTGGCCGGGGCAACTGCACCCGACTGGTAGCGCACCATCGACTTGTTGTCCCAGGTGTAGCGCAGACCGCCGGTCAGGCTCAGCTTGCCATCGCGGCCGCCGACGTAATAGGTGAACTGGCCGTAGAGTGCGGTCGATTCAGCGCTGGTGATATAGCGCAGCCGCCCGTTGGTGACGACGGTGCGATACCGCGCCGGGTTGGCGGCGGCGAACAGCGGGCCCAGACCACCGAAGTTGGCGATGAAGATCGAATTGGTGTCTAGCGCGAAGCCCGAGTTCTGCGGGTTGTTCTCGCCACCCTTTTCCCAGAAGTAGAACATCCCGGTAACCCAATCGAGATTGTCGGTGTCGCCGGAGATTTCCAGTTCGGTGCTGAACTGCTTGTGATTGCGCACGTTGCTGGTGTCGAACAGGCCCTGGGTGGTGGTCGGAACCGGGGCTGCCGAAACGAACGGGATCGCCGCCGGCGGCATCACCGATGCGGGCAGGAAGCCCAGCAGGCCGGCCGGCAGGCCATTGAACAGCGTGGCGTTGGTGAACAGCGGCGTGCGATAGGTGCCGATGCCGTCAAGGTCGGAACCCAGCGTGATGCTGTCCCACTTGCGGTAGCCGGCGATCATCTTGACGTTGAAGCCGCCGAAGTCGTTCTGGATCTGCAGGTTGTGACCCTGGATCTCGTCGCTCGCGTTCTCGTCCTTGTTGAGGCAGATCGTTTCGCGGAACACCCGGGTCGGCGCGGCCAGCGCGGCGCAGCCCGGTTCGAGGAAGGTCGCCGCAGCCAGCAGCTGCTGGACCGGTGCCTGCTGAGTCTGGCTGATGCCGGGCTGACCGTTCACCACCAGCAGCGGGCGGGGCGTGCCATCGGCAACGTTGGTCAGCTGAAAGGCATTGGGCCGGCCGGTGACCTTCGACCAATCGAAGATATAGCGGATTGATCCGGTTCCGCCCAGGTCGACCTTGAAAGCGGCGCGGAACGCGTCCGAGCGGCGCGCGCCCGGATCGTTGCGGTCTTCGGCTTCAAGCAGGTTGTCGACCACCCCGTTGCGCTGGCTGTGCGCATAGCTGAAAGTGGTCTTGATCCCGAGGATCTCGCCGGGATCGACCGAGACCCGGACGTTCCAGGCGCCATAGTTGCCCATCCCCGCCCGAGCCGAGAACTTCGCTTCGGCCGAAGGGTCGCGGGTGATGAATGCGATAGCACCGCCGGTCGAGTTGCGGCCGAACAGCGTCCCCTGCGGACCGCGCAGCACCTCGACGCGTTCCAGGTCCGAAACGTCGAATGCCGAGATGCCCGATCGGGCGATGTAGACCCCGTCGAGGTACATCGCGTTGGCCTGGTCGAGCCCGAAGGATTCGCTGGCCGGCGAGGTGATCCCGCGGATCGAGACGACCGCGGCCGAATTGCTGGTGGTGCTCTGCACAATCGTCACGTTAGGAGCAAGGCCGCTGAGATCGCGCGAATCGCGGATATTCAGCTTTTCGACCTTGTCTGCCGAAATCGCGCTGATCGCGATCGGAACTTCCTGCAGGTTCTGCTCGCGCTTCTGTGCGGTAACGACGATGTCGCCCAGGCCGCTGTCGTCCTGCTCGGTGGCTTCCTGCGCCAGCGACGGGCTGGCAACGGCAATCATGCTGGCGCCCAACAGCAGGCGCACGACGGAACGCGAAACTTTCATGGAGACCTCCCCTCAACTTGGATCTCGTGGATTCCAATGTGGGCAGGCTGCACATTTGCGTAAAAAATGTCAACGGCTATTGCGCAATACGGCAACATCTGTGGGAAATCATGGGCAGATGTGTTCGAAATGTCGCATTTTGCGGCGTGAATGGCGGTTGCCGAAACGTCCTGCGGCTGTCCGCGCGGGCCTGATTCCGCCCGACAAGGCGGGTCGGCATCCTGCCAGGATCGCCCTCCCGTCACTGCCGGCGGACAGTGCTTTGCTGCGGATAATATATAACATATTGAAAAATATACCTAAAATATATTCGCTGCTTGACGGCTTGGCGCTGCGCGCCTATCTGGCGATCCGGTAACCCCGCTTCGGCGGGGTTTTGTCGTGCCGGTCGGGGCGGAAACGAAGGCTTGGAATGGACGATCCGTTGAATCGCCGGATGACGGTCGCCCTGCTGGCGCTGCTGCCCTTGCTGCTGCTTGCCTGGGCCAGCCTGAGATTCGCGCCCTCGGCGTCGGCGGAGCCGAGCGGGCCGGATGATCCGGTGCTGATGGCCCAGCTGGCGCAGTTGCCCGGCCGGCCGGGAGAGCTTCCGCCATTGGCCTATACCGCCCCGGCGGTCCCGCTCGAGGACGCCCGAGCGCAGAACGCGGCGACCCCGTTTGTCAGCAACCTGCTTGAGCCTGCGCCGCCTTATCGCTTCACTGGAAGCGCCGCCGATTTCGCCAATGCCCGCGATTGCCTGGCGCTCGCCGCGCTGGCCGAGGCCGGATCGAGCGATCCGGGCCAGCGCGCAGTGATCCAGGTGGTGCTCAACCGCGCCCGCCATCCCGCCTTCGCTTCGACCGTTTGCGGCGTGGTGTTCGAAGGCTCCGAACGTGCCACAGGGTGCCAGTTCACCTTCACGTGCGATGGTTCGCTGTCGCGCCAGTACGACGCTGCCAGCTGGGCGCTGGCCCGGGCGCGGGCGGACCAGGCGCTGAAGGGCTATGTCTTCCCGGTCGTCGGCAATGCCACCCATTACCACACCGACTGGGTGTTCCCGTGGTGGAGCCCCAAGCTGCAGAAGATCGCCCAGGTCGAAACCCACTTGTTCCTGCGCTGGCCGGGTTTCTGGGGCTCGGTCAGGTCGTGGCGCAAGACCTATGGCGGGGGCGAACCCTCGCTCGCGTCGCTGATCGCGCGCCAGCGGTCGGTCGAGCCGCTGCCAGGCCTGACCGACCTGCCCGCCACGAACCTCGCGATAGGCCCGGTGACCATGCCGCCGCTGCCGACCGACACCCCGAAGGTGACCGGCGGCGATGTGGTGATGCGGCTTCCGTCAGGCAAGGCCAATTTCGTTACCGTCCTGCCTGCGGCCGGGGCGGACAGTGCGCTGGCCATGGCCCGCAAGCTGTGCCCGGCCGAGGGTACCTGCCGGGTAATGGGCTGGTCCGACCGGACCCTGATCCCGGCCTCGCTGCCGCTGCCCGCCGCTTCGCGCGCGGCGCTGGAATTCAGCTATTCGCGCGATCCGGCCGGGGCCGAGATCGTGCTCTACAATTGCGACAGCTTCTCCGGCTTGCCGCGCGAGAAGTGCATCCCGCGGGCGCGGTAAGGGTCAATCCGCGCTAAACTTGCCGCCTTCGCCGGCCAGCTTTTCCAGCAACGGCGCGACTGGCAGGCCGTGGCGCTTCAATCCCTCGGCGATCTTGCCCAGGCCTTCGCGATCGGCCCAGTACATAATCCCGCCGGTCCAGGCCGGCCAGCCATAGCCATTGAGCCAGACCAGATCGATATCCCCGGCGCGCTGGGCGATCCCTTCCTCGAGGATCAGCGCGCCTTCCGAAACCATCGGGTAGAGCAGGCGCTCGAAAATCTCCTGCTTGCTGACCACGCGCTGGGTCACGCCGCTCTTGGCGGCAAAGTCGGCGATAATCGCCCTGACCTCGTCGGACGGGGTACGCTGGCGGTTCTCGTCGTAATCGTAGAAGCCCTTGCCGGTCTTCTGGCCCCAGCGCCCGGCAGCGCACAGCGCCTCGCGGATCGTAGTGACCCGCGAAGGATCGCGGTGCCAGCCAATGTCGAGCCCGGCCAGGTCGCCCATCTGGAACGGACCCATCGGAAAGCCGAAGTCGAGCAGGACCTGGTCGATATCGTAATAGGCCGCGCCTTCCATCAGCAGCGTGTTGGCCTGTTCCTGGCGCTTGGCGAGCATGCGGTTGCCGATGAAGCCGTGGCACACGCCGGAGACCACCGGCACCTTGCGGATCTTGCCGGCCAGCTGCATCACCGTGGCGAGCTGGCTCGCCCCGGTCTTGGCCCCGCGCACCACTTCCAAGAGCTTCATGATGTTGGCGGGCGAGAAGAAGTGCATCCCCAGCACCGCTTCGGGCCGGGCGGTCGCGGCGGCGATTTCGTTGACGTCGAGGTAGCTGGTGTTGCTGGCGAGGATCGCGCCTTGCTTTACGATCTTGTCGAGCCGGCCGAAGACGTCCTTCTTGACCTCCATCGATTCATAGACCGCTTCGATCACCAGATCGCAGTCGGCGAGATCGTCGAAGTTCAGCGACGGGGTCAGCCGGCCCATCGCCGCAGCGGCATCGGCCGCATCGATCCGGCCGCGCTTGACGCTGGCTTCATAGTTCTTCCCCATCACCCCGACGCCGCGATCGAGCGCGGCCTGTTCCTGCTCGACGATCGTCACCGGGATTCCGGCCGAAAGGAAGTTCATGGTGATCCCGCCGCCCATGGTGCCGGCGCCGATCACCCCGACCTTGGCGATCGGGATCAGCGGCGTATCGGCCGGCAGGTCGTCAATCTGCGCGCACAGCTTGAGCGCGGCCTCGATATGCGCCTGCGCGCCGGGAAGGGAATCGGACATCGTTGAACCTCTTTCAGTTGATCTGGCGCTCGCGCCCTTCCCAATAGGGCGCGCGCAGTTCGCGGCGCAGGATCTTGCCGCTGGGGTTGCGGGGCAGGGCATCGATCACGTCGATCGACTTGGGCACCTTGTAACCGGCCAGCCGCTCGCGCGCCCAGGAAATCACGCTGTCCGCGTCGATCGTCGCACCGGGCTTGGGCACACAGACCGCCTTCACCGCCTCGCCCCATTTTTCGTGGGGCACGCCGATCACGGCCACTTCCAGAACGTCGGGATGGCCGTAGATTCCGCTTTCGACCTCGGCCGGATAGACGTTCTCGCCCCCGGTGATGATCATGTCCTTGGCCCGGTCGTACATGTAGACATAGCCGTCCTCGTCCATGTAGCCGACATCGCCGGTGGCGACCCAGCCGTCCTTCATGGTCGCGGCGGTTGCTTCGGGCAGCTTCCAGTAGCCCAGCATGTTGTTGGACGATCGGGTGCAAATCTCCCCGATTTCGCCGGGTGAGAGCGCCCTTCCGTCGAGCGAGCGGATTTCCATTTCCACACCGGGCAGCGGCTTGCCGGCGGAGCGCATCCGCTGATTGCCCTCGACGCTGTGATCCTCGGGCGGGAGGACGCAGATCGTGCCGGTGGTTTCAGTCATGCCGTAGTTCTGGATGAACTGCGCGCCGAACATCGCGATGCATTCGCGCAGCAGTTCCAGCGGGATCGGGCTGGCACCGTAAAGGATGTACTTGATCCGGCTGAAATCGGTCCTGGCGCAATCGGGATGGTTGAGCAGCAGTGCAAGGGCTGCAGGAACGATAAAGAACCGGGTGACACCGCGGTTCTCGACCGCGTCGAACACCCGGGGCGGATCGAATTCGCTCAGCACCACGCCGGGCAGGCCCGCCGCCAGAGCCATCACGCCCAATCCGGTGCCGCCGATGTGCGCGCAGGGCATGGCGACCAGCACCGCCTCGTCCTCTTCCCACAGGGTGTGCTCGGGCGGGTTGTCGAGGCTTCCCTTGCGCAGGCCGAACAGGTTGCGGTTCGAAAGGACCGCGCCCTTCGGATTGCCGGTGGTGCCGCTGGTGTAGAGCTGCAGCACCGCCTCGTCCGGAGCGGACGGGGTGAATTCGGCGCGCGGCGCGGTCAGCACCTCGCGCCGGGCGCGCTCTGAGGTGTAGCGGGCGATCAGGCCGGGCCGGGTGCCGAGCGTATCGGCACAGCTTTCAAAGCCGTCGCCCAGGAACAGGATCTTGGCTTCGGCATTGTCGATGATGAAGGCCGCTTCCGGTTGGGCCAGCCGCCAGCCGACCGGAACCATTACGATCCCGGCCCGCGCGGCGCCGAAGAACAGGGTGAAATAGGTGGCGCTGTTCTTGCCGAACCAGGCCACTCGGTCGCCCTTGGTCAGGCCCTGCGCGAGAAGGGCCGAGGCAACCCGGGCGGTCGCATCTTCCAGTTCGGCATAGCTGTAGCGCAGGTCATCGCCTTCCATCGCCAGCCGATCGGGCCGGTCATTGGCCCAGTACCGCAGGAATTCGTCGAATGTGAACAGCTCCGCGGTGCGGCGGGCCTTTTCAACCAGGCGATCGTAGGTCTGTTTGTCCAGCATGATTCACGGCTCTCCCGGCGGGCAGTTTAACCGGGCGATTAAGAAGGGCAAGGGGGCGATCATCACCCCGCTGCCGTCGCCAGCAGCCGCGCATAGAAGCCGATCAGGCTTTCCAGGTTTGCCAGGGTCATGTGCTCGTTAGTGCCATGGATCATCTTGACGTCGCCGGTCTTCAGCGAGATCGCCTGGAAGCGGTAAACGTCGTTCGAAACCGGCGCCATCGAGCGGCTGTCGGTCCCCGCCACCACCAGATAGGGCGCGGCGATCAGCCCCTTGTGCCCGGCCTGGGCCGAAGCAACGATGAGCTGCCAGCCGAGCGAGGTGGCCGAGGAAACCGGTGTCGGCTCGCGCGCGCCGCGCTCGGTTATGTCGACCGTGACCGGCAGCCCGCTGACCGAGCTCCGCGCGCGTTCGAGCACCGTTGCCGAGGAGTCCCACGGCGCGATGCGATAGTTGATCAGGGCATTGGCGCTTTGCGGCAGGACGTTTTCCTTGGGTGAGCCTTCAAGCATGGTCGGAGCGATGGTGGTGTGGAGCAGCGCGGCCGAAGCCGGGCTCTCCGCCATCTTGCCGGTTACGGTCGACCCGAAAAGCCAGCGGTTGGCCACTGCCATCCTGGTCATCCCTCCGGCCCTGGCGGCCAGCACTTCGACCATCTGGGCGGCCGGGCCGCGCAGTTCGAGCGGGAACTGGTTGTCATTGATCGCCACCACCGCGCGGGCCAGGTTGACCGTGCCGATTTCCTGCGGCGGGGTGGATGAATGGCCGCCCGGCGCCTTGGCCGTTACCCTGAGCGTGACATAGCCCTTTTCGGCCACCCCGACCATCATCGCTGGCTGGTTGACCATCGGCGTGTCGGTGGTGATCAGCCCGCCCTCATCGATAGTGAACAGCGCCTTGACCTTGCGCGAGGCGAGCAGCTTGGCCGCTTCGGCCGCGCCGGTCCCGCCCACTTCCTCGTCGTGGCCCGAAACCAGATAGATTGTCCGCCTGGGCTTGAAGCCCTGGCCGGCCAGAACCTCGATCGCCTCGAACAGCGCGACCAGCGAGCCCTTGTCGTCGATCGAGCCACGGCCCCACACCGCGCCCTCGGCCACTTCGCCGGCAAAGGGCTGATGCTTCCAGTCCTTATCCGTTCCCGGGGTGACCGGAACCACGTCCTGGTGGGCCATGACGATGATCGGCTGGGCCGACGGATCGCTGCCCGGCCAGGTATAGACCAGCGTCTGGCCCAGCTTTTCGAGCCCCATTGCCGCATGGGCCTTGGGATAGGTGCTGGCCAGCCAGGCGTGCAGCTTGTCCCACTCCGCCGTCTGGTTCTGGCCGGGATCCTGGTTGCTGACAGTCCGGAACCGCACGGCTTCGCCAAGATGCCGGGCGGCGAGCTGGTTGTCGAAGGCCGGCGCGGCGGCAACCTTGATCGCCGAGCCATCGGCAACCGCATCGGGTGTGAACATGGCGGTCCGCGCCCCGACCACGCCGGCCAGCGCAGCCACGCCGACACCCAGACCCAGAACCCATTTCCGCATTCCAAGCGCTCCCTTCCCACAACCTCGGCCACGGGTGTAGCCAATGGCGCGGCATTCACAATCCCGTTCGTTGCCGGCCGGAGAGTGTCCGGCGATGGCACAGCACGGCCTTCGCAATGGCGGGAATCGCGCCTACCTGTAGAAAAACTTAGTCTCAGCCGGCCCCCGTTGCTATTTTCTCGCAATTGCTGGCGCGCTAGGGGCAATGCTGACAATGCGCCGTCTTGCCGCCTTTGCCCTGTCCCTGACGCTGCTGACCGCCACCGGTCGGCCGGCGCTGGCCGGCCATGCCATGCCGCTGCTTGCCATGGCCGACATGCCGCTGGGCGCGACCGTGGCGGGGGACAGCCGCTATGCCAGCGCGGCCGCGCGGACTGTGCGGGCGATCATCGAATATACCCGCTGGCCGGCACGCCACGATCCGCTGGTACTGTGCGTGGCCGGATCGGCGCTTCACGCCGGACAACTCGGCGCCATCAGGCTGGCCGACGGCCGGCGGATTGAACGGCGCAATGTTGCCGCTTCTGCCGCGGCGCTGGGCGGGTGCAACGTGCTCTACATCGGCCAGGTGCCGCTCGCCCAGCAGCGGCAGCTGACCGCGGCCGTCCGCGGCAAGGGGGTGCTGACCATCGCCGAGGCCGATCCGGGAATGGCCAGCGAGGCGATGTTCGCGTTGACCTATCGGCCGAATTCGCTCAGCTTCCGGCTCAATATCGATGCAGTGGCGCGCTCTGGCCTGAAAGTCGATCCGCGCGTCTTGCGCGTGGCGCAGGAGGGGCAGTGAGCATGGCTGCCAAACCCGCTCTGCCGACCCTGCGCGATCTGCTGGCCCGGGCTCATCTGCGTCTGATCCTGTTCGCCGTGCTGCTGGCCACGCTCAGCCTGGTGCTGAGCGGCGGGCTGGTGATCCGCAACTATGCCCAACGCAACCTCGAACTGGTGGCGCGGACGGTGGCCTACACGGTCGAGCCGGCGGTGCTGTTCGAGGATCGCGATGCAATCCGCGAAGGTATTGTTTCGGTTGCCGCAGGGCGCGGGGTCGAACGGGTCGAGGTGCGCGATGCTTCCGGGCGGATGCTGGCGGAATGGAACAACCCGCAGACCGGCGCGCTTGCCGCGATCAGCCGCGCCGCCAATGCGGTGTTCTGGCCCGACCCGGCGATCGACCAGGTTCACCGCGGCGAACAGCATATCGCCGAGGTCCGCATTTACGGCAATTCCGAAGGGATCCTGCGCTATGCCCTGGCCGGGACGATCATTGCCCTGGTTTGCCTGGGGCTGACGGTGATCGCCACCCGGATCCTTGCCCGCCGGTTGCAGAGCGAGGTGGTCCGGCCGCTCGAACACGTAGCAGAGGTGGCCCACGCCGTGCGCAAGGACCGCGCATTCGAACGGCGGGTGCCGGCTTCGGGGATCGCAGAGATTGATCGCTTCGGGCAGGACTTCAACTCGCTGCTGGCGGAACTGCAGGGCTGGCATGCCGGCCTGACATCGGAAAACCGCGAACTTGCCTGGCGCGCCAGCCACGACGGCTTGACCGGGCTGGGCAACCGCGAACTGTTCGACACGACCCTGACCGAAGCAATCGCCCGGGCACAGCGCAATGGCGAGGTGTTTGCCCTGCTTTACCTCGATGTCGATCATTTCAAGGCAATCAACGACAGCCATGGCCACCAGTCGGGCGACGCCGCGCTGATCGCGGTGGCCGACCGGCTGCGCGGCGCGATCCGTCAGCAGGATCTGGCCTTCCGGCTGGGCGGAGACGAGTTCGCCGTGGTCCTGGGCGCGCTGCAGGAGCGCGATCACATCTGGAAAGTGCTGGAGCGGGTCCGCTCCGCAATGGACCGTCCCTACCGCCTGCCGAGCGGAATTTCGGCCACCTTCAAGGTCAGCGCGGGCGTTGCGCTGTTCCCTGATGACGGTGAAACTGCCCAAGACCTCTTGCACAAAGCTGACTCCGGCATGTACCGCGACAAACGTGGCGACGATGCAACCGGAGTCGAGGCAAATGCGTAATTTTCTTGCAGCTTTCATGCTGGTCCTGCTGGCGGCCTGCGCCACGGTTCCGGCCAGGCCCGGGTTCAGCAAAGGCCAGGTCGCGGCGATGACCGAACTCGGGTTTGAGCCGGCCGGCGAGAACTATGAACTCGATTTCAACGACCGGGTTCTGTTTGAGGTCGACAAGAGCGACCTCAATCCCGAGGCAACCGCAGTGCTGAGCCGATTGGCGACAACCCTGCTCAAGGTCAACATCCATGGCGCCAGCGTGGTCGGGCACACGGATTCAACCGGTTCGAACGACTACAACCTAGCCCTGTCGCAGCGCCGCGCAGCCTCGGTCAAGGCCGGGATGGCGGCAGCCGGGATGGACCCGGCCCAGATTCGCGATCAAGGGGTCGGCGAGACCCAGCCGGTTGCCAGCAACGACACCGAAGAGGGCCGCGCCCAGAACCGCCGGGTCGTGATCATTGTCACTCCGGCCGACGCAAACTGACACACGGCGGGGATTGAAGGGTACCACCAAGGCCCTATGACCAGGGCATGAGCGCATCCTGGCAATTCTGGATCGATCGCGGCGGCACTTTTACCGATGTCGTCGCCCGCACTCCCGATGGCGCGGTCCGCACTGCCAAGCTGCTGTCCGAGGATCCGGGCCGGAGCGAAGACGCAGCGATCGCCGCGATCCGGCAGCTGACCGGTACGGCTTCGGGCTCGCTCCCGCCCTGCGAAGTGCGGATGGGTACGACCGTTGCCACCAATGCCCTGCTCGAGCGCAAGGGCGAGCGCTGCGTGCTGGCGATCACCCGGGGCTTCGGCGATGCGCTGAGGATCGGCAGCCAGGAACGCCCCGAGCTGTTCGTGCGCGAAATCGTCCTGCCGCAGCCGCCCCATGCCCGGGTGATCGAGATCGACGAACGGGTGACGGCCGAAGGCGAAGTACTCCGCCCGCTCGACGAGGCGGCCGCCGCCTCGGCCTTCGCCGCTGCGGTTGCGGAAGGCTTCCGCGCGATCGCGATTGTCCTGGTCCACGGCTGGCACCACACCGCGCACGAGACGCGGCTGGCTGAGCTGGCGCGGGCAGCTGGTTTTACCCAGGTTTCGGTCAGCCACCAGCTGGCCCCGCTGATCAAGCTGGTCCCGCGCGGCGATACCACGCTGGTCGATGCCTACCTCTCGCCGGTGCTGCGCCGCTATGTTGACAATTTCAGCACCCAGCTCGGCGGGGCCGGGCAGGCACTGTTCATGCAATCGAGCGGCGGGCTGATCGAGGGCGGGCGGTTCCACGGCAAGGATGCGATCCTGTCCGGTCCGGCCGGCGGGATCGTCGGCATGGCCCGCTCGGCGCAGGCGAGCGGGGCGGACAAGGTGATCGGCTTCGACATGGGCGGAACCTCGACCGACGTCTCCCACTATGCCGGGCATTACGAGCGCGACAGCGAAACCCGCGTCGCCGGCGTCCGGATCCGCACCCCGATGCTGCGGATCAACACCGTTGCGGCGGGCGGCGGATCGATCTGCCGGTTCGACGCCGGGCGGCTGGTGGTCGGCCCGGAAAGCGCCGGGGCAGTGCCCGGGCCGGCCTGCTATCGCCGCGGCGGGCCGCTGACCGTGACCGATTGCAACGTCATGCTCGGCAAGCTGATCCCGGCCCATTTCCCCAGCCTGTTCGGCCCGAATGGCGACGCGCCGATCGACCGGGCGGTGGTGGCGGACAGGTTCGCCGCGCTCGCCGAGCGGATCGAAGCCGAAACCGGGCAGCGGATGCAGCCCGAAGCGATTGCCGAGGGCTTCGTGCGGATCGCCGTCGCCAACATGGCCCAGGCGATCCGCCAGATCAGCGTGGCGCGCGGACACGATGTGACCAGCCATGCCCTAGCCTGCTTCGGCGGGGCAGGCGGGCAGCACGCCTGCCTGGTGGCCGATGCGCTGGGGATCGAAACGGTGCTGATCCACCCGCTCGCCGGGGTGCTCTCGGCCTATGGCATGGGCCTCGCCAGCGAGGCGGCGGTGCGCGAGGCGAGCCTGGGCCTGCCGCTGGAACCGGGGGTGGAAGCTTCGGTCGAGGCGCTGCGCGCGCGGCTGGCCGACGAGGCCGAGGCGCAGCTTGGCCGCACGCCAAGCCGGATCGAGGCCAGCCTGTTCGTCCGCCCGCAGGCCTCCGAGAACGCAATCGAGCTCGAACCGGCTCCTGCAGCAGATCTGGCCGAGGCCTTCGCCGCCGCCCACCGCGCCGAGTTCGGCTATGACGGCAGCGGCCCGCTGGTAGTGGACCGGGTGCGGGTGGAGGCGGTGATCGAGGATGCTTCGGCTCTGGGGCTGGGCTGGCCGCTGGCCGAAGCGACCGGGGCATCGCTCGAAACCACGCCGTGCTGGCTCGACGGGGCAAGCCATCAGGTTCCCGTCTGGGACCGCGCCGCGCTTGCGGCCGGCTTCAGTGCTGCCGGGCCGCTGGTGGTGATCGATGAGCTGGCGACCACCGTGGTCGAGCCGGGCTGGGCCCTGACAGTCGATCCCGATGGCACCCTGCGGTTGACAAAGATCGGTCGCCCCCAGTCCGTCTGCCCTGAGCTTGTCGAAGGGCTGCTTTCGACTTCGGACGCAGCGCCTGACGCAAACAAGGACAGTCCTTCGACAAGCTCAGGACGAGCGGGGGGCGGTGTGGAATCCGATCCGATCCGCCTGGAAGTGTTCAACGGCCTGTTCATGGGCATTGCCGAGGAAATGGGCATGGCGCTGGCCCGCACGGCCAGCTCGGTCAACATTCGCGAGCGGCTCGATTTCTCCTGCGCGCTGTTCGATGCGGCCGGAAGGCTGGTCGCCAATGCGCCGCACATGCCGGTCCACCTCGGCTCAATGGGGGAAAGCGTTGCGCGGATCATCGCGGCGCGCGGGGAAGGGCGTGACGGGCGGGGCATCCGCCGCGGCGATGCCTATGTCCTCAACGCGCCCTACGCCGGGGGCACCCACCTGCCGGATATCACCGTGGTCGCGCCGGTCTTCGTTGAGGGCGATCGGGACGCGCCCAGCTTCTATGTCGCTGCGCGCGGGCACCATGCCGATGTCGGCGGGATCGCGCCGGGTTCGATGCCGCCGACCAGCCGGACAATCGAGGAAGAAGGCGTCCTGCTCGACAACGTCCTGCTGGTGGACGAAGGCCGCTTCTGCGAGGCGGAGCTGCGCGGTCTGCTCGCCAGCGGACGCTGGCCGGCCCGCAACATCGATCAGAACATCGGCGACCTTTCCGCCCAGATCGCCGCCTGCCGGCGCGGGGCGGTGGGGCTGGAGGCGGCCTGCCGCGAGCATGGCGCCGATGTTGTCCGCGCCTTCATGGGCCACGTTCACGCCAACGCCGAAGAGGCCGTGCGCCGCCTGATCGGGCGGTTGGAAGATGGCAGCTTCCGGCTGGAGATGGACAGCGGCGCGGTGATCGCGGTGGCCGTATCGGTGGACCGCGCGGCGCGCCATGTGACGATCGACTTTGCCGGAACCAGCGCGCAGCTGCCCGGCAATTTCAACGCCCCGTTCAGCGTGGTCCGCGCCGCAGTGATGTACGTGCTGCGGACCATGATCGACGATCCGATCCCGATGAACGAGGGCTGCCTGGCACCGGTAACGATCCGCGTGCCCGAAGGCTCGCTGCTGTCCCCGCGCTATCCGGCGGCGGTGGTGGCGGGCAATGTCGAGACCAGCCAGGCGGTGACCGATGCGCTGTTCGGGGCCTTTGGCGCGATGGCCGCCAGCCAGGGGACGATGAACAACTTCACCTTCGGTAACGATCGCTACCAATACTACGAAACGATCGCCGGCGGTTCGGGCGCCGGGCCGGGCTTTGCCGGAGCCAGCGCGGTTCAGACCCACATGACCAATTCGCGCCTGACCGATCCCGAAGTGCTGGAAAGCCGCTTTCCGGTGCTGGTTGAGGAGTTCCGCATCCGCACCGGATCGGGCGGAGCAGGGCACTGGCGCGGCGGTGACGGAGCGGTGCGAAAGATCCGTTTCCGCGAGGCCATGGAGGCGGGCATCCTCTCTAACCGTCGCCGCACCCGACCGTTCGGCCTTGCCGGCGGCGGAGCTGCCCTGCCGGGCGAGACCCGCGTCGAGCGAACCTCAGGCGAAGTTGAGGTTCTCGATTCCACCGCCGGGGTGACAGTTGCCGCCGGCGATGCCATGGTGATCGAAACGCCGGGCGGGGGAGGCTACGGGTCGCCATGA